>CAZGHW010000006.1:73550-135919 GCA_964525695.1 uncultured Rheinheimera sp. | reverse complement strand
AACCAGTGACCCCCGCCTTGTAAGGGCGGTGCTCTCCCAGCTGAGCTAACAATCCGCTGGATAAATCATATTAAACAAACACTTACTTCTGTTAAACGTTATGGTGGATTGTACTGGGTTCGAACCAGTGACCCCCGCCTTGTAAGGGCGGTGCTCTCCCAGCTGAGCTAACAATCCGCTGCAACGTTCGGCCGTCATTATAGGGGGCGGCGAAGCAGTGTCAATGATATTTTTTCATTTTGCTGCTGTCTGCTGTAAAAGTAGTCATATTTTGCAGTTCACTGATATTTGACAGCATTCTGCGGCCGATCAGCAGTGCAAGAGCCGGGCAGGGTTGGTACAATAGCGCCATTCTCAGACCTGACTGACAGGAATCCTTATGTCGATTATTTCTCGTTTTGCGCCAAGCCCGACTGGCTATTTACATGTGGGTGGTGCCCGTACTGCATTATATAGCTGGTTATATGCCAAAAAATTCGGTGGTACCTTTATCCTGCGGATTGAAGATACCGATTTAGAACGTTCCTCGCAGGAATCGGTTGATGCCATTTTAGATGGGATGAATTGGCTGGGACTGGATTGGGACCAAGGGCCATTTTATCAAACCAAACGTTTTGATTTGTATAAAGAAGTGGTGGCTCAGTTACTGGACGAAGGTAAAGCCTATAAATGTTTCTGCACTATTGAAGAAGTGGATGCCATGCGCGAAGCGCAAATGGCTGCAGGCGAAAAGCCAAAATATAATGGCATGTGGCGTGACCGCACTGATCACCCAACTGATAAACCTTTTGTTATCCGCTTTAAAAATCCACAGCAAGGTGTGGTGGTGATTGATGATTTAATCAAAGGCCGGATTGAAGTTGCCAATGCCGAATTAGATGATTTAATTATCGCCCGCAGTGATGGTACGCCAACTTATAACCTGACCGTGGTGGTCGACGACTGGAAAATGGGCGTGACCCATGTCATTCGTGGTGATGATCATGTCAATAACACACCACGTCAGATGAATATTCTGGCGGCTTTGGGCGCTAACATTCCAAAGTATGCCCATGTGCCAATGATTTTGGGCGATGACGGCAAACGTCTGTCCAAGCGGCATGGTGCTGTTGGTGTGATGCAATATCGCGATGACGGTTATCTGCCGGATGCACTGCTGAACTATCTGGTGCGTTTGGGCTGGTCACATGGCGATCAGGAAATTTTCAGCCGCGAGCAGTTGATTGAACTCTTTGATTTATCCGACTGTAACCGCGCGCCTTCGGCCTTTAACACTGAAAAACTGCAGTGGTTAAATCAGCAGTATATCCGTAATTCAGAGCCGGCTTATGTCGCCAAACATCTGGCTTGGCATGTACAGGCGCAGCAACTGGATATCAGCCAGGGACCAGCGCTGGAAGCTTTGATTGCAGTGCAAGGCGAGCGGGTAAAAACCTTAAAAGAAATGGTGGAAATCAGCCGTTATTTTTATGAAGACTTCTGTGAGTTTGAAGAGAACGCGGCGAAAAAACATTTGCGGCCAGTGGCGGCAGAGCCACTGCAGGCAGTGCAACAGCAGTTGGCTGCACTGACCGATTGGACGGCTGAAACTGTGCATCATGCCATCAATAGCGCGGCCGAAAGTCTCGGCCTTGGCATGGGCAAAGTGGGGATGCCGCTGCGGGTGGCGGTCACGGGCGGTGGCAATTCGCCGTCGTTAGATCAAACACTGGCGCTGATTGGCAAAACACGTTGCTTAGCGCGCATTGAGCTGGCGCTGGAGTATATCCGTCAGCGTGGCGAAGCGGCTTAATACCGTTCTATTGAGAGCGAATGCCGGTGTTGTAATGGCAACATCGGCGGATGATTTGTTGAAATGAGGTTCTGTGGTGAAGCAGTTAAGCAGTCAAAAAATGCAAGGCAATAAGCGCGGTTTCGCAATCGCAATACTAGTGGCAGCGCCGTTATGGTGTAGCCAAAGTCTGGCAGCAACGCCAGTGCTGGTTGGCAATAATGTGGTGGCGGTGCCTTATAACCAGTCAAAATTACCAGTGGAAAAATCAGCCAGCGACCGGATTAAACCTGGCCAGGCTTTTCGCCAAATTCGTGACACTGAAGCTGCGGTTGGTGGCAGTGAAACTTCCGATGAATTTGTGCCTTGGGCTGGTGATGTTGAAGTTGGTGTGGTGCTGAGCAGCGGTAACACTGAATCCACTGCAGTGCGGATCAACACTGAATTACTACATGAAATGCAGGATTTTCGTAATAAATACCTGATCCAAACCTTATTGCAACGCAACAGCAAAGTGGACGATATCACCAATGATCGGGAAAGATATACCACAGCGCAGCGGCTGAATTTAGTCGGTCAGACCAACTATAAATTCTACCGCAGTGAGCACAGTATCTTCGGTCGGGCCGCTTATCTGAATGACCGTTTTGGTGCTTTTCACGAACAAGCATCGGTCGCCGGTGGTTATGCCAAACGTTTGTTCGAAGAAGCAGAAAGTTATTGGGATTTTGAAACCGGTCCGGGTTTTGCCCATCAGGAAACATCAGATGGTCAGCGCAGTACAGGTCTGATTTGGTTTGTGGCAACCAACCTCGATTATCAACTGAATGAAAACAATAGTTTCCGTCAGGCGTTGGAATGGTCAGTGTCGCTGGATGGGAAAAACTCCAGTTGGCAAAGCCGTAGTGCTCTGACTTCACAAGTGAATGGTCAGTTATCGATGCGGTTAAGCTTTGTCGTCAAATACGACTCTAGCCCAGGCGAATTCCGCAAAAAAACCGATACTGAAACTGCAGCCACCCTGGTGTACGGTTTCTAATAGCGTCAGAACTAATTGAAAAGCCAGCAAGATGCTGGCTTTTTTATCAGCGCATTGGCTTAAAACCAATGTCTGAGCAGGCAACCGGCCAGTAAAATCAGATAGGTTAGCGCCACAGTTGGTGTCAGTGCCTGTTGCAGATACGAACACGCCAACCGGATGATGCCACCACGCTCTGCTTGCCATTGCGTGTGCCATTGGCAGCCGATATCTTGTTGCTGTTGACTGGCTGATTCTAACGCCAGTAGTCGCTTAGATGTGCGGCTTTGCTGAGTTTTCCATAAAGCTTCCTGTAGCCAGAATAAGCCCAGCAGTGCCAGTTGCAACAGCAAGCTGCTCTCCGTTTGCAGTAACCATAACCACAGCGTGATGGCGACGACCCGCAGCCACAGTGCCTGTTTTTCCATCTGATCATAACTTTGTTGTAAACAGAGCCATTCGGCCTGATTGCTGTGAGGTGTCGGCATCATCTGTCCTTTTGCGGTTTAAGCTGCCAGTTTCATGTCAAAGCGGCAGCTTGGGGCTTCGCCGTTATTGGCTGTGCTTTTTTTGTTCAGCCTGGATCCAAAGCTGAACTTTTTGTTCCAGTATTGCCATAGGTACCGCACCAGTCAGCAGGACCAGATCATGGAAAGCTTTGATATCAAAGTTATCGCCAAGCGCTGTTTTGGCTTGTTGTCTGAGCTCAACAATTTTCAACATGCCCAGTTTGTAGCCAAGCGCCTGACCTGGCCAGGCCATATAACGTTCGATTTCGGCAATCACATCAGAAGAGGCAGCGCCTGTGGCTTGTGCCATATATTGCACCGCCTGCTCGCGTGTCCATTTTTTCGCGTGCATCCCGGTATCTACCACCAGCCGCACTGAGCGGAATAACTCAGCTTTTAACCGGCCCAGATTGCCAAATGGATCGTTTTTGTACATGCCCATCTCATAAGCCACCAGCTCAGAATATAAACCCCAGCCTTCGGCGTAGGCATTGTAAGGTGCGATCCGACGCAACAATGGCAATTGCTCCTGGGCCAGATTGAGCGCGATTTGCCAGTGATGGCCCGGATTGGCTTCATGGTAAGTGAGCGTTTTTAAATCAAATTTCGGATTGGCGGTAATATCGGCCAGATTGATCCAGTAAATGCCAGGTTTGCTGCCGTCAATAGCTGGACTGGTGTATTGGCCGCCAGCGGCGCTGTCTTGCACCTCGACTGGAATACGGCGCACTTCCACCGGATAAGGTGGTTTGGTGGCAAATTGCTCCGGCATCCGCAGGTCCATCTCGGCGATATACTTGTTCAAATCAGCCAGTAATTCGGCGCGGCCAGCATCTGAATCGGCATATAAAAAGCGTGGCTCTGCGGCCAGTGCAGTCATCCTGTCGCCAACTGAGCCTTCACTGTAGCCGTTGGCTTTGAGAATGCTGTCCATCTCTTTGCTGATCCGCGCCACTTCGTCCAGACCGATTTGATGGATTTGATCCGGGCTTAGGGTGGTATCGCCCAATTGCCGGACAGAATACGCATAAAACTCGCTGCCTTTAGGCTGGGCCCAAATGCCGGCTTCAGTCCGGCTATGCGGTAAGGTTGCCACCACAGTTTGCAACAATTGTTGATAAGCTGGCGCGACCACAGTGCTGATTAGTTCACCGGCTCTGCTAAGTAGCGCTGTTTTTTGCTCAGCATTCAAGGCCGTATTTTTATCCAGTTTAGCGACAAAATCTTTATATATCGCATGTTCAGTTGCGGTACTGTTGCCGTAGTTTTGTAAAATCGGCCTGGCTTTATCCAGCAGCACTCGGGGCGGGATCCAACCGGCTTTGACATCAGTATTAAATTTATCCTGCACACTTTTAAGGGCCGGGCCAAATTGTTGTAACCGGTTTAAATAATTTTCTGCATCAGTTAAGTTATTGATAGGATGTGAGTTCACCAGTGCGCCTGGCATATCAATAGTCGGGCCATTGATTTGGTTGATAATAAAAGGCGAATGCCCCATCCAGACATCAATATAACCCTGCGGGAAATTGGCCGCGCCAGCGTAATAGCTAATGATATTGGCCATCACGGCTTGATTATCAGCGGCTGCCACCTCCGTTGGCACTGGTAATGCCGTCAGCTGAGCCGCAATATTTCTCAGTTGTAACCGTAGTTCGCCTTCAGTATTGCTGTCATAAAATTCCATCGAGGCCGCATAAGCTTTGCCGACTTGTTGCTCAGATAAATTATAAGCCGAAGCACTGAGGGGTCTGGCTTGAAATAACGTCTGAGTGGCCTGTTCAAACAAGGCTGGCATACTTACGCTGTCTGCCGCCTGGGCCGGTACCGCTGCGACGGCCTCAGGCGCGCCAGTTGGGGTGGGGGCTTCGGTACATTGAGTAAGCATGAAACTGCTGGCAATGGCCAGACTTAACAAAGAGATCCGCATTAAAAAGCCTTCCTTTAGGGCTAAACATCATGACCCTATCATACACCGCTGTGCGTCATTGCCGATAGCCAACACGGTGCTGTGGAAAAAAACTTTGAGGTTGGCTGTATCAGGCCAAGCTTAGCGCTAGAATAACGCCACTTTTGTCAGGTAGGTATTGAAGTTGACGCAAACCGAAACAGCCAAGGTGTTGTCGCCCTTGCTGGATAAACAAAGTCGTGGTTATCGCCGCATCTGTTGGATTTTAAGTTTGGCTGCGGTAGTGGTGTTTGCAAATTTGCATGCGATGCAGCCACTGCTGCCAGAACTCAGTCGCAGCTTTGGCCTGACGGCACTGCAAACCAGTTGGAGTTATGCCATCGGGACCTTGGCGCTTGGCCTCAGTCTGCTGTTTTATGGCGCTATTTCTGATGCGCTGGGACGACGCGCTTTATTGGGCTGGACCTTAGTGGGCATGTCTGTGGCGACCTTGGCCATCACCCAGGTGGACAGTTATGCTGAGCTGCTGTTCTGGCGCGCCTTGCAAGGGCTCTGTCTCGGTGGCTTGCCAGCGATTGCCATCGCTTATATGGGCGAAGAGCTGAGTAAACCGGCGTTGTTGTCGGCGGTGGGTTTTTATATCAGTGCCAGTTCGCTCGGTGGCATTTCCGGTCGGTTGCTGGCGGGTTTTTGTGCCGAACTTGGTCACTGGCAATGGGCTTTTTGGCCGCTGACAGCACTTAGTCTGTTGCTGGTGTGGGCGTTTTGGCGTTATTTACCGGCATCACAGCATTTTACTGCCAAAGCTTTTTCCTGGCGCCAGGCGCTGGCGGATAACTGCTTTCATTTACGGCAAAAAGTGTTGCTGCTGACCTATCTGATTGGTGGATTAAACTTTTTCATTTATTTAAATCAGTACACTTACATTAGTTTTTTACTGTCGGAGCCACCTTATGCCCTGTCTTCGGGCTGGATTGGCTTATTGTTTTTAACTTACCTGACTGGCACGCTTGGCTCTGCGATCTCCGGGCGCATCAGTAAACAAATCAATGCCGCCAATGGCATGGCGTTGGGGATTTTGGTGATGATACTCGGTACTGTGCTGACGTTGATCCCAGCTATTTGGGGCATAGTGTTGGGCTTTTTTGTCAGTGCTTTTGGCTTTTTCTTAACCCACAGTCTGGCGACCGGCTGGGTGAATCAGCATGCCATCAGGGCCAAAGCCAGCGCCGGAGCTTTATATCTGGTGTTTTATTATCTGGGGGCCAGTACCGGCAGTTTGTATTTTCATCCATTCTGGCAAGCCGCAGGCTGGCATGGCGTGGTGCTGGCTTCTTTGCTGGTGTATGGCCTGACTTTAGCATTGAGCATACAGCTCAGAGCCTTTGTGGTCGCGCCGACAGACCATTAGTTATCTCAGCTGAGCTCAATGCTCAGCTTTGTCTTAACAGCGCCAATTCCGCCAAGGTCAAAGGCCGGCAATGGCCGACCGGATCTGCAGCCGTCAGTTGCAGTTGGTTGATGCCAATCCGCTGCAGGGCAGTGACCTTTAAACCGACCGCACGGCACATATAACGAATTTGCCGGTTTTGGCCTTCGGTTAGTGTGATCAGCAGTTGCTGCGGACCTTGTGGCTGTACCTGACAGGGCAATGAACTGTAGCAATGAGGTCCAAGCTGCCACTGCACACCAGCCCGTAGCTGGGCCAGTTGTATGGGCTGCACAATCTTATCCACCATCACCAGATAATGTTTCTGCTGACCGGCTCCGGCATGCATCAGTTGTTGTGACAGGGCGCCATCGTTACTGAGCAGTAATAAACCAGAACTGTCTTTATCCAGTCGACCGAGCGGAAATAACCGTACCGGCAGTTGCTGTAACAGCTGCGCTATACTGGCCGGATTGTTTGGGTTGACGTTACAGTCGATGCCAACAGGTTTGTGGTACAACCAATATTGCCGCTCGGCAGGCGCCGCTAAGGGCTGGCCATTGACCAGGATCAGATCTGCGGTTTTGACAATGTAATGATGGGGTTGCTGTTGCTGGTTCACCAGCACCTGACCGGTGGCAATCAAGCGGGCAGCGGCCTTGCGGGAGCATAAGCCACTATAAGCCAAGGCCTGATTCAGTCGCAGACCGACCCACGGATTGGCGGGATCGGTCTGGCTTGGGACTTGCTCAGGCATCGGCAAAGGGTCTGTTAGCTATTGTTACCACTGCGCTGCTCTTGTGAGCGGCGTGGTGCCGGTCGTGCTTGACCGTTTGGCTGCTGACCATTGGCAGCTTGTGGTTTGGCACCACCCTGACCGCGATGTGCCGCTGGCGCCCGACGGGGTTGTTGCCCTGGCGCTTTGGCACCATTGGCAGCCCCAGCACTCTGGCCCGCTGGTTTTTTCGCTTGTGGCCGTGGCGGACGTGGTGGCCGCACCGTTAAGTCATGATCATGATGTGTACTGGCCGCAACCCCGGTCAGTTCAGCCACTGGTATTTTCATGCCAATCAGCTTTTCCACTTGTTTTAATTGCGACATTTCATCCGGGCAGACCAGTGACACGGCCAAGCCAGCTTTCCCGGCGCGACCGGTACGACCGATACGGTGGACATAATCAGCGGCTGAACGTGGCAGCGCAAAGTTCACTACAAATGGCAACTCGGCGATATCAATACCGCGGGCGGCCACGTCCGAAGCCACTAACACGCGTACGCTGTTATTTTTAAAACCGGCCAAGGCCGCAGTCCGGGCATTTTGGCTTTTATTGCCGTGGATAGCAGCGGCGGTAATACCGGCCGATTCCAGTTTTTCAGTCAGACGGTTGGCTTCATGTTTAGTCGCCATAAACACCAACACCTGTTGCCAGTTGTTTTGTTCAATCAACGAAATTAAGGCGCCAGTTTTTTGACCTTTGTTGACGTGGTAAACCTTCTGCTCGATTTTTTCGGCGGTGGTATTTTCCGGTGTGACGTTAATCATCAGCGGATCTTTTAACAATTTATTGGTCAGGCTTTTGATTTCATTGTCAAAAGTAGCGGAGAACAGCAGGTTTTGCCGGATTTTTGGCAGCAGATTTAAAATCTTCTGAATATCGCGGATAAAGCCCATATCCAGCATGCGGTCGGCTTCGTCCAACACCAGAATTTCTACTTCATTGATTTTGACTGCATTCTGGCCAATCAGATCCAGCAACCGGCCCGGTGTGGCTACCAGAATATCGACACCGCCGCGCAGTGCCATCATTTGTGGGTTGATATTCACCCCACCAAACACCACCAGATGTTTCAGTTTAGGCTCTAAAAACAGGCTGTATTTACTGACTTGTTCACTGATTTGGGCTGCCAGCTCGCGGGTTGGCGTCAGGATCAAAGCGCGGGTTGGTCTTGGATGACGGCTTTTAACCTGGCTGAGCTTTTGCAAAATTGGCAACACAAAACCAGCAGTTTTACCGGTACCGGTTTGAGCCGCTGCCAGTAAATCCCGACCCGCCAGCACCGCCGGAATGGCCTGTTGCTGGATAGGAGTCGGTTGGGTGTAACCGGCCTGTTCGACTGCTTTTTGAATGGCTGGTTGTAACCCTAATAACGAAAATGACATGTAAAACCCCACAGATTGTCAGCACGCCGGAATTGGGGGGCTGTACAAAAAAGTCGCGCATTCTAACCGGTATCGGCGTCAACTGCCATCATTACCGGCGGCACAGAGGCGATCCTGCGGCTAAAACAATGCTTTTGCTGTATATTTGGCCAATGTGGCCGCGCTGTTGTGGTTTTTGTCGCCAAAGCAGCGGCGGCCTGATGTTGTTATCGCCTAGCCATAGATGCGGGCGGCAATACTGCATAAGCCTTTACCGACCGAACCAAATCTGTCACCGCGGATCAGTGGCACATCTGGCAGCAAGCTTTGTAGCACTGCAACCACGCCTTTGGCTGCGGAAGCTCCGCCGGTCAGGAAAATACAGTCAGGTTTGCTGCCTGCACTGGCCAGACTATGTTCAATTAGCTTGCGGATGCCATTGAGCTCGATATAAATCGCCTGATCCAGTTGCTCTAAACTCAGAGTTTGCTGCAAATCAGCTTCCAGTCGTTGTAACGACACTGTGGTCTGTTGCTGTTCAGCCAGTGCAATTTTGGCCTGTTCCGCGCCCTGCACCAGGTAATAACTTAAATGCTGCTGGTACAGTTGCTGTAAACGGCTGACGGCGCCTGGATCTGCGGCTTGCTTGATTAAAGCGCTGATATCGTTTGCAGTTTGTGGCCGATAGAAATTTTCCTGCGCCTGGATATCAATAATATTAACCGCATCACTAAATAAGGTATTGGGCAGTGGCCGGCCAGTGTTGGCCTGACTGCCGCGACCTAGTAATGGCATCAGGCCATAAATCGCCAGTTTTATGTCCATATCAACCCCGCCGATACGCCGACCGGCGTGACCGAGTAAATCAGCACTGCGATCCAGTTGCTGCATCCGCTCCGGTCCTAGTCGGATCAAGCTGATATCGCTGGTGCCGCCGCCAATATCCACCACCAGCACCAGCTGTTCCTGGCGCAGACTGCGTTCAAATTCCATGGCGGCTGCAACCGGTTCGTAGGCAAACTGAATTTCTTTAAAGCCAACCTCGCTGGCGGCCTGACGCAGGATAGCTTCGGCGCGTTCATCACCAGCAGCACCGTCAATGCCCTGAAAATGTACAGGTCGGCCAAGTACCGCATATTGCAGTTGTGGTCTGTGTTGGCGGGCTTTGTGCTGAATATCGCCCAATAACAAGGTGCAGATTTGGCGATAAATCTGGCTTTGCGCTGGCGTGAGTCTGGAACCCAGCATCGATTTTGGTGAACGGATAAAAACACCGGCCAACGGGTTTTCGCTGTATTGGCGGTGCGCCTGTTGGCCTAAATACACCTTGGCGCCCCGTGCCAGCAATAAGCCCAGGCTTTCGTTCAGATAAGGCTCGTCTTCATCCTTGTCATCACTTTTATTGCGTTCGATATATAAAGCGGAACTTAAATAATGACTGTCGCCATCAAGCGGTACCAACACCGGTTCCTGGCCAGTTAACCAACCGGCGGTGCAGTTTGAGGTGCCAAAATCAATACCGGCATAATGCATATTCATTCAACAGTTCCTTACGACTTAGGCCCAAAACTGACGCCGACTGCCACCTCAAGTTTGGCAGAACGCAGCAGCGCTGTGCTGGAAAAAGCCGCTGAGTATACAGATTTGCCGATGAGCCGTCATGAGCTCAATGCTGCTGGCACTAAATTTGCTTAATTTGGTGATAAAGAGCGGATTCGCCAAGTTTGATGTTGCCAGCTATTGCAGCAGTGGCAGGAGGGTGAGATGAAAAGGTACCAGACCGGCGCTGTCAGTTTTTTACTGGCATTAACTGCCTGCGTGCAATTACCGGAGCGGCAACAATCTGCCATTGAGGCAGAACGCCGCACGCAACAACTTGCCGTGACGCCGTTGTTGTATTACAGCGAACGATTGGCTGACCGACTGTTTCAGGATTTGGGGCCTATCACACCAGGTGCGATGGCGGTGGTGAGTTTTACCGGTCTGCAAACGTTGGCACCGGATCCCTATAACTTGTCACAAAATATGCTAGGGCTGCAATTGCAGGAAAGTATGATCACAGTGGCCAGTCAGCGCGGTTATCAGGTGCGGGAATTACGCCTGGCTGCTCAGGTAAAGGTCTATCCTGATCATGAACGGATGCTCAGTCGTGATATCACCGAGCTGGCAACTGCGCAGTCAGTGCGTTATGTCATTGCCGGAACTATTCATCAAGCAGAAAATTACACTACAGTAAACGCCCGGCTGGTCGATATCCAGAGCAATACCGTCATTGCAGCGGCTTCCGATCTGATCCCGGCCAATGTGCTGGGCAGCACTGAACAGGTTCAGTTGCGTCAGCAACAACTGTATCGGGCGGGTGATTGAGACAGCTTGTTGCACTGCAAGCCAGATAAATGAGGATTTTATGACAGTGAAATTATGCTTGCTGACCCTATGCCTGGGACTGACCGCCTGCGCCTCAATGGAGAAATGGGACAAAATTGCCAATGAAAAACTAGCCGCTGAACAGGCCGCCCGCAGTCGAATGGCTCTGGTAAACGAGCCCGCTGCGCAAGTGCCGGTGGTGGCACAAAACAGTGCTGCCGCGGCATTGTATGTCACGCCTTCGTTATACAACGGTGCTGCATATCAGGCGACCCGGCAAGCGGGCGTCAAACAACAGGCGCAATATCTGCCACAAGGCCAGGCCAACATAAATCACTACATTCAGGGCATGATGCACGATCTGGTGGCGAATCTGGATTTGGCCAAGCCCGGCATGATTATCGGTGTTACCAGCTTTGTTTATCTGGATGCGGCTTATGATCAGACCGATTTGCTTGGCAATCAGTTGTCTGAAGGTTTTATGCATGAAATTCATATGTTTGGGCTGGATGTGGTGGATTTTAAAACCACAGATTATATCCGGGTGACCCCGCAGGGCGATTTTGTTTTCAGCCGCGATTTTATGGAGTTACGCGAAGAACAACCGATTGAATTCGTGCTCGGTGGTACCTTAGTGCAACACCAGGGCGGCACCTTAATTAATGCCAGAATTGTGTCAGTCGCCAGCAAAAAAGTATTGGCGACGGCGCAGGGATTTGTGCCGCAGCAGGTGGTCAATGCCTTATTACCGTCCAGTACACCAGGCAAATTATTACTGAAACAAGGTGAATAACAGTGAGTAAACAAACGGCTTTGATAGGGCTGAGTCTGCTACTAACCGTACTCAGTAGCTGTAGTCAGCGTTGTGATTGTGAGCCCCTGAGCGCTAATCAGACCGAGCCGGCGCAATCTGAGCGCTTGATGCAGGAGATGCAGCAAGACGATACGGCCCAACCGTTAAATAACTTGCCAGACCGCACCATGGCCGAAGCCAGTACCGCAGTGCAAGCCGAGCCCTTATCTGATCAACTGGAACAACTCATCGCTGAAGAAGCAGCCAAGGAGCAGCAAAGACAAGGGCTGAATGCTGTGACTACGGCTCCGCCACAAGCGATGGTTAGTACTTCGCTGCAACGGCGTCAGATCCCTTCAGAGCAGTTCTATCAAGCCGACAGTACTGTGGCGGCTTCGGTGTATCCGGAATTAGTCAACAGTCGCAAACAACTGACTGACTATGCAATCCAAATGGCGTTTAAGTTAGCCGGTGATATGCAATTATCCGGCATCAAAATGGGCGTCAGCAGCTTTGTTGAATTTGACGATTCCCTGCGTCAGACCAATGCCCTGGGCAATCAGTTTGCTGAAGCTCTGGCCACCTTGCTGCCCGAGTATGGCGTGCAGGTGATCGAGTTTAAACTCACCCGCCATTTGGCAGTTGGTGCACAAGGTGATTTGGCTTTATCTCGGGATATTAAAAAGTTACAGCGGAATGTCGGGATGGATTATCTGTTGGTCGGTACTTTAGTGACCACCCGCCGAGGCGTCCAGATTAACAGTCGGGTGGTTTCGGTTGCACAACAACAGGTGATTGCCTCTGCCAGTACCTTGATCCCTCATTTGGTGCTGCAACAAATACAGCCTTAAAGCGGGTCTTGTGCAGGTGCCACCACCTGATCCCGGCCAGCATGTTTTGCTTGATACAACGCCAGATCGGCCTGCTTAAATAACCAGGCAAAACTGGCTGTCTGGCCAGCATGCAGCGTACTGATACCGAGGCTGATGGTCAGTCGATGCTCGCCGATCTGGATCGACTGCACCTGCTTGCGAAGCCGCTCAGCCAGACAAATAGCGGCTTGGCGGTCGGTATTTGGCAGCAATAAAATAAACTCCTCGCCGCCGAATCTGGCAATACTGTCGGTTTGACGACCGGATTGACGCAGCATCTGACCCAGCTGGCGTAACGCCTGATCACCGGTATCGTGACCAAACTGGTCATTGATGGTTTTAAAATGATCAATATCAAGCATCAATAACGCCAGATCTTTACTGGCATGTTGCTGCAATTGCAGGGCCTGCTCAGCTCGCGCGATGAAAGCGCGGCGGTTTAACAGCCCGGTGAGTTCATCTGTTTGCGATAAAGTTTGCAGCATACTGGCTTTTTGTTCCAGTTGTTGCCGGGCGATCAGCAATTCCTGATAAAGTTTATCGCGCTGACCTGCGCTGGACAAACTCCAGTAAATTTCAGTGTCAGATTGACTGCTCTGTTTTATTCGGGCGTTGAGTAGAACTGGCATTTTATCACCTGCCGGTGTTTGCAACGTCAGGAGTATTTCCTGGCATTGTCCTTCATGCAACAGCAGCGGGATCACATAACTTTCCAGCATAATTTTCGCCGCCGGGCTGAATAAATCATCGATGCGCATCTGCAGCAATTGCGCAGCATTGAAACCAAACTGATTGGTTAAATAACTATTGGCATAGCGGATGTGGCGCTCGGTATTGCTCATCAATAAAGCGCATGGGAAATCATTCTGCTGAGCAGCGCTGCCATCTGCTAAGGTCATCAGGGGTGACACAGCTACGACTGCCTTAAAAATTGTAGAATTGCCGATGACACTTGGACCGGATGTGTCATATGCAGACAATGACCTTTAGCGGCAAAAACCATCAACTGAGCTGAGGGGATCTGTTGTTGCATATATTGTCCAACCGCCAACGGCGCTAATGAATCAAACTGGCTTTGTAATAACAAAACCGGCTGGCGGATATGCGGCAGTTCGGCGCGAAAATCAGTAAAAAATGTCGCTTTGGCAAAACTTTTGGCGATCACTGGATCGGTCGAACAAAAACTGTCTGCCAGTTCGCCGGTGAACATTTCGTCATGACTGCCAATCACCAGGGGCGCCAGATAGTTGGCCCAACCGAGATAGTTTTTATCCATTAAATCAAGTAGTTCAACCAAATCTGTTTTTTCAAAGCCACCCGCATAAGCTGGTAAATCATTCAGGTAACAAGGGGAGGGGCATACCATGATTAAATTGCGGACACGGTCTGGCAATTGTGCTGCCGCTAACATACAGATCATGGTGCTGACCGAATGGCCGATCAGGGTCACATCCTGCAAATCCAGTACTGTCATGATGTCAATAATATCCTGCGCATAACCTGTCAGGCTGGCATAACGTTGCGGGCAGTATGCTTGTAAATCCGACTGACCTGAGCCGACATAATCAAACAATACCAACTGGTAATGCTGTGATAACACAGGAATGAGAAAACGCCACATTTGCTGATTACAGCCAAATCCATGTGCTAGCAGTAACACTGGACCTGTGGTGCCATAAAATTTGATGCCATTGCGATGTTGTACTGACGTTGCTGTCAGCATAAAAATTCCTTGTTCTGATCCTTGCCAAACTGGCTGATGTGACTGTAAAGCCACTTTAATTACAAAAAAAATCCGCCGTTGGGCACCAGTGCCGAATTTATCGACTACCTTGCACTGATAACAGAAACTTTTTTGTGATGCATCATGCCACGACCGCAGCCGAGTATATCCGAGCTGGTTGGCAATAAATTGAATTTTCTGTATTAGTTTTTTCCAATTTTAAAGCAAACGAGTATTTGTTTCTAAATTATACACAAAAAGGATACTACACCAGATGTTTTTGCCGAACCTGTATCGGGACTTATCGGTTTTTACCTTGCTGCGACTGTCGTTGCTGCCTTTGTTGGTGCTGAGCGCAGGAATTTATCTCAGTGCGCAGGCACAACAACACCAACAAGCCATCAATCAGCAAAAAAGTCAGGCCGAATTGCAACGCAGGCTCCTGAGAATATCTGCCACTGTGGTTGATCGCATAACTCTGTATCAATATGGCTTGCGCGGGTTGCGTGGCTCTATTGTCAGCGTTGGCGCTGCGCAATATCGGTTGAAAAACATGCGCCAATATGCGCAAAGTCGGGATATTAGCCTTGAGTTTCCGGGCGCCCGTGGTTTTGGTTTTATTCGCAAAGTGTCTGCTGCTGAGTTACCGACCTTTTTACAACAGGCCAGTGAAGATCGAGGTGAGCCTTTTGTGTTGCAGCAACTGCAGCCGCATCAAAATGATCTTTTTATTATTCAGTATGTTGAGCCCTATCATCCGAATAAAGCGGCGGTGGGGTTGGATATTGGCTCAGATCCGAGCCGCCGGCAGGCAGCACTGGAGGCGGCCTTGCACAATGCGCCGAGGTTAACGGCTCCCATTACTTTGGTGCAACAGTCGGAAAAAACTGGCCGCGGATTTTTATTTTTGCTGCCCGTCTATCAGGGCACGGTGTCAGCAGATCCGACCTTGCGATATCAACAACTGCTAGGCTGGAGTTATGCCCCCTTGTTGATCGATGAAATTTTGCGGCCGATCGCCGATATCGATCCCGATTTGCAATTGCGGATCATCGATTTAGCTGTCGGGACTGCTTTTTTTCAGTTAGCGGCAGCTACCGGTGGCAGCACCGATGTGGTCGCGGCTAAAAAAATTGCTCTGTTTGGCCGCAACTGGCAAATTGAAGCAACTGCCAGTGCACATTTTATTGCCACACTGAATTTGCCAAATCCCAGTGACTGGCTGCATGTGGGGTTGTTGGTAAGTGTACTTTTAATGCTGTTATCCCTGTTACTGCAGCTCCTCTGGCTGCGCCGGCAGCATCTGAATCAGCAAAAGTCCTTACTCACTGCGATTGTGGTCAATGCCAATGAGGCCATTATTGGCTTGAATCATCAGGGGCAGGTGCTGAGTTGGAATCCGGCGGCCGCAGACTTATTTGGCTACAGCGAGGCTGAAAGTCTGGGTAAAACATTGGCAGAGCTGATAGTACCGGCCGGGCAACAAGAGCAAGAAGCCTGGATACTGAACCAATTGATGGCAGGCTATAACATTCATGGCTTGGATACCGTCAGGCAAAACCGGCAGGGCCAGTCGATCATCGTCTCGATCAACGCCAGTCCTATTGATGTCAGCCGGCACGATGTGACCGGCTTTGCGATGACGATTCATGATATCCGGCAACTGAAAGCGGCAGAATTATTGGTGCGACAGCATAATCAGCAGCTGGAAGCTGAAGTATTCGCGCGGACCACTGAAATCGCCAGGGTGTCAGCGTTGCAAAGGTCAATACTCAACAGTACCCATTATGCCGTGATTGCCACTGATTTAGCTGGCACTATTACGGCGTTTAATCCGGCGGCTGAATTATTGTTAGGTTATCAGGCCAAAGAACTGATTGGTGTCGCCAGTCCACAGATTTTTCATGATGCCGCTGAAATCCGCAAACGGGCCAAACAGTTATCAGCTGAGCTGGGGCAAAGGATTGAAGCTGGTTTTGCAGTTTTTGTTGCCAAGGTCAGTCCAGGGCAGGCAGACGCTTTTCAATGGCATTATGTACACAAAGCGGGGCATCGTATTTTGGTGAATCTGACGATCACGGCACTGCTGGATGACCAGCAAGTGGTCACAGGTTATCTGGGGGTGGCAGACGATTTAACCAAGCAACAACAATTGGAATTTGAACTGGCGCTGGCAAAAGTCTCAACTGAACAAACGCTGGATTTAGTGCTGTGGTTAGCGCAAGACGGTCGGGTGCTCAAAGCCAATACGGCGATGGCAATGGCGCTTGGGTATTCCGATCAGCAACTATTGCAACTGGATATCAGCCAGCTACTGGCCGATTATGATGCAAGTAGCTGGCAGCAACAATTGGCACTGCTTTGTCACAGTAGCAGTATCAGATTACAACAAGAATATCGATGTTTCGATGGTCAAACCGTACCGGTGTCGCTGACCATGGCACAAATTGATTTGGCCGAGCAATCTTATATCTATTTGGTTGGTCGTGATATCAGCAATCAATTAGCCAAAGAAAAAGAACTGGCGCAGGCAAAAGAGCTGGCCGATGCTGCCAATCAGGCGAAATCGACTTTTCTCAATAATATCAGTCATGAAATTCGGGCACCTATTGAGCTGCTACTCCAACAGTTGCAACATTTACAGCACAGTGGTTTAACCGGCCGTCAGTTGCAATATCTGACTGCGACAACAACGGCTTGCAGCAGATTAACCGCTTTATTACAGGATATTGCTGATTTTTCGTCGGTAGAAACCGGCCGGGTACAGCTGGATCTGCAACGGGTGGAACTGTCTGTTTTACTGCAACGAATGGCGCAGGAACTGCAACATGAGTTGAGCTTGTCAGATCTGGAACTGATTGTTGATATTGCCAGCCAGGTGCCAGCAGAAGTGTTGGCTGATAGCCAGCGACTGGCGCAAGTGCTGCTGAATCTGACTTTGCATGCCCTCAAGTCCGCCCGGATTGGTATGGTGATACTAAAGATTGAGCTAGTAGCGCAGGCCCAGCCGCAGGTGCTGTTACAATTTAGTCTAAGCTTTTGGCAGCACAGTGCCAGTGCGGTAGCCGAGACTTTGCCAACTTCCGTCTTGTCGCCATTAACGCCGGCACCAACATCAGATAATCAAGGTCTTGGCTTAGCCCTCTGTCAGCGATTGGTGGAACTGATGGGGGGGAACATTCAGTTTCAAAGTGCCGCTGGCAGCCATAGCTGTTTTTTTCAGTTATGGCTGACTCAGTTGGATGACGTCGCTGATGTTAAGCCACCAGCCCCCGCAGTGGGCAGTTGTGTGTTGCTGGTGGAGCCTTGTGCCGAGAGTGCCAGTGTGTTGATGCGACAAGCTGAACAACTGGGTTATCAAGCGGTGTTGGCGGGCAATGCTGGCCAGGCTTGTCGCCTGATCGCGTCAGATGTCAGTCGTTTCGCCTGCATTTTATTGAATTGGCGTTTGCCAGAGCTGGATGGATGCCAGTTGGCGGCAAAGCTGAAACAACAGCAACCAGCCCTGACTTGCCCGATCATTCTGATGGCAACCCCTTTTCAGCGCACGTCAATCAGCCGCTACTGGCAAGATGGCGCACAGCCCGCTATCGACTCCGTGTTATTAAAACCCTGCCATAGTCGTAGTTTTTATCTGACGCTGCAGGATGCGTTGCAAGCGCCGTTGTGCGCCAGACCTGATCCTGCCTTGGCCGTGACGGGGCGACTGTCAGGATTGCGATTAATGCTGGTGGATGAAAACCCTTATTATCGCCACTTAGGGGCAGCCCTGCTGCAACATGAAGGCTGTACCGTGGTGACGGCTGCGACAGGCCAGCAGGCACTGGCAGAACTAGCCGGCAGTTTATTGCCCTTTGATTTATTGTTGCTGGATTTAACGCTGCCTGATCAAGATGGTTTTGCTGTCGCCGCTAGTATCCGGCAACAAGCGCCGTATCGGACCTTACCGCTGGTCGCACTCAGTGTGCAGCCGTCGCTGGCCGACAAATTGGCCTCTTTAGCGGGCGGATTGGATGAGCATGTGGTGAAGCCTTTTGATATTCATGCGCTGGTGCAGGTGATTATCCGGCTAACCAGCCGGCAACAGCGGCAGTTATTGCCCGTGGCAACCAGCCATAGTCCGTTACCCGTCAATTTACAGACGTTTTGCCGCCAGCAACAAATTCAACTGGATACCGCAATACAACGGTTAGGTAATTCGCTTTTGGTCTATCATAAAACTGTGCAAATTTTCTGCACAGAGTTACAGCAGCAATTGCACTGGCTACAGAGTGTCGACGCCGCCAGCTTGCCATTGGTCGATTTGCATTGGTGTTGTCGTAAGCTGCGAAGCACAGCTGCAGTACTTGGTTTGACGGAGCTGATGCAAATTCTGGCGAACTATGAAAAACAAAGCCAAGCGCCGGATGAGCCCAGTTTGCAGGCTTTACGTCAGACGTTGGCACATTGGCAAGATTTGTTGCCGCAGTTGCTTCAACTAACAAACGCCACGAAAACCATTGCCGCTGAATTACCACAGCCGCAGTTATTACAGGTGGAGCTACAGGCCTTGGCCGCCGAATTGGTGGCTGCCGATATGCATGCTGTTGCCCGCTTTGCTCTGTTACAACGCCAATTGGCACTGCAAGATGCTGTCAGTACCAATTTATTAGATAAACTGATCAATCAGCTGGATTTTGTCACTGCGGTTGAGATTGTCCAGACGCTGCTCGGCCAGTTACAGAGGGAGAACTGTGAACAGACATCCTGAAACGTTATTACAATGGCATGGCGGACAAAAACCCCGCGTGCTGGTGGTTGACGATCAGCCGGTGAATATTCAGGTCATTTATCAAATTCTGGCCAATGAATATCAAGTCTTTATGGCCACTTCAGGGCATCAGGCGCTGACATTTTGTCAGAAAACACCGCCGGATTTGATCCTGCTTGATATCGCCATGCCGCAGATGGATGGGCTTGAAACATGCCGAAAGTTAAAAGAGCAACCGCAACTTGCCGATATTCCAGTTATTTTTGTCACTTCGCTGGAACAACAAGCCGAAGAAAATCAATGCTGGCAGGTTGGGGGCAGTGATTTTATCCTCAAACCAGTCAATCATGTCACGCTGAAAAACCGGGTCAGAGCCCAGATCACCTTGGTGCAGCAAAATCAGTATCTGAAGCAACTGGCATTTATCGATGGGTTGACTAATTTATGGAACCGTCGTTTTGCCGACGATTACCTGGCGCGACAATTATCCTTATCGCAACGGCAACAGCACGAGCTGACCCTGATGATGATTGATATCGACTTCTTTAAGCAATACAACGATCATTTTGGTCATCTCCAAGGCGATGATTGTCTGAAATCTGTGTGTCGACTGTTGGCGTCTTGCCTGAAAAGACCTTCAGACGTGCTGGCGCGCTTTGGCGGCGAAGAATTTATCTGTATTTTACCAGGGAGCAGATGGCAGGATGCGGAATTGTTGGGACAAAGTATGGTACAGGCGGTCGCCGATGGCGGGCTGCCACATCCACTGTCAACCTATCGCTTTGTCACCGTCAGTATTGGTCTTGCCAGTACCGGGCTTTCCATCATGCAAGCCAGCGAATTGATAGCAACCGCTGATCAAGCTTTATATCAGGCAAAACATCAGGGCCGGCATCGTTGTGTGGCGGCGAAACCGCAGGTGTTATCTTTGCTGGTTGAACCGCAGGAGCCTGTGCAGTTGGTGTCAGGTTAACCAAGCTGAATCTAGGTTTTTGAGCTAAAACATGCTGATTTTGCTGAAATTTACAGCAGTTGAAGACTCAGGTGTTCACGCCGGCAGCAGGCTGTGATAGGGTAGTATGGTACTGCCTCGTAGTTAAACTGGATATAACGGGTGCCTCCTAAGCGCCAGTCGTGAGTTCGAGTCTCGCCGGGGCAGCCAACATGCTGCAAAAAGCTGATGTGGCAGTCAGCAACAAAGTTGCTGAGCCGCCATCCTGAATCCTGAGTTCAGTCAGCCGCTACAGTAAGCATCATCATTGTGCTTGAACTAAGGTTCCAGCGCTGGCTCCAGTGAAAAACTATCCGTTTCTTCCCTTGCGGCTACTGAAGCGAAATCGCCAATCTGAATATTTGCCAGCAATTCCCCATCAACACTTTGCGCCCAAGCATTTTGATGACTCAGCTGCGTGATGCGAACTGTTAATGGCGTGACACTGAATAATTGCTCCGACTGGCCAAAGTTGTCATTCAAATCACGACGATGGATTAAGGTAAAAGTGTCACCTACTTTGACGCCATGTGCTGCACCGACATTGAGCAGCACCTGGTTTTGCCGTACTTGTCTCACTTCCGCCAGGATAGGTTCACAACGGATTGCCTCTTCCACATCCATCGCGGCCGCAGTGAGTACCCGATCTGTTGCTTTACCATAATCGGTTTGCCAAAAACGTTGGTATTGGGGGTCTACAACCGTGGTTTTACGGGTAGTCCAAGCTCCTGACGTTTGATATTTCTGGCTGAACACGGTTCTGTTAGCAACTAAATCAAACAAGGACAAATGCAGATGGAAAAATCTTTCCCGATCGGCATCGGTCCAGAACTCCCAATTCATGCCCTGTTTAGTGCCCAGCGACACATCTTCCAGCGTGGCTGACAACAGGTATCGACCCTGATACTGCTGCTCAATAGCCTGACGCTCACTGGCGGGTAAATGCTGAGCATCGACCATTGCAGGAAAAGGTTCCGGCCAACTGCTTTGACTGATTTCACTGATTTTATCGCTCAAACGTTGACTGCTGACAGTGCCAAGTTCAAATAATCCGCCAACCACCGCCTGTTCCGGTAACTTAAGTTTAAAGGGACTAATGAGGATTTTCTTTTTAAACGCCACCGTCGGGCAGAGCGGTTCGGATGGAAAAATATCGGCTTTTATCGTGACTTCAAACAGGCCATCCTGCACCCGCTCGGATACGATGTGCACCTGCTGCATATCACCATAACTTTTCAGTTGCAGACTCTCCTGCGTCAAAAGACCGTCAGTCACCTGCTGCACACTCCGCACTGAGACGCCCGCAAACAACAAGGCCCGTTTCACGGCATCTTCGGTTGCCTGAGCGCGGGCTGTGGCTTTATCGCCATTGCGGATCAACGCCTGGCCAGTGGTTTCATACCATTGAGCCTGTAAAGGGCTAGCCAGCAATAGCAAGGCCAGACCGGTGATTTTGCGCATAAGGTGCATCTCCTGCCAACAGATAGCCAGTTATAGCAAAAACTGTGCCTTGAGTTTATAAAATGCGGTGCATTTCAAAAGATGGCGCGATTTCTGCTAGATAAATGGCAATAACTCAGGTTAAACCCAGCGGTCGGAGTCGACAAGATGAAAAAATGGTTATTGCTAGGTGCTGCAAGTCTGTTGGCGGGCTGCGGCCTGGTCATGGACAAAGAAGTGCAATGGGAATCGGTGCCGCCTGAACAATTCCCGCTGTTAAAAGCGGTTGGCTACGCTCCGGTGGCCGAGCAAAAAGCAGATAGTGCCGAACAGCGCATGCTGATGGCGATGAAAGCATCGAAGCTGGAAGCATACAAAGAGCTGGCCGAACAGGTCTATGGTCAGAAAATTGATTATAAGGTCACGATGCAACAAGCGATGCTGGGGAATGAACAGCTAAAGGCGTCACTGCAGGGCGTGATCCGCGGTGCCAAAGTGGTGAAAACTTACCCGGTCGGTCAGTTTTACGTCACAGAAATGGAGCTTGATTTTAAACAGGTGTACGACTTATACCAAAACAGCCAACCAGTCCGGCGGATTAAAACAGTGAAATATTATTAATCGCTGCGATAGCTTTCATAGTGTGCCGCCGGTACATCAGGCTGCGCAGCTTCAGGCTTTAAATCCTTTACCAATGTGATCAACCGCCGGTTTACCTTTGGCAGTATATGTCAGGCCAGATTTACCGCGGTTTTGCAATAATTCATGTTTAAATCTGCTAATCACCAGTTGGCTCTGTTCCAGTGTCAGCCGGTTGACTTCATTTTGCTCTTTACAGGCATTGAGCATGCTATCGAGTTCAGTCACGCTTTGTTTGAACCAGTCTTGGTTTTTTAATTCGGCTAACTGTGGTTCAGCGGCGATGGTACTGTCCAGTTGTTGGATTTGCTCCAATAGCGCCAATTTCTCGCTACAGCCTTGTTCCAACTGTTCGATATTGCGCTCTGCGATCGCGGTGAGTTCGGTTTGCAATAACGACAACAGCACCGTCAGGTGCTGCTGTTGTTGTGATAGCAGGGAATGGATGGGGGTTACATCAATCATTTTCTGTCAAACAACTCGCCTTCAAACTGGACGATTTTTTTCGCCAGTTGTTCGACGTTAATTTTGTATTTACCTTCAGCAATGGCTTGCTTAATTTTATCGACTTTTTCTTGATCGATGCCAGAGCTGTTATTTGCCTTGTCTTGTGCTTTGGTAAATTGTTGTGCCTGCGTGGTCAAAGACACAGAGTCCTGCTTTTGGGCAGGTGAATTCATCGCAGCCTGTTGCTGAGCAACTTGCTGTTTTTGCTGATTTAATTCAATTTTATCAGTTTTGACTGCACTGGTATTTTGCAGTCCTTGATTGACATTGATCGCCATAATTCACCCCTCATCTGACCTGCTGGTCTATTCCTTAATCATGTTAACGGCGCCAGTCAGAAAAACTTTAGCTTTATTTATAACTTAATTACGACCCGCTTGACGGCCACAATTTCCGCTTTGATCACACGATTAGACCCGTTATTTTGTACCCGAACTGCTTCACCGAGTGTACCATCCTGCAAGGCTGTCGCCTGCGTGGTGACAGTCAGACCGGTTGAAATACCTTCAATTGTAACAACATCTCCCTTACATACAAGACAAAGATCGGTCTGGTTTAAAATTTGCCCCTGATTCAGGCTACGTTTGGCTCTGGCGCCGACAATCAGTGCCGGATCTTGCACCAAACTGGCTCTGGTTTGCGATGACTCGGCGCTGCCCAGACTCAGCATGTCAGAACTTATCACAGTCCCGGCTGGAATTTGCCGGCTGGCAGTCACAGCCTGAATAAGCTGACTGACCCGGGCCGATAAAAATAACTGCCAGCCAGGACTATCGGTGCAAAGGACCCGGATGGTGTTTTGCCGTTGTACTTTGGTTGACACTAAACTGAACTGCAATGGTTGTTCACAAGTTTTAGCTGCCAACCGCGCATCAAGTGGATGCACAAGAACGTCCTGCTGGCTGCTATCAGATTGCGACAATTGCAGGCTCAGCCAGGCAGTCGATTGCTCAGCAATATCCGCCATTGAATAGCTGTTGCCCAAGGCATGGAAACTGAGCAATGACAGAGCGACAAGGATTTGACGCAAGCACTGTTTGAGTGAAAAAAAATTATCGTACATTTTCATAAGGTTTCAGCTATGCTTTAACGGCAAAGGGTTATACCATACCAAGTATGTCAATTTTTCAGTGACTTGCCGCTGATTATCTTATCAGATGCAAGAATCGATCCTGAATTTTCCGGGAGTCTCAAATGGCGGGTATTCTTGATTCTGTAAACCAGCGAACTCAGTTAGTCGGTGCAAATCGATTGGAATTGCTGTTGTTTCGGCTGGCAGGCAGACAAAGATTTGGCATTAACGTGTTTAAAGTCAGGGAAGTGTTGCAATGTCCGCCACTGACTGCGATCCCTAAACGTAACAAGTTTGTGCGTGGCATTGCACATATTCGTGGCCAGACAATTTCGGTGATTGATTTAAGTCTGGCGACAGGCGGTAGGCCGATCGAGAATGTGAAAGATAGTTTCATTATCATCGCTGAGTATAATAGATCGGTACAGGGGTTTTTAGTCAATTCAGTTGAACGTATTATCAATATCAACTGGGAGTCGATCATGCCTCCGCCAAAAGGCACAGGTGGTCGGCAAAGTTATCTGACAGCAGTGACTGAGATTGATAAAGAGTTGGTTGAAATCATTGACGTAGAGAAAATTCTGGAAGAAATTTCACCTTCTCCGACCATGATCACCGGCGCTGTCGATACGGAAACTATTACTGCAGACTTAGGTGATAGAACCATCCTGATCGCCGATGACTCAGCGGTCGCCCGTAATCAGGTTAAACGCGCGCTGGAAGGCCTGGGTGTCACTATGCATCTGGTAAAAAATGGCCGCGAAGCCTTGAGCTATCTGCAGGAAGTTGCCGCAAGTTGTGAAGAATCAGTCACGGAAAAAATTGGTCTTTTGATCTCCGATATTGAAATGCCGGAAATGGACGGTTATACCTTAACGGCCGAAATCCGGTTGGATCAAAAACTGAAAAAGTTGCACGTGATTTTACACACTTCGTTAAGCGGGGTTTTTAATCAGCAAATGGTACAAAAAGTCGGTGCCGATGATTTTATCGCCAAGTTTAATCCGGATGAACTGGGTGAATCAGTACGGAAATGGTTACATGCTGATTAATAGGTGGCAATGCTGTGGTGAATAAAGAGCTGCTTGACACTGAATACAAGCTGTTCCGGGATTTTCTGGAACAGCAGTGTGGCATTGTGCTTGGCGAGAACAAGCAGTATCTGGTGAAAAGTCGTCTTGGACCTTTGATGCAGCGTTTCCAGCTAGCAAGCTTGTCTGAGCTGGTGAATAAAACCTTGAGTCCGTTTGAACGCCAATTACGTTCTGCTGTCATTGATGCAATGACCACCAATGAAACTTTATGGTTTCGTGATACTTATCCCTATGAGTTACTAAAAAAACAAATTCTTCCTGAATTGGAAAAAGACCATCGTAATGTCAAAATTTGGTCGGCAGCCAGTTCTTCTGGTCAAGAACCCTATTCGATTGCAATGACTGGGCTTGAATATCAGCAAAGCCGGCCTGGAGCCTTTAGCCTCGGTATACAAATTCTGGGGACAGATATCTCCAATGCCATGCTGGAACATTGTCAACGGGCCGAATACGATGGTCTGGCTTTGTCCAGAGGTTTGTCGCCGGAACGACGCAGCAAGTTTTTTGAAGACAGCGGCAACGGGATGATGCGGGTGCGGGATCCTGTGCGGAAAAATGTTTCTTTCCGCCATCTCAATTTGTTAGACAGTTATACCTTATTGGGTAAATTTGATATTATTTTTTGCCGTAACGTGTTGATTTATTTTTCACCGGAAGTGAAAGCTAAAATCATTCGACAGTTCGCTCAGGCTTTGAATCCGAAAGGTTATTTGTTTTTGGGGGCCTCTGAATCTTTGTCCAGTATCAACACCGATTTTGAGATGATCCGCTGTAATCCAGGTATCATTTATCGCCGCAAAACCTAAGTCAAATCCCCCGGCGTTCACTTTGCATAAGCCGTGTATTCAGCACGGCTTTTTGTTATCTGCTGTTTTATTCCTGTCGCGTCATTAAATTGTTGGCCTGAGTTTTGCTAACTAATTTCATCAATCGCTGAAATGAGTACAGCATTATGGCAATTAGTTTTGAAAAAGCTTTTGGCGTCCACCCGCAGGGCATGTTATTGCGGGAAAAACGCTCTGAACTGCTGGCAGATAATATCGCCAACGCGGATACCCCTGG
This sequence comes from uncultured Rheinheimera sp., assembly GCA_964525695.1. Classification (GTDB taxonomy): domain Bacteria; phylum Pseudomonadota; class Gammaproteobacteria; order Enterobacterales; family Alteromonadaceae; genus Pararheinheimera. Next base: position 109,834 of record CAZGHW010000006.1, on the reverse strand, counting down.
TTTTAAAGCCAAAGATCTGGATTTTCAGACGGCACTGGCCAATGCCAACACGCGGCAAAGTTCTGCCTTTAGTCGTACTCATGAAAAACATTTTGAAATCTCAACCCACACCCGGCAGGAAGTGAAATTCCGTAACGTCGAGCAAACCGACACTGGCGATGGCAATAGTGTGGATATTCACCGTGAACGTAATGCATTCAGTCAGAACAGCATGGAGTATCAGGCTGCGCTGAATTTCTTAAATGGCAAAATCAGTGGCCTGAGAAAAGCCTTAGGCGGAGGTCAGTAACAATGAGCTTATATCGGGTTTTTGATATCGCGGGTTCTGGTTTAACTGCGCAGGCACTGCGTTTGAATACCACCGCCAGTAATATTGCCAATGCGAATAGTGTCAGTAGCAGCATCGACAAAACTTACCGTGGTCGTCATCCGGTGTTTGCTGCTGAGATGGACAAGGCGCTGGGCGATCAGCAGGGATCCGGTGTGAAAGTACTGGGTATTGTAGAAAGTGATGCGCCGCTGAATACCGAATATAACCCTAGCCATCCGCTGGCGGATGAAAAAGGCTTTATTTACAAACCCAATGTCAATGTGATGGAAGAAATGGCCAACATGATTTCTGCCAGTCGTTCTTACGACGCCAATGTGCAGGTGGCGGATGCCGCCAAACAAATGTTAAGTCGCACACTGACGTTAGGTCAGCGTTAAGGAGGGAGAGCATGACCACAATTGATTCAACTTCAGCCAATACTTATCTTGATAGCCTGAAGAAAAAAGAAGAAGTCACCAAAACCGATGCCCAGAAATCCGGCGCGCTGACGCAGTCCGACTTTTTTGCTTTATTAACGCAGCAACTAGCGTTTCAGGATCCGACCAAACCGGTGGAAAACGATCAGATGATTGCGCAGATGACCAATTTCACCATGGCAGATGGCATTGGGTCGCTCAATACCAATTTTAAAGATTTTGCTGCCAGTATGAATTCTAATCAGGCCTTGCAGGCTTCTAGTTTGGTTGGCCGAACTGTCTTGGTTGACTCCGACAAACTGGCTTTTGATGGAACTAACAAGGCTTATGGCTCGGCGGACATTCCAAAAAATGCTTCAACAGCCAGTGTCAAGGTATACAACCAGGCCGGTGAACTGGTTTGGAATGATCCGATCGAAAACCCGGTCGCAGGTAAATATGATTTCGTCTGGGATGGCAAAAATAATAATGGCGAAGTCATGCCAAAAGGTTTGTACAAGATGACAGTCGATGTGTCTGTTGGCGGTAAAACTGAAAGTCTGGCAACTTCAACTTATGTCCCTGTCGCCAGCGTTACACTGGGTAAATCGACAGCAGACATGACATTAAATTTATATGGCATCGGCGCCAAAAAAATGGCAGATGTGAAAGAAATTGCAGCAAGCTAATGGCTGATTACGAGGTGAACAATGAGTTTTAATATTGCGTTAAGCGGTTTGGCTGCCGCCCAAAAAGATTTAGACAGCACTGCGAATAACATCGCCAACGTCAATACTTCAGGTTTTAAAGAGTCCAGAGCTGAATTTGCCGATGTGTATGCCGGTTCAATTTTCACCTCTAGCCGGACCAAAGTCGGTGATGGTGCTTCAACTTCGATGATTGCTCAGCAATTTTCGCAAGGCTCACTGAAATTTACTAATAACTCGCTGGATATCGCTATCTCAGGTGATGGCTTTTTTGCCATGACCCCAGATTTAGCCGCTCGCGATATGAGTTTTACCCGAGCCGGTGCTTTTAAGCTAAGTAAAGAAAATTTTATTGTCGATAACAACGGTAATTATTTACAGGGTTATGCAGTTGATCCAACTTCAGGTTCAACAACATCGGTTAGCCTGAGTACCACCCAACCTATTCAAATCCCAAGCACTGCTGGTGCACCACGTTCTACAAGTAATGTGTATATGACAATGAACTTGGATTCCCGGGTCGTTGTTCCGACAGCAGTTTTTAATCCAACTGATAAAACTTCTTTCAACTCTAGTACTTCTACCACTATCTACGATAGTTTGGGTGAGCCGCATATTTTAACTTTGTATTTCCGTAAAACTGGTGCTGCCACTGATAATGATTGGCTTGTCTATGGCCAGCTAGATAATAACAATGCGACACCACCTACCACTACAGGCGCTGTAACTGCTGGGGTCGGGCATGTATTTCAACTGCCGGCAGGTAACTTACTCAATTTCGATTCTTCGGGTAAACCTGTCGGTACTTTACCAAATTTACAATTACCAGCAGGCCCAGGTACAGGTTTAAATGATCCTACCTTGCCCTATTTAAAAAATGGCGCGACTTTCATTTCGCCTGTTACTGTATTGTTCCGTGATGAATCAAACACCAAGTTACCAACCCAATATGCCTCTAAATTTGAAGTGGGTTCACTCAGTCAGGATGGCACCACTGTTGGTCGACTGACTGGTATTGATATTGATGCCGCTGGCCGGGTGATGGCCAGTTACAGTAACGGTAACCAAACTTATTTATCGCAGATCACCATGGTCAAGTTTGCTAATCCACAAGGGTTAACTCAGGTCGGTAATACCAGTTGGAAAGCCAGTCTTAGATCTGGTGATCCACTGGCAGGTGAAGCCAATACCGGGACTTATGGTAGTATCAACTCCTCTGCATTAGAGCAATCGAACGTCAATCTAACCAATGAACTGGTTGATTTGATTGCTGCCCAGCGAAACTTCCAGGCCAACTCCAGGGCACTGGAAGTCAACAGCACCTTGCAACAAACTGTGCTGCAGATCAGATAATAGGCTCTGGCTAAAAAACCGCTGCGGCGGTTTTTTTATGCCTTTTGCTCAGCTGATGCGTCAAACCCATTAGTGGCTTCGGCAATGGATTGCCGTGCAGCCTTTTGCATGAAAATAATTTTTTAGTCAATAATTCATAAGCTTACCTGGTATTACTCGAAGGCTTCTGGTATCTGGCACTATCTTTGCTTAATACCAGTATCAACCCGTATGAATTGACCACCGGCCAAACGGAGCCTGAGATGGACCACTTACTTTATATCGCCATGAGCGGTGCCAAAGAGAATATGAACGCGCTGGCAGTGCGGTCAAACAATCTCGCCAACGCCAATACCAATGGTTTTAAAGCAGATTTAGAGCAAGCAAGGTCGATGCAGGCGTTTGGAGATGGTTTGCCAAGCCGGGTCTTTGCTATGACGGAAACGCCTAGTCAGAATTTTGACGCCGGTGAATTAAAAATCACCGAAAACGAATTGGATGTGGCGATTCAGGGCGATGGTTGGATTGCGGTGCAAGATGCCAATGGCAATGAAGCTTATACCCGGGCTGGCAGCTTGAAATTGACAGAAACCGGCCAATTGCAAACCGCATCAGGCTTGGCTGTTATGAGCGAAGACGGTCCAATCCAACTACCAGTGCCACTGGCAAAAATTGATATCGCTCAGGATGGCGGTATTCAGGCTTTACCTCAAGGCGCACCGGCAACGGCTATTGCTGAAGTTTCCCGCATTAAGCTGGTTAAACCGGACAATCGCGACATGGTTAAAGGCAATGACGGTTTGTTTCGCCGTAAAGACGCTCAGATTGCTGAAACCGACGCTACTGTGAATTTACTCAGTGGGGCAGTGGAAGGCAGTAACGTCAATGCCGTCGGTGAAATGACCTATTTAATTAGCTTGCAACGGCAATTTGAGCTGCAGGTCAAAATGATGAAAACCGCTGAAGATATGGATCGGCAGCACAATCAGGTTTTACGTATTATCTAGAGCATTGCGCTCAGGAGGACAGTATGCATCCAGCACTTTGGATCAGCAAAACCGGCTTAGACGCCAAGCAGCGTGATATTTCGGTGATTTCCAATAACCTGGCCAATGCCAGTACCGTCGGTTACAAAAAAAGCCGGGCGGTGTTTGAAGATCTGTTGTATCAGAATATTAATCAGCCGGGCGGTCGTTCTTCACAAAACTCTGAACTGCCGAATGGTTTGATGATTGGTGCTGGTACCAAAGTGGTGGCGACGCAAAAAAACTTTGGTCAGGGCAATCATATGACCACTGACAATGCCTTGGATGTGATGATCCAGGGCCATGGTTTTTTTGAGGTCCTGATGCCTGATGGCAGTATTTCTTATACCCGCAATGGTCAGTTCACCACGGATTCCGAAGGTAATCTGGTGACCTCAGGGGCCGGTTATCAAATCCAGCCGACCATTACGGTGCCGCCTGATGCCATTGAAATTAATATTTCACAAGACGGTGAAGTGTCGGTCAAATTGCCGGGACAACCTGAAAATGCGGTATTGGGGCAATTGGTGGTCACGAATTTTATCAATCCGGCTGGTCTGGAACCGATAGGGCAGAATTTATTCCGTCAAACCGGCGCCAGTGGTGATCCGGTGCAAGGCGTGCCTGGGCTGGAAGGGATCGGCATCATAGTGCAGGGCGCTTTGGAGGCCTCGAACGTCAATGTGACCGAAGAGCTGGTCGGGCTGATCGAAAGTCAGCGCGTGTATGAGATGAACTCAAAAGTGATTTCAGCAGTCGATCAGATGCTGAGCTTTGCTATCCAACAACTGTAATAGGGAGTTTGTGATGCGTATCATTATTGCCGTATTTGCCTTATTACTGATGTCTGGTTGCGCCAGTTATGTGCCGGAAGCCATCCCAGATGACCCGGAATTTGCTCCTTTGCCGCCTGAGCCCGAATCCAAACCTGTATTACAAACTGGCTCTTTATTTGCCCAGGGACTGTCAAATGGCTTGTATTCGGATAATAAAGCCCGTCGTGCTGGCGATATCATCACTGTGGTACTTCGAGAAAATACTCAGGCTTCGAAAAAAGCCAAAACTGAATTTGGTAAAGACAGCAGCAATAACATTCAGCCGATGGTGGGATTAGATGGCCGCAATGTCAGTGTACTGGGCAATGCTTTGCAACTGGGGATGAATTCCAGCAGCGATTTTAAAGGCGATTCCAAAGCGGATCAGAGTAATAGTTTGTCTGGAGATATCTCTGTCAACGTATTACGAGTGATGGCGAATGGTAACTTAGTGATCCGGGGTGAAAAATGGCTGACGCTCAATACCGGTAAAGAATATATCCGCTTAACCGGTGTGATCCGCCCGGAAGATATTGGTGCCGGTAATACCGTGGAATCGACTAAAATTGCCAATGCCAGAATTGAATATAGCGGCACGGGTGCGACGCATGGCGGTCAGGGGCCAGGCTGGCTGACCCGGTTCTTCTCCAGTGCGCTGTGGCCATTCTAAACGCCGGATAACTGAGGTAATGAAAATGAAAGCAGTGCTGAAATCCCGGATGGGTTGGCTGTTGGCGGTATTGCTGCTCAGCCAGCCGTTGCAAGCGGCCCGGATTAAAGATGTCGCTACAGTGGAAGGTGTACGCTCAAACCAACTGGTCGGTTATGGTTTGGTGGTGGGTTTACCGGGCACCGGCGAGCAAAGCCCATTTACCGAGCAGAGTTTTAAAACCATGCTGACCAATTTTGGCATCAATTTACCTGCTGGCATGAAATCACAAATTAAAAACGTCGCTGCGGTGGCGGTCCATGCCGAGTTACCGGCTTTTGCCAAACCAGGCCAAGCGATAGATATTACCGTGTCTTCGGTCGGCAGCTCGAAAAGTTTACGCGGTGGCACTTTATTGCAGACCTTTCTCAAAGGGCTGGATGGTCAGGTCTATGCCGTCGGGCAAGGCAGTCTGATCGTCAGTGGCTTAGGTGCTGAAGGCGCGGATGGCTCCAAAGTGGTGGTCAATACCCCTACAGTAGGCAGGATCCCGAATGGTGCGACTGTGGAACGCGAGGTGGTATCGCCATTTGCGCAGGGCGATTACATTACTTTTAATCTTAATCGCGGCGATTTTACCACAGCGAAAAATCTGGCAGCTGCCATCAACAAATTCATCGGCGATGATACGGCTCGAACTTTAGATAACCGTTCAGTGCAGGTGCGGGCGCCCAGAGATGTGGCGCAGCGGGTGTCGTATTTATCCACGCTGGAAAATCTGATGTTTGAACCTGCATCCGACAGCGCCAAAATCATTATCAACTCCAGAACCGGTACTATTGTCATCGGTAAAGATGTGCGGTTATTTCCAGCGGCTATCACTCACGGTGGCATGACAGTGACTATTGCCGAAAACCCAACCGTCAGTCAGCCGAATGCTTTGGCTGGTGGCGAAACTGTGGTGGTCCCTAATACCATTATTGATGTCAGACCTGATCGCTCACGGATGTTTAAATTTGACCCCGGCACCACTTTAGATGAGTTGGTCAGTACTGTGAATGCCGTTGGCGCAGCGCCTGGCGATCTGATGGCGATTTTAGAGGCACTGAAAGAAGCTGGTGCCATTCATGGTGAATTGGTGGTGATTTAACATGAGCACGCCTGATGTCAAAGTGTCTTATCATGATCTGTCGAGCTTGCAGCAATTGCGCTCGCAGGTCAAAACCGATGAAGCCGGCGCCATCAAACAAGCAGCTCAACAATTTGAATCGGTGTTTATGGGCATGTTGCTCAGCAGCATGCGTAATGCCAACAAAGCTTTTGAAGAAGATAATCCACTTAAAAGCAACGCCACTGATTTTTTCCGCGATATGCATGACAATCAGCTGTCGGCTGAGCTATCAAAAAATGGTGCCTTGGGTTTGGCCGATTTAATGGTACAGCAGCTCAAACCAGAACTCAGTAAAACCAAAGCAGCCAGCACAGTCAGTTTGCCATCAAGGTTTGATACAGTGCAGCAGCGTGATTTAGCCATGCCGCACGAGCAGCCGGTGTTTGCCATGCCAAAGAAAAAAACCGTTAGTTTTCAATTAGCGCCTGAAGTGGTAATTGCACCTGCAGTGCAGGCCAGAACAGAATTACTCAGGCAGCAGCAACTGACGGCAACCATGCCCGCTCATCAACTCGTCAGCGCTGTATCACCAGCGCAGCCCCTCGCGGTACGGCAGTTAGAGGGCGAAGTGGAAGTGTTGGCGGGTGGACAACTAAAACCTATGCCAGTTGCTGGCTCCAGAGTTGCTGTGCCACCGCCGTTGTTAAGCACCGCAGCAGTTCATGCAAGCGCCAGCAGTAGCGCCCCTGAGGCTGTCAATGGGGCGGCGCCGAGTGATGAACCCAGTGCATTTATTCAGCGGCTGTTACCTGCCGCCACCAAAGCTGCCCAGCAACTTGGACTGGAGCCTATGGCGCTGATCGCACAAGCCGCGCTGGAAACCGGCTGGGGGCAACGAATGTTTAAAACCAGCAGTGGTGCCGACAGTCATAATCTGTTTGGCATTAAAGCACATAGCAACTGGCAAGGTGATGTTGCAGTGGTTGATACGCTGGAATATCGGCAGGGTATTGCCCAGAAAGAAAAAGCCCGTTTTCGGGCATATGATAGCCCTGAACAAAGCATGCAAGACTACGTCAATTTGATCCAACAAAACCCCAGATATCAGGCTGCGCTCAATGCCGCCGCTGATGCAAAAAGTTATTTCCGGCAACTCCAGGCTGCCGGCTACGCCACAGATCCGAACTATGCCGAGAAAATTTTGTCAGTATTAGAAGGCAAAGCGTTCAAACAGGTGCGGAACTTGCTTGGTAATTGAATTCAACAATGAAACCAGGCTGCATCGCCTTGGTACACTTGGGCTGATGAGGCAAGCAGATGGCTGATAATTTACTGACGATTGGTGTTTCCGGGGTGCTGGCCAGCAATGGTCTGCTCAATACCACTTCCAATAACATCGCCAACCTCAATACCAAAGGCTATGCCAGACAAAGCACCGAATATGATTCCGCTATTCTTGGCTTGGGTGTAGGTCGGGGTGTCACTGACCGGCTAGTCAATGAATTTACTTTAAAACAACTCAGAAGAGATACTTCGAATTTATCTTATTCGGAACAGTATCTGGCTGAAGCCAGCCGGGTTGATTCTTTGTTCTCGAATACCGCCAATAGTATTTCTACCGGCATGACCGACCTGTTTAAGCAACTGCAAACTGCCAATAATGATCCGGCTAATAATTCTGCCAGGCAGTTATTTCTCGGCGCAGGCCAGACCTTGGTGAATAAATTTAATACGTTATCAAGTCTGGTGTTAGAGCAGGGAAGTTATATCAATCAGCAGCTGGATATTTTTGTTTCTGAAGCTAATACCATTACCAGTGCCATCGCCAGTTTAAACAGAGAAATTACCGGCTATGGTAAAGGTCCGTCGACACCGCCACCGCTCGACTTACTCGACAAACGGGATGAAGCTATTCGCAAACTCAGTGAACTGATGGAAGTCAATATACTGGATGCGCCGAATGGCGAAAAACTGGTGTTCTTATCCTCAGGCCAGTCGTTGGTGTTACAGGACGGCAAATTTAATGCGCTCAGTACGGCGGGCGATCCGGATCTGAACCGGAAAATTGTCAAGCTGGAGCTTGATTTTAAACCGGAAGTAACAGATACCATCGATAGCACTGTGCTCGGCGGCAAAATTGGTGGTTTATTAGATTTTCGTACGAGTATGCTCGAACCGATGCAGAACAAACTCGGCCAGTTAGCTTTTGCCATTGGCGATGCCTTTAACACGCAAAACCGACTCGGGATGGATGCCAATAGCCAGATTGGGAAAGATTTATTTGTGCTGGGTGGTGCCAACGGGATGCCATTGGCCAAAAATACCGGCCTGGGTCAGGTCCGGCTGACGGTAGAACCTGGTGAAGGCAAAAATATTCCGCCAAACAACTTAAAAGTAACGTTTACGACACCAAATCAAATGACGGTGGAAGCTTTAGATAATGAAGGTAAAGTCATCAGCGGCTCAGGTATCACGCAGCCAATTAATGCCGCCGGCAATGTGATTTATGGCTACCGCATCAATATGGACAGCAGTGGTGGCGCTTTTGCCAATAACGATAGTTTTGAATTAAAACCACTGGGTAAAGCGGCACAAAATATTGCCTTGGCGACGACCAGACCGGAAGATGTGGCTTTGGCATCGCCGGTCAAAGGTGAATATACCATCGCCAACCAGGGCAATGCCCGTTTTGGCGATATCAAAGTGACGGACACAGATCCGGCCAGCTCGCAATTTAATGCTGCTGGCACCGGGATTACCGGGGCTCCGCTGACGGCCACATTTATCAATGGCAATCAGTTTGAAATCCGCGACAGTAGCAATACGGTGATTGGCACTACGGCGGTGATGGCCAGCGGCCAGTACAAAGATTTAATGAGCTCTGCCGGTCTTGGTAACTACGGTTTTGATTTCTCGTTAACTGGCATCCCGAAAAATGGTGATAGTTTTACCCTGCAATTTAACACTGCTGGCTATAAAGATAACCGCAATGGGATAGCGTTAGCGACTTTGCAGGGACAAGAGCTGGTTAGAAAAAATGCAGTTTCTACTCCAACGGCCGATAACAGTTTAACGATGAATGAATCTTATGGTTCGATGATTGGCTTTATTGGTGAAAAAACCAGCCAAAGCCGGTTAGCGGCAGAATCTTCCAAGACGTTGCTTGCTCAGTCGACGACCTGGTACGAGTCCAGCTCCGGCGTCAATTTGGATGAAGAAGCGGCAAATTTAATCCGCTTTCAGCAAAGTTATGCCGCAGCGGCAAAAATTATTTCAACGTCACAAACCATTTTTGACACTCTGCTGTCAGCAGCGAGGTAATGATGCGACTTTCATTTAATCAGAAATATGACATTAATCTGAATGCGCTGATTAAAGCGCAGGATAAAATGCAGACTGCCAGCAATAAGCTGAACTTTCAGACCAGAATTTTGACGCCAGCCGATGATCCATCCGGCGCCGCCAGGGTGTCAGCGCTGGAGCAGCAAATTGAGACTGCAACGCAATTTCAAACCAACAGTAATATTCTGAAAAATGGCCTGTCAGTGGAAGAAACAGTGCTGAGTAGTATTCAGGGCTCTATTACCAGAGCCAGAACCCTCACCGTATCGCTTGGCAATGGTTCCTATTCCCAGACTGAACGGCTGGCGGTGGCAAAAGAGCTGACCAATCTCAGATCAGAAATTTATGATTTGATGAACCAGAAAGACTCGAATGGTGGTTTTATTTTTTCTGGTTTTAAAGAGCAGAATCAAACTTACACCCTGAATCCATCAACGGGGTATTATGATTTTGGCGGCGATGAAGGGCAGAAATATCTGCAGATCTCTTCTTCTGTCACTATCCCGAGTAATGACAGCGGTAAAAACGTGTTTGAGAATGTTGATGGCCGCTATAAAACCAATAATTTGTCGGTGGGGGGCGGTATCAGTTCGGCCAAAATTAGTATGCTGAACCAGTCCGCTTTTGATGACTTTTACCGGAATAACTATGACGCGGTAACACCGGCCAATAACGACTATCGGGTAAGCTTTACCGCACCGGACCAATACGAAATCAGGTTACAAAGCGGTGCCGCTCTGACGCCACCAGTAACTGGCACCGCGACACCAGGTCAGCCGGTTAATTTTCAGGGTTTGAGTATTGAAAATAAAGGGACGTTTCCGGGCTCAGTCGATTTTAGTCTGAAAGCGCCGGAGAAAAAGAATATCCTCAATACCCTGACCGATATTATTAATGCGGTGGAAAAAGATGCTTTGGCGGATGATGCACTGCAGGATAAGTTATTGGATGCTACTAATCAGATGGAAAGAGCAGCCGCTCGGGTTGGCGATACGATATCTGCAATCGGTGGTCGACAAAATTTGTTGACCAGCGTGTCCGGCAGCACTGCTGATTTAAAAATTGCCAATACCCAGTACCGTGCCGATATTTATGAAATTGACTTATACGAAGGTTTAACCGAGCTGACTAAGCAGGAAACTATTTTACAGACGGTGCAGGGTACTTTTACCAAAGTCACCAGCACGAGTTTGTTTGATTATATTCGCTGAGGTCAACAACACGGATGAAAAAAAGCCAATGCATCAGGCATTGGCTTTTTTAATTGGTGCTGAACCGGTGAAACATTGGGGGTAACATTCACCGGAACATAGTGATAAATGCAATAAGCGGAGGCTATATAGCTTTTATCTGCGCAGCCAATTTCTTGACTACGATAATATTAAAGCAAAGCTTGTGCCAACATTGAAACTTCAAGCCTTAAAATCTACTGTTAAAAAATCAGCAAAAATTTCTAAAGTTTCCGTCAGCTCACCCGATAAATAAGTATCAGGCAAAAATACAAACAAAACAGTTTGTTAATCGGTTTAAGCTACCAGGAGACACCATCATGGCCTTATATGTAAACAGTAACGTCAGCTCATTAAACGCCCAACGTCAGTTAGTCAATTCAGGCTTAAGTCTGGATACTTCTTTCAAACGTTTGTCTTCTGGTTTACGCATCAACAGTGCTGCTGATGATGCTGCTGGTTTACAAATCTCTGACCGTTTGGAATCACAAATCCAGGGTTTAAACCAAGGTAACCGTAACGCCAACGATGGTATTTCTTTGGCCCAAACTGCTGAAGGCGCGTTAGAAGAAATTACTTCGATGTTCCAACGTGTCAGAACTCTGGCACAACAAGCGTCAAACGGTTCAATCGTTGGGACTGACCGGTTAGCAGTGCAGGATGAAATTCGTTCCCTGATGAAAGAAGTGAATCGGGTGGCTGCGGATACAACTTTCGGTGGTCAAAACTTACTGAACGGTACTTACAAAGCAAATTTCCAAGTCGGTGCTGACGCGGCACAGGTGATTGGTTTTAGCATGAAATCTGTCGGTGGTACTGCTGCTGCCAACTCAATTTCTGCCAAAGGTGGTTTTACCTTGTCCGGTATCGCTGGTGTGGCATCTACGGTGAATGGCAAAACTTTATCTGCTAGCGGTAACAACATTTCAACAGTGTTAGGCACCACAACCACCAATAAAAGTTTTGCGACTGTGTTTAAAGCCAGCTCAATCAGCGTATCCACCCAAGCAAACGCGCAGTTTGTGTTTAAAGGGATGGACTCATTAATCGCAGTGGTAGATAAAAAACGTGCTGAGCTTGGTGCGGTACAAAACCGCTTTCAGTCGACTATCCGTAACCAGGCAAATATTTCAGAGAATTTGTCAGCTGCAAAATCACGGATTAAAGATGCAGACTTTGCGGCAGAAACTGCAGCATTGACCCGGTCACAAATTTTGCAACAGGCATCTTCAACTATCCTGGCGCAGGCGAACCAAAGACCACAGGCGGCATTAAGTCTGTTACAAGGTTAAGTTAAGCTAATCATTAATCGCATTTAGCGGAGGCCAACGCTCTTAACATGGGGTAATGTTAAGAGCGTTTTTTTTACCCTGTAAAACCATATTCTTATCCAATTTTCTCCGCTTTAAAAAAATCTGCAAAAAAATGAAAAAAAATCCTAAAGCTTTTTAGTGTGCTGCCGAAAACCTGAATAAGGGGAGCTGTATACATAGCAACCTTAATTTAAAAACTCTCGTTAGTTGTTTTTAAATGACACCAATGTCGGTTTGACGGTTAGGGGTAACCTGTTAAACAGACATCACTTAGATAATCGGAGGCTATATGGCTTTAGCAGTCAATACCAACGTGAGCTCGTTAAATGCTCAACGTCAATTAGTAAACAGTGGTAACTCACTGGATACCTCTTTTAAACGTCTGTCTTCCGGTTTACGGATTAACAGTGCTGCTGATGACTCGGCCGGTTTGCAAATTTCAAACCGTTTGTCTGGTCAAATCAATGGTTTAAATCAGGGTATCCGTAACGCCAATGATGGTATCTCGTTAGCGCAAACGGCTGAAGGCGCGCTGGACGAAATCACCTCAATGTTCCAGCGGGTTCGTACCCTGGCACAACAAGCATCAAACGGTTCCAACGTGGGTGAAGACCGTAAAGCAATCCAGGATGAAATTCGTTCATTAATGAAAGAAGTAAACCGGGTTGCTGCGGATACTACTTTCGGTGGTCAGAATTTACTGAATGGTAGCTATAAAGCAGATTTCCAGGTGGGTGCTGATGCCGCGCAAGTCATCGGCTTCAGTATGAAAAGTGTTGGTTCAACCGCTGCGGCTAACTCAATTTCAGCCAATAAAGGTTTTACTTTATCCGGTATTGCCGGTGTTGCTTCTGTGGTCACAGGTAAAACCTTGTCTGGTAGCGGCAATAACATCTCCACCGTGTTAGGTACCACGACCACCAACAAAGGTTTTAAAACCGTTTTTAAAGCCAGTTCGATCAGTGTTTCAACCCAAGCCAATGCACAATTTGTGTTTAAAGGAATGGATTCATTGATTGCGGTAGTTGATAAAAAACGGGCAGAGCTGGGTGCGGTGCAAAACCGGTTCCAGTCAACTATCCGTAACCAGGCCAACATTGCAGAAAACTTATCCGCTGCACGTAGCCGGATCCAGGATTCTGATTTTGCCGCAGAAACGGCCGCTTTAACGCGTTCGCAAATCCTGCAACAGGCAAGTACGTCTATACTGTCACAGGCTAACCAAAGACCACAAGTCGCCTTGTCTTTACTTGGTTAACAGTTAAAATGGCCAGCTGAGAAGCTGGCCATTGCTGCACTGTAAGTGGAGGGGTTATGAATTTAGATCAGACGATAGCGCTGGATCGTGAACTTAAAGATATGTTCTCAGCGAAAAAACTTGATGACGCTAAGGCTGTAAAAACGGAAACTAAAAGCTTGCTGGAAATGCCACTGCAGGTGCAAGCTAAAGATAAAAAAACGACGGAAGAAGAAAAAGAGCCGAAGGATAATCAGCTCAACGCAGAAGCTATTCAGAAATCACTGGAGTCCATCAATCAGTTTATCCCTATAATTAATACAAATCTGGTGTTTGAATTTGATGATCTGAACGATCCACCTATTATTAAGGTCATTGATAAAGAGAGCAAAGAGTTAATTCGTGAAATCCCTTCCCGGGAATTAGATAAACTTGCTAAAGCTTTCAGCGACATGGCCGATAATCTAAATAAGTCGGGTGCGTTATTTAATACAGAAATTTAGTCCAGCGAGGACCATATTATGGCGGGTATTACTTCAGCCGGTGTAGGCTCTGGTCTTCCACTTGAAGATATCATTAACTCAACATTAAACGCTGAAGATCAGCCTAAACTGAAAAAGTTTGCGCAGACTAAATCGAAGCTTGATGTTGAATTGTCTTCACTTGGCTCAGTTAAATCTGCTTTATCTGCATTAAGTGATGTGGTGAAAAAGCTTGGTGACATGGCTAATTTCACGAAAAGAACTGCGACTGTCAAACAACCGACCACAGGTGATTTGATTTCAGTCACATCCAATGCCAAATCTACGCCAGGTAATTTTAATGTTGAAGTGATGCAACTGGCCAAAAGTAGCCGTGCTATGTCCAGTGGTATTTTTACGACGCCTTCTGATGTAGTTAATGCAACAGCCGGTAAATTAACGATTAAAGCTGGTGCCGATAAATCGTTTGAAGTCGATGTTGCGGCTGGTTCAACTCTGGAGCAGATCCGCGAAGCAATTAACACCTCACAAAAGAATTTTGGTATTTCCGTCAACATCATTAACACCGGCAGTGAGGCTAAGTTAGTGGTGACATCAGGGGTGACCGGTGAATCGAATGATATCAGTATCACCAATGATAATGCTGATTTGAATAAAGTATCGACAGTTGCTTCAGGCGGTGGTTCTGCTGGTTTGACTATTGCGCCTGATGATGTTGCTAAGGATGCCATCATCAAAGTTGATGGTGTTGAAATTAAAAGTAAATCCAATCAGTTTACCAATGCGATTCAAGATATCACTATTAATGCGCTGAAAGTCGGGGCGACTGGTGAAAAAGCCCGTCTGGATATTGCTTATGATACGGCTGGTGTCGAAAAGATGCTGGATGAATTTATCAAAGCCTATAACAATGTTGCTGCTTCAATCAAAGAAAATACAAAAATTGGCGGTGGATTGTATGGCGATTCAACGATGCGCAATGTCAAAGATCAACTAACGAACAGTCTCGGTAAGCAAGTCAGTGGAACTGATAAATTTAGCACCATTTTTGATTTGGGTTTAACACTGAAAAAAGACGGTACCTTGGAAAAGTCAACCTTGGTCAAAAGTGTGGGCCAGGCAATGTCAGATTCTTTTGCTGATTTTGGTAAGGTATTTGCCTCTGAAGATGGTTTTGCTAAGGGCATGCAAAAGGTATTGGATAATAATCTTGAAGCAAACGGAGCCTTTAAATACCGTCAAGATAAGATTAGTAACTCATTAAAAAGCTTAGAAACTGAACGGGAAAAGCATGATTATCGAATGAAGCAGTTGGAAACCAGATTACGGGCTCAATATGCGGGGCTTGATACATTAATCGCCAAAATGCAGAGTTCAGGAACAGCTTTACAATCGCAGTTAAGTAACTTACCAGGCTTTAAAAGATCTTAATATCATCAGGGGTTGATCATGAGTAGTGCAAAATTAAAATTTTATCAAAAAGAAGCTACTAAAACACAATTAGCTGATGCTTCGCCTTATCAGGTTGTGCAAATGTTGATGGGAGGGGTACTTGACAGTCTGGCACTGGCAAAAGGTGCGCTACAAAGGCAGGATTATGAAGTGAAAGGTCGGGCTCTTTCTAAAGCTTCAGCTATCCTTAATGCCCTGCGTTCTACACTGGATGATAGTTTAGCACCTGATTTAACTCAGAATCTGTATGCTTTATATACCTATATGTTAGAGCGTTTAATTGATGCAGCCGTAGAAAAGCATAATGCAGACGCCATCGATGAAGTTGTTCGTTTATTCCGGGAGATTAAATCTGCCTGGGATGAAATTCCGCTGCAAGCTCAATTAGAGGCAGAAGCAGCCAGAAATGTTACTGCAAATGTCGGATAAACTGGTATTTCTAGATAATTTACTCGATGAGATAGTCCAGCTGGCTATCTCAGGCGAAATTGAAAAAGCGGGCCAGGTTTTTTCTATGCTAACGAGTGAATTAGACTTGTTCTTTTCTTCAGGCATTTACCAGCAATACACCAAAGTTGAAGTAAATGATTTCGCTCTGCGAATGAATCATGCTTTACTGACTCTGCAAACCAAACAAAAAGAAATACAAAATCAAGTTGCAGCCATTACCCAGCTAGGCTCTAATAAAGTATCAAGAAGATATTTGACTAAGTGAAAGACGAATGAATGAATTTGAAAAGCTAATTCAAGATGCAGAATTAGCGGTCGCTAAATTTTCTGAACACCAGAAATTAGAGCAAAAGTTTGCCGAACAAGCCAGCCATAGATTTAGCGAAAATATCTCAGCATTTGAGCAATATTATCCTGAAATAGCCAAAGCCATTACAGCGCATATTCCTTCGTCAGATTTCAGAATTCATGTAACCCCCAGTGGTCATGGCAATTATGTTCCCAGAAACTCCGATGTGCCTTTATATGGGGATAATCCACTGGAGACCGTTCATGAGCAAATTGAAAAAAATGTCAAGAGTGGTTACTACAGCCTGACCAATTATGGCTTTGGTGCGCATGATGATGATCCTCGAATTCATGTCCGTTACATGAATAAGCTGGATGAGGAAATAAAAAAGTTGAATGCTGAAAATGCCGCTGTTCTGACGGAATTGCCAGCACATTTTCCAAGCGCAATGATTTTTGGCATTGGTCTAGGCTATCATTTAACCGAACTGTTAAATAAACATAGTTTTGATTATATATTCGTTTGTGAGCCAGATTTCGAATTATTTTATGCCAGTTTGTTTTGTACTGATTGGGCTGAAATTATTGAAAGGATCAATAGCGCTGGTCAATCGCTCTTTATCCAGGTTGGCGTTAGTTATCAGGATTTTTTTCGTTTTTTGACGACCATATCAAATACCGTAGGTGTTTTTTCTTTTGTCCGTTGTTTTTGCTATCAGCATTATCCGTCGATAGAAGTTAATGAACTGATCAAAACATTTTTTGACAGATATATTGAGTTCCAGCTTGGCTTTGGTTTTTATAATGATGCTTTGACTGGTTTATCACATGTTATTCACCATATCCAGAATAAGTGTTCATTTTATATTCAAGATCACACATTAGCTAAAAAGTACGCTAACATCCCTGTTTTTGTTGTTGGAAATGGCCCATCCCTCGATGAGTCTTATGAATTACTTTTAAGAAATAAAGACTCAGCAATTATTATTGCTGCTGGTACAGCGCTGAATTCTTTATTAAAAATGGGCATTACGCCTGATTTTCATGTTCTGGTTGAAAGAACGAAATCAACCTATGATGTTTTGATTGATACTTTACCCGCTGATGTCTATGCAGAACTGAATTTGTTGACTGTAGATGTAATGTATCCTGATGCATTAGATCTGTATAAATGGAGTGGTGTCGCATTAAAGGGACCAGAAGCTGCAACTACTTTCGTGCAATTCCAGTCTTTTGTCCAACATAACTATTTAATGCCGTCCATGCCATACTGTGGTCCAATGGTATCTAATTTGGCTGTTTCCTATGCGCTACAATTTGGTTTCAGCGATATTTATCTAATGGGTATTAATAACGGTAGTGTTGATAAAAAAACCCATTCTAAATTCAGTATTTACTATGATGCAAAAAATCGTTATGGCACTGCGCTGACCAATGGGTCAAACCGAACTGCGGAAGGTAACCTCGGGCTCGATGTTAAAACCACAGATTTGTTGTATATTTCGAAAAAACAACTTGAGTCGCTGATCTCTGGTGTAAAAAATAAATATATTTATAATGTTGGTCATGGTGCAAAAATTGAAGGTGCATACCCATTATCAGAAGATATGGTGATGGACCAGAAGCCAATCCAAAATAAAAAACAAATTGTCGAACAAATAAAGAATGATTTTTTTAAATCTGGATTTATTAAATTCGATGAGAGCATGCTTCAAATCTCATTTTTTGAAGACATGTGTCAGCACATCATTGATATATCGTCTGAAAAGGCGTCCACCAGAGTAGAAGCATCAAAAATACTAAAGCGGCAATCTGCCTATCTTTATGCTCATGATAGTACCGCCCATACACATTTATTCCATATGCTCAAGGGCAGTATGTCTTACTACCATTGTCCAATTGTAACTTTATTATATCGATTTGAAGACGATGAGCTGACCATGGCTTACTTTCATAAATTTATGCAGCTCTGGATTGGTTATTTAACAGAAATGAAAAATGACTTCCGTTTAAGCTGGAACAAAAAATGTGAAGCTGGATTAATCAGATAGTTACTCATTAGGCAAACAATAACTGGTACAGTCACAAAGACTGTGCCAGTTCGTAATTAGCAGGTGTTCCAATATCCAGATAAAATGAATCGACTTTCCAGCCTTGTATCTGTCCAAGCATTTTAGGAATAATGTCGATGCTTAGTTCATAAAATGTGTTTAATTTTAGGGTTGAAAAAAAACAAGCGTAGACAGCCGGAGAAAAAATAAACAAGGCGCCGCTGGCTAAATTCCCGTAGCGTGCTGGCTGTTTTTCATAGAAATCGCGAATTAAATTATGCTGATCTAACCGCACAATACCGCAACTTTCAGGCTGTTGAGTCTCAAATAATAGCAGGGTTGCTAAAGCTTGCGATGCCCTTGAATTATGTGCCTTCACCATCGATGATAAATCACTGCCACAATAATTATCTGCGTGAATCACGAAACAAGTGTCATCTTTCCAAAATTCTTGATTTGAAACTAAAGTTCCGGCCGTTCCTAACAGATTTGTTTCATGAATTAACTTGATATGTTCCTTATAGGGATGAGATTGAACATAGGCAAATACTTGGCTTGATAAATAGTGGGTGTTAATCAAAATTTCGGTTACACCCAGTGCAATGAGTTTATCAATCCAGATACCCAACAATGGTTTTCCATTGATTGGTACCAAACACTTAGGGATGGTATCCGTTAATGGTGCCAGTCTGCTGCCGAAGCCGGCAGCAAGTAGAATTGCTTTCATTTTATTTGAAGGCTTCACTGATTAGATTTTCAACCGTAGCTTGCTCTAATGGATTATTGCCAATAATACCAACTTGGCAAGCTGATGCAAAAGATGCAATAAAACTTGCTAGCCATATATCGCCGCCTGAACAAAGCACCATCGAGCTCGTTGCTAAGAAACAATCACCGGCACCTGCTGGATCAACGGCATTAATATTGATTGCGGATAATCTGTCATTTTGCCAACTGCTAAAATCAGCATTTGGTTTATGGATAAAAATTCCTTCTTCAGCTAATGTTACAACCAAATTTTTTGGCCTGCTTTTTTCGGTCAGTTTTTGCGCTAGAATGACCAGGCCATCATCAATATTGTTAAGTGCAACCCTGACTTCTTTTTCTGTTGGCGACATCAAATCAACGGTATTGAACCGTGATATATCACCAACCTGAGAAGAAGTCTGACTATCAGCTACAATCATAATGTTACGTTGAATGCATAGTTGCGTTATGCGGTCAACCAGATCTTGTGGTAATAAGCCATAATTAAAATCTGAAAAAATGAGTAAATCATAATTGTTAATTTCATTACATAAGTCAGCATAAAGTTTATCTTGAAACTCTTTTGAAATTTTATGTTGCCGAACTTGATTCACTCTAAGCAAAGTCTTGCTGCCTGCTCTGAATCTGGTTTTCAGTGGGGTAGGGCGACTTGAGTCTAAATAAAAATAAGCATTTACCTTGTAGTCGGCAATCTTTGATTTCACGTAATTGACCTGGTCATCATCACCAAGCACTGAAAAAAGGTCGACTTTGCTTGCACCTAATGATTTGACATGCCCAGCCGTGATTGCGGCACCACCTAAGTATTTATCTACTCTGTTAGGTACCATGACAATAGTCGGGTCTTCCTGCGAGAGCCCCACTGCGCTCCCTTGTACATATTCATCAACGATAACTTCGCCGATAACTGCAATTTTTAAAGCAGAAAATGATTTAAAAGTTTGAGATACCGAATCGAGAGTAATTTTATGTCTGTTTGCATACCGCTTCGAATCCCGAAAATCAAAACTCGAACCATTATTTAATGGCCTGGCTTTGAATAACTGTGCGGAATTACTCTCGAACTCACCAGAGCCGAATATTAAAATGCCACCATATTTTTGTAACTCTACCAGTTCAAGATTTTCTCTGTCCTCGAACTCTCTTCCTTTGACAACAACAGAAGGTTTTAATTGTTTAATATTTTCAGGCGGGGATAACTGTGTCAAAAAGGCATGGTCAACATACTCTATTGAACGTATTAGATCTAATCTTTCCTCTTCGTTTATCAGGCTATCAATCTCCATGACATCGTCTTTATTTACTGCGACAATCAATCTGTCACCGCATTCCTTAGCAAATTTAAGCAAGCGAATATGACCTGCATGGAGAATATCGAAATTACCTTGTACAAAAACTGTTTTGCTCATAATTTTCTCGTACTATGATGAATTATCATCAGTGAATGCCAAATTATTGGTTAAACAAAAGTGTGAACTTAAGGATTTGAAGAGGTAATTCATTCATGAGCGAATTAATGTTTAGATAAAAAAGACCACACTAGCATGCAAAACGAATGAAGCCTAAATAAGATATCCGATTATTAAACGCATTTGAACGATTTTTTCTACAGTACCGTTTGATACCTTTGTCGATAAATCTGATTGAGCAATGGCAATTCAACAAAGTCCCGTGTTTCGGATCCAAATGCCCAGCGCTACCATGCCTTCTGGTTTTGTGGTAGTGAACGTCGATATCCTGAAGCTCGGTGTGGATACCCGTTGATTCAGATAAAAGCAATCTTACTGATGTGAAAGGAGATTTATCTTGAATTGCTGGCGCAGTCTTTGCATAGTTTGTATATTAATGATGTCAGTCACATGATTCCAGGCGCATATTTCATTATCTGGCATCAATAAGCACAACTGAACAATTGAAACAGTTGTTTCAGCAACTTGATGTCAGCACGACACAACTTAACCAAGGTTTATCAAATCATCATGAAAGCTGCCGTTCTCTTTGAAACCGGAAAACCACTGGTCATCGTTGACCAGATCCGCATTCCGCCGCTACAAAGCGGTCAGGTACTTGTCCGATTATCCTACAGCGGAGTCTGTCATTCCCAACTGATGGAAGTCAAAGGTCATCGCGGCGAGGACAAATACCTGCCGCATTTGCTCGGCCATGAAGGTGTTGGCGTTGTAGAGGCCATTGGCGCAGGTGTCAGTAAAGTAAAACCGGGCGATAAAGTGGTGGTAGGCTGGATTAAAGGCGAAGGTCTGGATGCGCCAGGCGGAAAATATGAATGTGATAATTATGTGATTAATTCCGGTAGTGCCACCACGCTAGCCGAGCAAAGTATTGTCGCTGAAAACCGAGTGGTAAAGCTGCCTGCCGATTTCCCGGAAAAATTAGCTGTGCTGCTTGGCTGTGCGCTTCCCACTGGACTTGGGTTGGTGTTCAACGAGTTGAAACCCGATAGTGGCAAAACTATCGCTATTTTTGGTTTAGGTGGCATTGGGATGAGTGCTTTGTTGGCCGCCGGCACCTTTGCGCCGACGCAGCTGATCGCCGTTGATTTAAGCGACGAAAAACTGGCGCTGGCCCGCGAACTGGGCGCAACCCATACCATCAATGCAGCCACCACTGACCCGGTTGCAGCTATCCGGGCATTAACTGGCGGTCGTGGTGTCGATTACAGCCTGGAAGCCGGTGGCACCACCACCACTATCGAACAGGCTTTTGCCGCCGTGCGTGATGGCGGTGGGCAGTGTGTGTTTGCCTCCCACCCGCAAAATGATTTAAAAATCCAACTGGAACCGCATGCCTTTCATCGGGGTAAATCGATTCGCGGTAGCTGGGGTGGTGGTTCAAATCCTGATAAAGATATTCCACGCTTTGCCGATATGTATAAAAGCGGTCAACTTAAGCTTGATGTGCTGCTCAGCAAAGAGTATCGACTGGAACAAATTAATGAGGCGCTGGATGATTTGGATAATCGGAAAATCGTGCGAGCGCTGATTAACATCCAATCCAGCTGATAACATAGGCTCTAATGCAGTCAGGGCTAGTCGTTCAGGTCGATTCGATGAGGTGATATGACAACTGAGATAGAACCTGGTCAGGTGATTTGGTTAACCGGGCTATCAGGTGCTGGTAAAACAACTTTGGCGGAGCGACTTTGTCAGCATTTACGCCAAAAATCCGCCGCTGTGGTGTTGCTGGATGGTGATGTGATGCGGGCGATGTTTTCTCAGGACCAGCCGGATGGCCGCCACCACGACCGGGCGGCCCGTTTGGCGCTGGCATTAAAGTACAGTCAGCTGTGTAAGATGCTGTCGGAGCAAGGGCTGACTGTTGTTATAGCTACAATGTCGTTGTTTCACATCGTGCATCAGTGGAACCGGCAACATCTGCAAAATTATCTGGAAATTTATCTGAAAGTGCCGATGGCTGAATTACAACGCCGCGATCCCAAAGGGCTTTATAAAAAATTTGCCCATGGCGAAACCAAACAAATAGCTGGTTTGGATCTTGCATTTGAAGAACCTGAAGCGCCAGATGTATTGCTGGAATACCATGATGGTCTGACCATCGATAATTGCTTGCAGCAAATTATACAAACTTTGGCGTCACGCCAGATCCAGAAGGAAGATGCATGAGTACGACAATTAAAGCGGGTGATTTTACCGGCCTTGCTGATGATTACGCGAAAAATCGGCCGGACTATGCCCCGTCAGTGCTGACCGCACTACTGAGCCTGACTGGCAAAACAGCAGCGGATATTGATTTTGCCGATGTAGGCGCAGGCACCGGAATCTGGACCCGAATGGTCTGGCAAACCGGTGTCAAATCTGTGCATGCGGTTGAACCGAACGACGACATGCGACGGGCTGGCATTGCTGGTTCTAACAGTGCAGAGGGTCTTGCCACCATTGAGTGGCACGCGGGGAGTGCAGAGCACACCACGCTGGTTGGCCACAGTGTCGATTTATTGTCGATGGCATCCTCTTTTCATTGGGCTGATTTTGACAAAGCCACCACCGAGTTTCATCGGGTACTGCGCCCGGGTGGGCGTTTTGTGGCGCTATGGAACCCAAGGTTAATCGAAACCAATCCACTGTTGGTTGATATTGAGCATTATCTCAATACACTAAGACCCGATCTCAAACGGGTATCCTCCGGTCGATCGGGGATCACCGAAACCCTGACCGAACAACTGTGGGCCAGCCCATGGTTTGATGATGTCGTTTATCTGGAAGGCCGCCACACCATCGCGATGTCGAAACAGCGCTACATGGGGGCCTGGCGTTCCGTCAACGATTTACAGGCACAACTGGGCGCGGCGAAGTTCAGCCAGTTTTTAGCTTATGTTGAAGATAAAATTGCCCCGCTGCCGCATATTGACGCCACTTATTTAACCCGCGCCTGGTCAGCCCGCGCTAAGGCATAACGATGACTTTTTGCTTCGCCAGTAAAGCCGATACACTCTCCCTGCTGCAGCATCATCTGCAAAGCGCCCGTATCGCTGCGTTAACGGCCTTTTCGGTACGTGACTGGCAAGCAAGCCCAGGTGCTTGTTTAAAGCAGGTGCATAGCACATTTCCGGGCGATCCCGACCTAATTGTCCGTTCCAGTTGTCACAATGAAGATACGGCACATAGCTCAAATGCCGGAGCTTACCTTTCTGTGCAGCATGTCAAAGCGGCCGGCTTGTTTGATGCCATTTGTCAGGTCATTGAATCTTATGGCACGCCACAACCAGACGATCAGGTACTGGTACAACCCATGCTGAAGCAGGTGATTTGCAGTGGCGTTGCATTCAGTCACGAACCAGCCACTTGTGCGCCTTACCGGGTGATTAACTGGCACGACAGTGCAGATACCAGTTTTGTCACCGCCGGTCATGGCGGCCGCTGCTGGCAAGGTGCTGCATTGCTGCCACAGCAACTGCCGGCGGACTTACCGCATCCGGTGCGTCTGGTCTTGCCACTGCTGACAGAATTAACCGACTATTTTGGCGGTCAACCGGTTGACTGCGAATTTGCCGTCACTGCGGACGATCAATTGTGGCTGCTGCAGGCCAGGCCTTTGGTTTTGCAACGCACACCTCAATCCCCGGTTCAGCAAAAGCATGTGCTGGACCTAATCGCCGCAAAAGTCAGCAAAGGCATGCAACCACACCCATTTTTAATGGGACAGCGCACCGTCTACGGAGTGATGCCCGATTGGAACCCGGCTGAAATTATTGGCGTGCGGCCAAAACCGCTGGCCCTGAGTCTGTACCGGGAACTTGTCACTGACTCCATCTGGGCCTATCAGCGCCACAATTATGGCTATCGCAATCTGCGCAGTTTTCCATTGATGCCGCATTTTTTTGGTTTGCCTTATATTGATGTCCGGCTGTCGTTTAACTCGTTTATTCCCGCCGATTTGGATGAAGCATTGGCTGGGCGGCTGGTGGACTACTATATCCGCAAGCTGCAGGCACAGCCGACGCTACACGATAAAGTCGAGTTCGAAATTGTGTTTTCCTGTTACACGCCGGATTTGCCGCAGCGTTTGCAGGCACTGAGCGTCGAGGGGTTTAGCCAGGCGGAGCTTGGCCAAATTGCCGACAGCCTGCGCCGGCTGACGAACAATATCATTGATCCGACAACCGGGCTTTGGCGGATCGACGCCGATAAACTGCAGACGCTGAATCAACGCCGTGAGCAAATCTTGGCGTCTAACCTTGATACGGCAGCACAAATCTACTGGTTGCTGGAGGATGCCAAACGCTACGGCACACTGCCTTTTGCCGGTTTGGCTCGTGCAGGCTTTGTTGCAGTGCAACTGCTTAAATCGCTGGTCAGTGTCGGCGTGCTGAGCGAGGCTGACTTCGATTCTTTTATGGCATCGTTGCAAACCGTCAGTGGTCAGCTTAGCCATGACCGGCAATTTATGGAGAAAAGTATTTTCCTGAGTAAATACGGCCACTTACGCCCTGGTACTTATGACATTTTATCTGAACGTTACGACGAGGCACCGCAACGGTATTTTGATTTTGACGAGCCAGCGCCTGCTGGTCCGCAGCAACATCCGCTATTTAGCCTGACGTTGGTGCAAATGCGGGCGCTTGGAGAGCTGCTGAAGCAACATGGCTTAAAACCCGATGTGGTGGGTTTGTTCGATTTTCTGCAGGCCGGTATTGAGCTGCGCGAACTAGCGAAATTCCACTTTACCCATAATTTGTCAGATGCACTGGCACTTATCAGTCAACTTGCCAGCAGTTTTGGTTTCAGCCGCGAAGACATCGCCTATTGCGATATCCAGACTTTGCAGGAGCTGCATGTCGCCGCCTGCAACCCGCAGCAATTACTCAGTGATGCCATCATTCGTGGTAAAGCTCGTTATCAGCAAACCTGCAGTCTGAGTCTGCCGCCGCTGATCAGCGATATCAGCCAGCTGTATCAATTTGAATGGCCTGAAACTGCACCCAATTTTATTACCCAAAAACAAACGACAGCAGCGGTTGCGGACTGTAACGACAAAAGCCAGCTTGTCGGTAAGATTGTCTGTATCCCCAACGCCGATCCGGGCTATGACTGGCTGTTTGCCTATCCAATTGCGGGCTTAATCACAGCCTGGGGAGGCGCCAATTCACACATGGCTATCCGGGCCGGTGAACTGGGTTTACCCGCCATTATTGGCGCCGGCGAGCGTAGTTTCCGGCAATGGTCAACAGCCAGCCGCCTGCATATTGACTGTGCCGGCAGGAGGGTGGAAATCATTGGGTGAACCAAGATTACAACTGGCGCTGGTCAGTTGCCGGGTTGACCCGCAGCCGGCACGGCAAGAGATCCGCGACGCGCTGGACCAGGCGCTATCCAGCTGGCTGCTGGCGCTGGGCTATCAGCCGCTGCTGCTGCCCAACAGCTATCCGGTAACCATGCTGGCAACGGTCGCGCACCAGTTGCAACCGGCCTTGCTGGTACTGAGTGGCGGCAACGATATTGGTCAGTTTACGCAGCGCGATCAGACTGAGCTGACGTTGCTCGCGCTGGCCAGAGAACAGCAGTGGCCAGTACTGGCAATTTGCCGGGGCATGCAGCTGTTGGCGCAAAGCGAAGGCGTCGGTTTACGCCCCATCAGTAATCATGTTGGTCAGCGTCATCCGTTACAAGGTAGCTGGCAGGGCGAAGTGAACAGTTACCATCAATATGCACTGACCGATGTGCCTGCTGATTATCAGGTACTGGCACATAGCGCTGATGGCTGTGTTGAAGCCATTCGTCATCAGCGCTTGCGCTGGCTTGGCATCATGTGGCACCCGGAACGTGAGCAGCCATTTTGTCCTATCGACTTACAGCGGATCCGCGAGGTTTTGCAACAGGATATCTCATGAGTAGAGCCATTATTCTTGCTGCCGGCCGTGGTAGCCGGATGAAACAGCTGACTGACGAAAAACCCAAATGTTTGAATGAGCTACACGGTAAGCCATTGTTGCAATACCAGCTCGATGCACTGCGCGCAGCTGGCATTACTGAGATTGGTATTGTCAGTGGATATCAGCGTGACAAACTTCAGCCTTTTGCACTTACTGAGTTTTATAACCAGCGCTGGGCCAGTACCAATATGGTGTCATCATTGGAATGTGCGTCAAGCTGGCTTAGCGAGACTGACGTTATTGTCAGTTACTCGGATATTTTTTATGACAAAACTGCGGTCACCGCGCTGCTGAATTGTGACGCACCAGTGGCAATTGCATACGATCCGGATTGGTTGACGCAATGGCAGGGCCGCTTCAGTGACCCGCTGTCGGACGCTGAAACCTTTCGCATCGACCTGGAACAGCGTTTATTAGAAATTGGCAATAAGCCCAAGCAGATATCTGAAGTGCAGGGGCAATATATGGGGTTACTTAAATTCACCCCGCCTGCATGGCAACAGCTCTGTGCGTTACGTGCTGGCCTTGCGCCTGCGGTGCGCGATCAGATGCATATGACCGGAACATTACAATTATTGTTAGCTCGTCTGCCTGTGATCGCCGTGCCTTATCACGGGGTGTTTGGTGAAATCGACTCAGAAACAGACATGCAATACTTTCAACGTCGCGGGACTGCGCTATGAAACAACCTGTGGGATTGGCATAACATGGTGACTATTGTTTATGGGCTGAACTCGCCGGCGCATGCCTTTATAAAATCGGCTTACAATACCGGTAATAATATTTTTGCCTGTACTGCAGGAAACGAAGAATTTTCCGGCCAGCGTGCCATCAGTCTGGCTGAACTATCACAGATGGATATAAATAGCATCGAGCGGATTGTGATTTGCTCGATGTTTTTTTCTGAGATTTGTCAGTCTCTCGCCAGTTACCAAATTCCGCTGCAGAAAGTCTACTTTTTCGACCACACCCGCACCGTGTTGATCCCGTACGAACAAGTGGTTGAACAGCAGATCCTGCCGAGCGATATTTTGTATGCCGTTTACGATTTGTCAGTGCACCTGGCTTGTTATGATGTGTTTAACTTCGTCGTGCTGGCTGACGTTGAACGGCGCAAACAACACAAAAAATTTATTCATTTTCTGATTGTGCATGACCGCAGCTACCACCAACCGATGAATGCTTTGTTGTTTCATGAACAACATGATCATGCCTGGCGGATTGATAAAATCCTCAAAGCAGTTTGTGCCTGTGTCCCCAGTAAGTTGGCAATCGCCGAATTTGCGTTCAAACAGGAACTGACCGACTTTCTTGTTCACAAAGAAGCCGTGTTCCCGTCTGCCTATAAAACGCAGCATTTTGGTCCGGTACTTAATACGTTAGCGCTAAAACAAGCTTTGCTCTCTCATCGTCTGAGCGTGTTGTCGGCACCACAAAATGCCAAAAACATCGTGTCACAGTTTTTAGCGACGTTGCCAGCCAACACTAAACCTGTGGTTATCACCTTACGCGAGTACGGCTCGCAGCCCAAACGTAACAGCGACATCGAGCAGTGGGCTAAATTTCTGCAACAGCTAGATTTACAACAATACTGTCCGGTAATCATCCGGGATACCTATCACAACTCAGAACAACCAGATCCGCGCCTCAGTCAGTTTGTGCATTTCCCGCAAGCAGCATTAGATTTTACGATCAGGCTGGCATTGTACGAGCGGGCTTATATCAATATGGGAGTATCCTGTGGGCCCAATTATGGCATCAGTTTTATCCAGGGGGCCCGCTCTATTATTTTCCAAATGACAGATGAAGATAATCCGGCCAACTCCTCGCTGACCGCACAGCGCTCGGGACTGGAAATTGGACAAGACTTTTTCTTCAATGACAGCCCGTTGCAAAAAACTGTCTGGCAAAAAGACGATTGCGAGCAGATGCAGGCAGCATTTTGGCAGCTGGTCGCACTCATTGAACAAACCGATATCTCCCGGGGAGCACCACATGGATCTTAAAGTCGCAGTTGGCGTCTGTTATGGCCGTAGCGGGTCTTTTTTCCTGCATTCACTCTTGGATGGGCACCCGCAAGTGCTCAGCTTGCCGCCTTACATGATGAATTTAGCGCAGCAAATTATTGATACGCTACCCTTGAATGATCACGATTTTGCCCGGCAATTTACTGTTGATTATCAGAACTTATTTGTCGATAGTCTGGACAACTGCATCAGCAATAAATACATCAATCTGGCCAATAATATGGCGCGCACCCAAACCGGTTTATTAGGTTTGGCTGCAGATGCTTTTATCAACATGTTGCTCCCCTTGCTTGACGCCGGCAGCACCGACTTTAAAACGCGTTTTATTGCCGTTCATCTTGCCATCTATCAACTACTAGGCATTGCTACCGCTGAAAAACGTGTCATTTTTTATCAGTTACACACGCCGAACTACAAGATAATGCGACTGATGCGCGACAGCCTTGGCCACTTGTTGGTTTGTCACTCAGTTCGCGAGCCGATTTCCAGTTTTATCCGCATGTGTATGGCACATAGTACTGATTTACAAAAGCTTGCTGACTATACACCACAACAGGGCATCAATCAGATGGAGTCTTGCTTTCGTCATTTTTTGTATGCCGGTTGTGATTTAACCGACAACGAGCAGTCTTCCAGTCTGGCAATAAAACTGGAAGCGCTGCATGAGGATCCGCAGACGACCTTGCTTGCTGTCTGTCGCTTCCTCGGCATCCACTGGCATGACATCCTGTTGCAAGAGACCATCAACCATGGTGCAGGCTGGCAAGGGATCATCGGTGATACTACCGGTTTTAATTTAACCAAAACATTGGAAAACAATCAAAAGTACCGGCAGTTTGTCAGTGAATCAGACCTGATCCGTTTGGAAAAAATTGCGAGGCAACGCCTGCTGCAATGGCAGTATCCGTTGTATTTTGAACATCACCAGCAGTCACTTGATTTTGAAGCACCTTATACTTTCGAACTGTTTCCCTGGACAGATCCAAACTCGGCCAATCAGAGTCAGGAAGTTCAGTTGCTGCATAAGGTAAAAAACCAACGGGGTGACTTACACAGGGCCTTGCTTAAAACAATCAATTATATGCCTGAAACGTTTGCGCCGTTTTCACCAATTCCAACCATAGAGCCCACCGTATGAGCAAAACTGAACAACAATATCTGGCTGAATATTATGCATTTCTTGATAACATGCCACGCACTGAGCTGGGGTTGATGTGCCAGGGGACCTGGGAGTTAGATCCACGCCGGTTAGCCATCATGTTGTCCCGCTACAAGTTTGTCTCGAAAATGCTGTCCGGCCATCAGCGTACGGTTGAAATTGGCTGCGGCGATGCTTTTGGCAGTCGGATCGTGCAACAGGAAGTCGCTCACTTAACGGTAGTGGACATTGAAGAGAAATTTATCGCCGACATCGAGCGGCGCCAGTCCAGCCGCTGGCCATTGCAGGCAGTGTTGCACGATATGCTAAAAAGCCCGCTGGCAACGCAATTTGACTCAGCCTACTCACTGGACGTGCTGGAACATATCCCGCCGGCCCAGGAGGATTTGTTTTTAAGTCATATCAAAGCCTCGTTGGCAGAAAAAGGCGTAGTGATCATTGGCATGCCGTCGCTGGAATCACAGCAGTATGCATCGCCAGCCAGTAAAGCTGGCCATATCAACTGCAAAAGCGGCAAAGATCTGAAAGCATTGTGTGAAAAGCATTTCAGTCATGTATTTTTGTTTTCGATGAACGATGAAGTAGTGCATACCGGCTACTATCCGATGGCGCATTATTTATTGGCTTTATGTGTTAAATAAGGCGGGATCAGCAGCCGGTACCTGCTGGCTGCCTTTATTTGTGCGAATATGAGGCCGTTGTACCGGTCAGCATTGCTCTGCTGTCGGTTCGGACTTAATTGAGGTTATGGCTTTTATGCAATGTCTTTTGTGTCAGTCGCCTGCACACTCGTTAAGGCCTGTGATCCAGCTTAAGCAAGCAATTGCATCGGATTGCTCGCAGGTTGCACATCCCACCACAGTGCTGCAATGTCAGCACTGTGGTCATTACCAGAAACTGCTCATCACTGATTATCTGCAGCAGGTTGCCAGTATTTATCAGCGATACACGCCTTACTCATTGAATGACGGCAAAGAGCAGCTGAGTTTTAGTGCGCAAGTACCTTTTTCACGCTGCCAGCAAATCCTGAGTAACTGCGTCGATTTATTACCGATCCCTACTGATGCAACATTTCTGGATATTGGCACTGGCAGCGGCGCTATGCTGCAGGCTGTTGACTCACTGCAGTTAGCCTGGCAAAAGTCCGCCCAGGACGTCAGTGACGATAAAGCCGACTTGCTAACCCGGCAACATCAGTTAAACGCTTTTTACGCCGGTGGTATCGAAACTATTACCAGCCAGTTTGATGTTGTTACGCTTATTCATGTGCTGGAGCATATCGCTGAACCAGGCGCGTTTCTGCAAGCGCTGTCAGCCTGCCTGAGTAACAGTGGCAGTGCTATTATTCAGGTGCCGGACATTACCAGTAATTATTGGGATTTCGCGATTTTTGATCATGTCTCTCACTTTTCACCGTCTGCGCTGTTTGGCCTGTTATCGCGTTATTTCCGGCAGGTGTGTTTTCCGGCGCAGCAATTGGCGAAAGAAATCACGGTGATAGTCTCCAATAACAGCCTGCAACACAGCCAGCCGGTGCAAGCTATTATCAGTCAACCGCACCAGCCGTTTAATCATCAGTTAACACTGTTACTGCAGCTGCCACAAGTTTACGTCATGGGAACTGGGCCTGCCGCCTGTTTTTGTACCAGTGTGCTCGGGGAGCAAGTGCTGGGGGTATTGGACGAAGATCCAACTAAAATTGATAAATATTTGTTTGGTAAAAAGATTTACAATGCGAAAAACTGTTGTAATGCGCCAGTTTTTCTTCCTTATCCGCTGCCACAGATCGAACAAATTATGCAACGCTTGCCGCAGCATCAATACATTTTTTAATGCTGTGCCCGCTAACAACATTGAGTCCTATCTGGGGGCACACAGTTTTTGTCTCGTCACATTGCAGGGAAACTTATGATGCAGCTGAGTAATATCACACCCATTATTTTCGGTGCCAGTGGCTTGTTGGGGGGGGCTTTGTTTTGTCACTTTAAAAAACAATATCCGGGCACTATCGGCACTTACGCCAGTCGTCCAAACTCGCAACTGTACGAATATAAATTTAACAACACAGACCTTGATAGTTTACCGTTACAGCCGTCAACCCGATATTACGCCATTATCTGCTCATCGCTGACCAACATTAGTTTTATCAATGCCAATCCGGTTGAAACGGCTCAGGTCAATATTGATGGCACTATCCGCTTGATGAAACAACTGACCGAGCGGGCAATCCCCATCCTCTTCGTCTCTTCTGACAACGTCTTTACCGGCAACTCTGGTGGCTATACCGATGATAGCGAAGCGCCACCAGTGTCTGAATATGGTCGGCAAAAACGAGCTGTAGAGCAGGCGTTATTAGCATTGACACAAGGTCAGGCAAGTATACTCCGGTTGGCTAAAATCATCGGTGATTCGCTAAGTGATGGCACTATCCTGCACGATATCATCCGCCAATTAACTGCTGATGGCCCAGTTAAAGCGGCGTCTGATCTGATTTTTAACCCAACTTATATCGGCGATATTGTCACTGCAATTGAATGGTTAATACAAACAGGGCATAGCGGAACCTTTAATTTTTGTAATCCGGAAATCATTTCTCGCTATGAGCTGACGCTTCGTTTAGCAGATAGATTTGCTATATCGCGCGACAAAATTATTGAAATCAAATTTCGTGAGCTAGACCCCTCAGGTAAACGCCCCTTGAATACTACGATGCAAAATTCACACTGTTTTCAAAATTTTTCTTTCACTTCCATTCATTCTTGTATTGAGCAACTGCATGAATCCATGGCCAACGCAAAAGTGGATCTTAATAACAAGTATTAGATTTTTAGCGAGCGCTGCAATTGATATGTTCGCCAATAACCAGAGTGCTCCTGGTGTTAAACAAAACTGCAGCGTTCATTTCATATCTGAGTTAAAACTTGCTGTAGTTGTTCGGTGCGTTGTTCAATCTGATTAAAGTACTGTTTGCACTTTATTAGCTGCTGTCGTAATAAAGCCGCTGCTGAATGTTTATTCAAAGTCATGCGCATACTATGGCATCGTCGCGCTTGTATCTCAGGTAAAAACTCATTCAGCATAATCAAACACCATTTTAACTGTGTGAGTTTGAACGTTTTTACCACATCTGATGGTTGACTTTTCAATGCGGCAAAGAGTTCAGACCGAATAAATAATTCGGCGTAACACATAGGCACAGGCAGTTCTGGCTGGCAGAAAAAATCGCAAAATAGTTTCCATAGACTATCTAAACCGGCATATTCAAAGTCTAAAAAAAACAGCTCATTTTCTGTTTGTATTGCATTGTGAAAACCAAAATCTGACGGAGATAAGTAGTTCCTGTCCAGAGGTCTAAACCACTCGTCAGAAATATCCTCTACAATTTTCCCGGCAGTTGAAGAAATATCAAGCAACATATCAGACAACTCTGCCCGGTACAGTGGTGAAATTTCAATGCCATTAAATCGCGACAATCTGTGTTTTACAATTTCATAAAACCCAAATAAATTTTCTGGGCTTTCAGCGGCAAAAAATGACAACTTATGCTGCTGAAAAGATTTATTTATCAATATGATAAAATCTAATGCTTTCCTGACTTCGTCCAGATTGACGGTCTGAACTTTAGCGCCTGCGATAAATTCATGTAGAGATAACAGCAGCGTTTTACTCATCGAAATCGGTTTTGCAATACATGTTACCCCTTGAGTGCTCAAGGTCTGCGCAAAATGAAACTCGTTTTCGAGTTTGCGAATTGACGAATCATTCTCAGCAAATTTTTTTAAGAAAAATGCTGCAGTTGCTGTCTGGATTTTAAAACCCTGATTATTACGACCACCCACAATCTCACTAATGATAAATGGATCACTTATTTGCGAACTTAGCCATTTATTTTCAGCAGAATTAAGCATAGCTATTTTTAAATTCTAACCAGCTATGAACTACATTTTTTTGCACTGACGTTCCGTCAGGAGAAAATAATACGCCGGTGCAAGCTGAAGGGAACAAGCGGTCATTCAATATTTCAGGTAAATCATCGATAAACACATGGCAACTTAAGTCAGCTATGCGTTTTATTTTATCCTCTTTTTTCTCGTTAAAATGAATGTCAGTAGCTGAAAAGGGGGCATTGGCCGCTTGCAGAAACCCATGTTTGATTAACCAGTTTACCGCACAGCTATGCAAATCAACTTTTGCGCCAATAAAAGGAAATTTTGTTTTGTGGGATATCAGGTAGAGCTGGGCACCTGTTTTCTTCAATTGCTGCAATACTGCCAAACAATCAGGGTAGGGCTTAGCGTGATGAATATATTTGCCATACACCAGACCTTGGAGTTCAGTCCACTTTATTTCCATATCATTCTCAATGAAGTATTGTTTCACTTCAGTTTTACTGTGGCCTATATTTGCAGGGATCCAGTCAAGTTCGAGGGCAACTGCATGAAAAACGCCGGTATAATCGACAATCGTGTTGTCAAAATCGATTCCTATAATCACTGTGCCTCACAAAAAATACTCTAACGTAAAAGAATTTTTTACCCTTGATTGGAGATGTTTTATTGCAAAAATTTGATCACTTTTTCAAATATGGCTTGTTCCGTTAAACCAATCTTTGCACGCGCATCTTTTTGTGAGTGAACCTGATCAATAAACTGATCCGGGATGCCAAATCGATGCACCTTGGGTGATTTTGGTTGTTCACTCATCCATTCAAGAACCGCACTACCAAAACCACCACTCACATTATGTTCTTCTAGTGTGATGACATGCTCAAAGTGTTGAGCCAGCTGTTCCAGGTAGTCGGTATCCAGTGGTTTTACGGTATGAAAGCTGACTAACTCGGGCTGAAAACCTGCATCTTTTAACAGAGTAAATAAAGCCTTTGCGACCGGCATAATAGTACCGGTCGATAAAATAGCCAGACGCTGACCTTTGACCATGACAAAGGCTTTGCCGACAGTAAGAACCGGTTTATTGTCGTGTACCATCGGCTCATTCTTCTTGCCAATGCGGAAAAATACCGGTCTGTTCAGTGTCAATAATTGTGGCATCAGGACTGTCAGTTCATAACTATCCGCTGGACAGACAATAGTCATATTTGGCAAAGCACGCATTAAGGCGATATCTTCAAAAGAATGGTGGGTCGGACCAAGATTGGCATATGACAGACCCGAGCCTGTGCCAACAATGATCACAGGTAGATTTTGATAGGCGATATCAATTTTAATCTGTTCAAAGTTTCTCGCCGTGGTAAAAGGCGTGATCGTGTAAATAAAAGGCCTTAAACCCATTTTAGCCGCGCCAGCAGCCATGCTCGCCATGTTTGATTCTGCAATACCGGCGTTAATAGTCCTACTGGGCGCTATCGCTTTCAGGCCGTTAAATAACCTATTGCCGATATCGGCATAAAAAAGTGTAACGGACGGATCCGACTCTGCCAGTTTGGTGAGTACATCAGCAAATGCATTTCTCATTTTAATCCCAGCTCCTGTTTGATCAGTACTAATTCATCTGTAGTTGGGATCCGATAGTGCCAGTTATTGTCATTTTCCATGAAAGAAATGCCTTTTCCCTTGATGGTATCAGCAATGATACAAACGGGTTTTTCTTGCATCCTTGCCTGTTGGAATGCCTGCTGAATTGCCTGCAGATCATGACCATTCACCCGGATGGCATGCCAACCAAATGCACGCCATTTCTCTTCTAATGGCTCTAAATGCATGATTTCACAGCTTTCGCCGGTTCCTTGTAGTTTATTGAAATCCACAATGGCCACCAGGTTGCTCAGTTTTGCCCCAGCGGCAAACATGGCGGCTTCCCAGATGGATCCTTCGTTCAACTCACCATCACCCATCAGCACATAAAACCGATTCGATAAGTTCTGGATCCGGGCGCTTAATGCCATACCGGTAGCCATTGATAAAGCATGGCCGAGGGATCCTGAAACATTTTCAACACCTTCAGGTGCATGAATGCCTGGATGTTCTTCCAGTTTACTCCCAGTGCTGCCATGCTCTAGCAGTGTTGACACCGCAAAAAAGCCGCGATAGGCCAGGGTCGTGTAGAGCACACTTGCAGCATGACCTTTACTGAGTAAGAAGTAGTCCCGATCTGCAGCACGTGGCTGCTGCGGGTCAATGTTCAGTTCACCCCAATAAAGTGCGGTAAGAATCTCGACGCTGGACAAACAGCTACCTAAATGAGGTGTTTTGGTTTTACTAGACACTTCACATAATGTGTAGCGAATGTTTTTAATCAGCTCAGGGTGCATACGCTATATCTTGACCTTTTATTGATGCTGAGTAGCGAGTAATCTATGGTTTATAAACGGGGTTAATACCCACATGATTGACGCAAACTTCAGATTTTTGCCCGGTTTCATTTTACATAGTTGATATATTTCGTCTGCCAGCTTAAGGCGAACTTTGCTGCTTAGATTTATGGTATAAACCAATAATAATCACCAGTGTAACCATGGTCAGCAAAAAAAACTTTCCAGTCATTTACATGCATAATTGTCTTGGCTGTAAGAGCCCATTCCATCATCCGCTCTTTTTCTTCATCATTGCGATAAGCATCGACGGTAATAAATGATTTGTGCCGACTCACCCGTTCAATTTCCCGGAGCGCCATGCCACATTCTTTTTCCTCTAGATTGTGAATGGTATTGATCGACATCACAACATCAAAACTATTGTTTTCAAAAGGCAATTCTT
>CAZGHW010000006.1:0-73540 GCA_964525695.1 uncultured Rheinheimera sp. | reverse complement strand
ATTTCCGGTTTGGCGTTTTGCAAAGCGTACTCTGAAATATCTATGCCTTTGAGTGTGATACCAGGGATCATCTGCTGAAGATCGTAAAGCATAAAGCCTTTGGCACAGCCAACGTCTAACAGTGAACTGTTGGTTGTTAGACCAAAATGCTGTTGTAAATCCGGTACTACAGGTTGCCAGAAACGTGGAAAATAATTGAAGCCACCATAACCATAAGTACGATCGCCATCAAAAAAATCTTTGCCATACTGACGGGCAATCGTTCTGTCCAACTCGGTTATCACATTAGCACGGCCTTTGGTATCCCGGTTCGATTTCGGATAATTACGCAATAAATCGATTTCTAGTCCTAACATAAAAACCTCAGGCTTTGTGGATATAATCATGGGGTAAGTTTTGTAACTGTTGCTGGTATTTCTTTACCCAAGCAATAGTTCTGTCCAAACCATTTTCCAGCGTAATCTGATCCTGCCAGTTTAATTCTGTCCGCAGCTTGCTTGCATCCAGTAAATAAGCCGCATCCTTGCCAAGTCGGTCTTCAGTGACTTGGCAGACCTGAGCAAAAGGCACTCGCAACATGTCGCAAATGAGCTCTACGAGTGCGCGGATACTGAGCATTCGTTCAGTCGAAATGTGATAGATTTCGCCAATTTTGCCATGTTTCGCAATCTGTAATGTGGCTGCAGAAACGTCATCAATATGAATAAATGAACGTGTTGAGTGACCACCGCCATGCAGCGGTAATATTTTTCCAAGCAAGGCAAATAAAATGGTTCTCGGGATGATTCGATAAAGTTGTTGGCCTTCGCCGTAGACGTTGGCGGCACGGGTAAAAGTAACCGGAAACTGATAAGCATCATAAAATGTATGCAAACTCATATCAGCCGCAGCTCTGGACACAGCATAAGGTGTACTTGGATTATACTGCTTGCTCTCAGGCACTAAACCAGCACAACTGCCATAAACTTCAGGCGTTGAAATATGTATATATTTTTCTAAACTATCAATATTTCGTAATGCATTATGCAATTTTACAGTAGACACACAGTTCGTCATAAACCAATGTTCAGGATAGGCCCAACTCTGACCAACCATACTTTGCGCGGCGTAGTTATAGATAACCTTCACCTGATTGGATACAATTAAATCTATGATATCATCTAGGTGATGATTTATATCATATTGCTTAAAGTGGAGTTTATGCTGATTGGTATTCCATTTATAAGGAAGAATTGCTTCGTGCGGTTCGATGGAACGGCTTACAGCGATAACCTGATGCCCAGTATCGAGTAAATGAGAGCAAAAAGCCGCCCCAGAAAAAGAATTGCTACCTAATACTAACACCGGTTTTTCAGCCACGAATGCATTCCTTTTTAACATATTTTATATATAAATATTGACCACATTAAAAAACTGTTAGGGTGGTTTTGAATATTAAAAGCTTAAGAGTGAAATTTAACTTTCAATATTCAATATCCTGAACAAAGATTGCATAACAATATGACCAATAATTAATTGAGAATCTTCTGCGATTTGCATATCCATCACTTGAATATGCATTGGTAAATCTACTAACTCTTTTATTTTTCCACCATGAAAACCTAGGATAGCGACTGTTGGCATCCCTATATTTTTTGCTTGCAGCACAGCTTGAATAACATTCTGTGAGTTGCCACTCCCTGACAATACCAAAAGCACGTCATTGTGACAGGCTTTTACTTTGAGCTGGTGACTAAAAATATTTTCATAACCAATATCGTTGGCTAAACATGTAATGACAGAACTGTTAGCTGTTAATGCTTCTACTTTCATCGCATCTCCGGAGGGACTGATGCCGAAAGTGAAATCATTTGCAAGATGCATTGCATTGGCGGCAGAGCCGCCATTGCCGCAGATGTATAAGGTGCCGTTATTAGTCATCATCTTTACAAGAATTTCAACCAATGTAGCAATCTGCGAACTATCGATTAATTTCAGAGTTGTTGCCAACTTATCTACATAAACCAACGTTTGTTCTGTGACTGTATTTCGTACAGTGCTGTTGCTGATATTTTTCATAAGACAGCCTGCTGCATCCACTTAAGATTATAGAATTTGTCTTCGTCTGCGATCAGACCTGCCCGATACGCCTGAATGATTTCTTCAATTGCTGTAGCAACATTTTTTGATGGTTTAAAACCTGTGCTGAGCAGTTTGTCGGAATTAATCCGGTAACAGCGTGGATCATTGGAAGGCGTAATCACAATCTCGCAGTCCACTTTTTGTTGTACCATTTTGGCAATGTCGAGAATAGAGATGTTTTCAAAACCAGCATTAAAAATGCCTGAAGTGGTAGCCGGATGGTCCAGCATAAAGCAATACAGATCGGTAATATCATCGATGTGAATATTCGGTCTGACCTGGTCGCCTCCAAACACAGTGATCTTGCCTTTGGTCAGTGCCTGCATCGTCAGCATATTCACTGAAACGTCCAGCCGCATTCTGGCAGATAGGCCGCAGACCGTGGCAGGTCTGACAATCTGTACGGCCATGTCGCCGGCATAACTGAGCAACACCCGCTCTGCCACCATTTTTGTTTTGTTGTATTCTGAGATTGGCTCCAGCGTCAGATCTTCGGTCACTTGAGCTTCATCTTTAATACCATACACACTGCCGGATGAAGCATATATAAACTGTTTAATCCCTGCTCTTTGTGCTTTATCAGCCAGTTGCATAGTGGCCAAGGCACTCACTTCCCAAGTCAGCTTCGGATCTAAATCGCCACAGGGATCGTTGGCAATAGATGCTAGGTGGATAATGCTGTCGATATTGGTTAAATCGATTTGATCCGGCTGTCTGACATCGCCTTTGATAACCAGCAAGTTCGGATGTGAAGCTAAATAATTGCCAAACCATTGTGTATCAAGTGCGACTACCTTATGGCCTTTGGCAAGTAATTTCGGGACTAATACAGTACCTTTATAGCCGGTCGCGCCGGTCACCAGAATTCGTTTGCTTGTCATGTGTTAACCTTATTTCGGACAGCGTACTGCCATGGGTGAAGCAAAATTTGCGCCATCTTCAGCATTGCTTTTGCGTCACGTTTTTATTTATATCGTACAGATAAGGCTTTTCCTTGAGGACTTTTTTCAGCTGCGGGTAAGAAAAATCCAGTCTGTTACCAAATTCGCTATAAACGGCGATCAATGCTTGGTAATCATCCGGCTCATCCAGCGTCAGCCGGTAGTGGCTTAAATCCTCACCTGCACTGATTGACAGGGTTTGCAGATCAGTGAACTTGGCCATGCCGAGTGTCACGTGCTCCCGATCTGCCGGATGTGAAGCAAGCTGGTGGGTTTTACGAAGCAGGGGATAGCCAAAGGCGCAGCAATCCAGACCCCGGGGATAACCGCTATGGGGGCCAAGGTTGACCATATCGTGCTTACCTTGGGCAAAGGTGTGGATAACCTGGGTGGTTAGTTCATCGTCGATGAGCGGACAGTCACTGGTTAAACGGACAATAATGCTGTTGTCATCCGCGCCAAAGGTGGTGGCAGTCTCAAAATAACGCCCCAACACATCGGCGGTATCGCCCTGATAATAGCGGATGCCCAGTTGTTGACACAGCGCGATGATAGGTTGCTCAGTGCCATCGTTGGTGGTGGCGATAATAATCTGCTGGCGCCAGGATGGCAGCCGCTCTATCATCACTTGCAAAACAGGTTTGCCGCACAAGGGGAGCATCACTTTGCCCGGCAACCGGCTTGAGGTCATTCTTGCCTGAATAATCAATTGTACATTTTGCATAAAAGTTGTTTTATCATAATGAGTTAAATGAATATAGCAAAACTTCTGCCGGAAGGACATAGAGCACAGATGCTGAAACTATCAGAAGCTGGTGCAAATTTTGCTTGGTGTTAATTTTTAGCTAAATCTGGTGTAATCATGGAAACTGCAAACGAACATATTTCAATTGATGGGCGCATCATAGGCCATGATCAGCCGTGTTATATTATTGCTGAAATGTCGGCAAACCATGGGCAAAGTCTAACGAAGGCGAAAGAGCTGGTTTATGCCGCCAAAGAAGCCGGTGCTGATGCGATAAAATTGCAGACTTACCGCGCCGATACTTTGACGATGAAATGTGACCTGCCACATTTCTTTATCAAAGATGGCCCCTGGCAAGGACAGTATTTGTATGATTTGTATGAAGGTGCCTATATGCCTTGGGACTTTCATGCCGAACTATTTGAATTGGCTGCCAGTATTGGCATTAGCTGTTTTTCCTCACCTTTTGATAACACTGCAGTTGAGTTATTAGCCCAGCTGAATGCACCTGCTTATAAAATTGCTTCACCTGAACTGATCGATCATGATTTGATCCGTGCCGTCGCTGCGACCGGTAAACCTGTGATTATGTCGACTGGCGGCGCAACCCTGGCCGAGATCTCTGCCGCTGTTCAAGTGGCAAGAGACGCGGGTATTGCGCAATTATGTCTGCTCAAATGTACCAGTACTTATCCGGCACCCGCGGACAGCATCAATTTACGGACTATTCCGCATATGAGAACGACCTTCGGCTGTCCGGTCGGCTTATCTGATCATACGCTGGGGATTGATGTGCCACTGGCATCCGTTGCGGTGGGGGCTTGTGTCATTGAAAAACATTTTGTGATGTCAAAACAAGAGCACACTGCGGATAGTTTTTTTTCCATGACACCAGATGAATTAACTTCGTTAGTGCATGGTGTCAGGCAAATTGAACAAGCGATGGGGACAGTCCATTACCCGGCTACTCCGTCAAAAGCCCGACGCTGTGTTTATCTGCTGCAAGATGTGACTGCTGGTCAGATACTTACAGCACAGAGTGTCGGTCAAATGCGGCCCGGTGGCGGAGCCATTATGCCGGCGGATTTACCCAGAGTGCTTGGCCGTACAGTTCGCTTTGATTTACCACGGGGCACTCAGTTACGCTGGGAGGATTTAGTATGACCACAGCTGAAGCATTACAAGAATTTCTGCAACAATTTTTCCTCGAACGTGGTGTGGTACTGCCAGAAGACTGGCAGTCATTTAATTTTATCGCTGCCGGCGTATTGGATTCTTTTGAAATTCTTAGCATGATCGTGAGCCTGGAAACGCATTTCGCTCTGACCATCCCTTCGACTTTACTAGCCAATGCTGACAATGCCAGCTTAGGTGCTTTTGTTGCCGCCTTGCTGGAGCTGGCATGATTGTTTTTCGCGTCGACACCCGCTGTGGTTTAGGTCATTTGATGCGAATGAAGTGGTTGGCGTTGGCCTTGAGTACACAAGGGCAACAATGCCATTTTTTATTGGAGCAAAGTGGGCTTACTGCCGATTTTTTCCAAAATTTTCCGGCGCAAATCCATTGGCTACCTGCTGGTCTGACTGAAACTGCAGATGCTGCTTGGTGTGTGGAAAAACTGTCAGCATTGGCAGCAGCGGGCAGTGATGCTGCTGTACAGTGGGTGATTGTCGATGGTTATGGGTTTGGTCTTTGTTGGGAAACTGTAATCAAACAAGCTGGGTATGCGCTGCTTGCCATTGATGATCTAGAGCGCAGCCATCAGGCCGATGTGATTGTTGATGCCAAGTGGCAAGGATGTCGGACACAGCAGCGTTATATGCCAGTGAGCGAGGCGCAAGCTGAACCCGTTCGATTACTCGGGCCTGACTTTGCGATCCTGGCACCTGAATATAGCGCCAGCGCCGAGGAGGTCAGAAACCCACAGTTGATGTTTGCG
Source organism: uncultured Rheinheimera sp. (assembly GCA_964525695.1). Taxonomy (GTDB): domain Bacteria; phylum Pseudomonadota; class Gammaproteobacteria; order Enterobacterales; family Alteromonadaceae; genus Pararheinheimera. Next base: position 67,794 of record CAZGHW010000006.1, on the reverse strand, counting down.
CTTGGCGGTGGTGGTGACTGGCAACAGTTAACCGCAGTTATTGCCCTGTTACTGACGGATGCGGCGCTGGCAAACTGGACTTTGCTGGTCGTGTTAGGTCCCTATGCTGTCAATACCACGGAGTTGGAACAATTAAGCCAGCATTATACGCAGCTACAATTGGTACGTTCGCCTGCTTCTTTAGCTGCTTTTTATCGCAGCAGTCAGTTATTTGTCGGGGCATTAGGAACTTCGTTGTATGAATTGGCCGCCACAAAAACACCGGCTTTGACTTTTGCCCTGGCTGAGAATCAGCAAAATCAAATGGAAGATTTAGCTGACCTGGGCCATTTTTTACACCTGGATAGCCTGGCAACTGTTCCCGCTGCGGCAATGGCGCGGCTGGTGCTGGTTTGTGTGCAGAATATTGAAAGAATCATAGCTTTACGCCACAGTGCTCAGGTCGAAGTAGATGGGGTGGGGGCGCAACGCATCGCCAATTTTTTATTAACCGGACAACCGCCAGCGCCAGTTCTTCGCTCAGAAAATAATACCACGGCCAATACGATATTTTTAACGCCCGCTTTAGCTTTAAGGGCGGTGGCCGATACCGATATCAATGCTTACCTGGCAGCCAGAAATCGACCAGACAATAGCTGGCGGATGACGATCACAGATACTATCCCCAGGCATGAGCATTATTGTTGGTGGTTTTCCCAACAAAGTTCCCAACGAAGTTCCCAACAAAGTTTGCAACAACGTCAATCTTTTGTGCTGGAGCAGAACGGTCAGGCGTTGTTGTATGTCTGGCAGCAATTACGATGTTTTCAGGGACAAAAGTACTGGATCGGTGGTTGGTTTGCCGCCAGTAACCAAGTGAATTTCAGCCATGCCCAGTTGATCCTGGATTGGCAATTGCAATACACAGCAGTGCTGCAACCGGATGCGATCTGGGTTGCGGTGATCCATCAGGAGAACAAATTTGTGCAGTTACTGAATCAGCGGGCAGGTTTTGTCAGATTAGAACCAGATAGCCTGCCATGTCAGGCGGCGCAACATTTTTTCCCGCAGGCGGATCATACCCTGTTTCATTTTGTGGGTAAGTGGCCACAACAGGAGTCATGATGAGCAACATTTATGCTTTGTTCAGTGCGCATGTCGAGCGCACACCTGACAAAATAGCGGTTATTTTCGAGCAACAACAACTCAGTTACCGGCAACTGGACCAACAGGTTTTAACGCTTTGCAGTTATTTTCGCCACTCAGGCTTAAAAGCTGGACAGCGCGTGGCGTTATTCGCGCCAAATTGCCCAGAGTATGTGGTGGTGTTATTGGCAGTTGCCAGAATGGGATTAGCGCTTGTGCCATTGCCGATAAGTCTCAAAGGCGATGCGCTGATCCAAGCGCTAAAATCAACCCCCGTCGCCGCGGCTATTGCTTGGCCGACCGTTAGCAAACTCCTGATGGATAGCAATGTCATCGCCGGTTCGCCGTTGCTGACCTTACAGCAGCAGGTTGCAGATGAGCTGAGTTGGGCTCAACTGATGCAAGACTATGCAGCCGACTTACCGTCGGTGCCTGTAGCTGATCCGGAAGCCCCTTTTATCCTGACGATGACGTCGGGTTCAACCGGTCAGCCAAAACCCATAGTGCTGAGTCAACGCTGTAAAATTGCCCGCGCCTTTACGGCCACAGTGCAATGCTATGATTTGACTGTCGATGACCGGGTTTTGGTGGCAACTCCGCTGTATCATTCGCTGGCGCAACGGGGTGTGTTGATGCCACTGATGCTAGGCGCCTGCTGTGTGATTTTACCTAAATTTACCATTAACGCCTGGCTAAAGGCGATTGCAACACATCGCGTCAGTTTTTTATTTGCCGTATCTTCGCAGTTGGAAGCACTGTTAGCTGAAACAGTCAGTAGCGACTTATCCTCTTTGCGTTGCGTAGTGTCTTCGTCCGCAGTGTTAAATGCCAGCTCGAAACAGCAATTATTGCAACTACTGCCAGGGCATTTCCACGAATGTTATGGCGCTTCTGAAGTCGGGGTGGTGACAGATTTTTGTATCAGTCAAAGGCCAGACAAAAATGGCAGTGTCGGTCAGGCATTGCCGCATGTTCGCTTGAAAATTGTCGACGAGAGTCAGACTCAATTGGCTATAGGGCAGGTTGGGGAAATCGCCTGTCACACCAATACGGGTTTTAGTGGTTATCTGAAATTACCCGCCGCGACAGCGGCAGCTTATGATGCGGAAGGTTATTTTCTGACTGGCGATTTAGGCTACCTGGATCAGGATGGTTTTTTGTATTACGTCGGTAGAAAAAAAGAAGTTATTTCGACCGGAGGTATCAATGTTTATCCGCAAGATATCGAGGCGGTGATAAAACGGCATCCTGCCGTGATTGAGTGTGTGGCTTTTGGTTGTCCGGATCGGCAACTGGGTGAATATCTCAAAGTGGTGTACGAGCAAAAAGGGGAGGCCGATATCAGTCGTGAGCTGCGACTTTTATGCTTGGCTGAACTGACGGATTATCAGCAACCCAGGATCATCAGCCGCATTGCTGAGCTGCCGCGTAATCAGATGGGCAAAATATTGCGTAAGCAAGTAAAGGATGAGATGGGTTGACACAAGCACAACAAACATTGAATTGTTGTGTTGCAACCCATGTTCTCAAGACCGTCGATTAATGCTGGTATTTATTGTTGTACCTGCTGCCAACTGCCGCTTTTGGCTGAAATTGATGCAGCTTTGAACAACTGTAAACCCAACATCGCCTGCTCCAAACCGAACACATATTCGTTCGTACGGCAACTCCCCTGCAGATATTCGCTCAGGGCAAGGTGGATGTCCTGATATAAATTAGCGAAGGCTTCCACAAAGCCGGTCGGATGACCAGGTTTCATCCGGTTATACCTAAATTGACCGGCATATTCACACTGACCAGCCCTGTCCATAATTTCTCGACGGCCATCGTTAAAGTTCAGTTCCAGCTCGTCTGGATTCAACTGGAACCAACACGCACTGCCTTCGGTGCCAAAAACCCGCACTTTTAAGCCATTTCTATTACCAATAGCGGTTTTTGACATCCACATGCTCCCTGTGATGTTGCCGGGATAGCGTAACAACATCTGAACATCATCAATCAGACCCGGATAGTCAGAATGATTGGCAAACTGTGCCACCGTACTTTCCGCCTCTTGTTCCAGTAAATAACTCGACAGATGATGTAAATGAACCCCTAAGTCCAGACAGATGGTTGGTACTTCATAATCCTGCAAGCGCCAGGCTTGTGGTGAGCTCTTTTTTCCAGCGATATCCGGTGGTCGTTTAAAACCTTCCTGCGGCATTTCCAGATGGATCTTTTGCACAGTGCCGAGCCGGCCTGATTTGAGCAATTGCTTTAATTCACGCACCATGGCATAACCACTGTAATTGAAGGTCACAGCTAAAAAGTGGCGCTCAGGTTGATAAAATTGTTGCAATTGCTGTAGCTCCGTTGGTCCCGACGCCAATGCTTTTTCGCAGATCACCGGAATATTCTGCTGCAATAATTCGGTCAGAACCTCAATATGATGCGGCGTGGGAGTGAGCACGACCACGGCATCAAAATGATTTCTTTCGGTTTGGATTAATTGCCGCCAGTCGCTATAAATGTGTTGTTCGCCGATGCCCCATTGTTGCGCAGTTTGCTGATTGACCTGCGGATCGCGACTAAAAGCTCCGGCGATGATCTGAAACCTGTTATCCAGTCTGGCAGCACTAAAATGCACGTAACCAACGGCAGAATTGTTGCCGCCACCAATAAAAGCCAGTCTTAATTGTTGATGCACTTTGTTCATAATCCTTGTTCGGCCTGTTCAGTGGCTGCCAGCAGACAAGCTTGCAGTGACTCGATAATCAGATCTTGTTCTGCTGCGGTCAGCCCAGGGTAAAGGGGAAGCGTGATGGCGCGCTGGTAGTAGTTTTCTGCTTGCGGAAATTGGCCAGCCTGAAAACCTAATTGCTGGTAATAAGGTTGCAGATGAATAGGGATATAGTGTAAATGAGCCATGATGCCAAGTTGACGCAGCTTGCTGATCAACTGGCGTTGTACTGGCCGGTTTGCCTGTTGCAGTAATACCACGTACAGATGATAACTACTCAGGCAATCCGGTTGCACTTTGAGTGGCTCCAGCTGTGGAATATGTTGGCAAAGTTCATGGTAATGCTGCGCGAGCGCATTGCGTGATTCGACAAACCGAGTTAACTCTTTGAATTGGCTCAAGCCTAGAGCGGCCTGTAAATCTGTCATCCGGTAATTAAAACCAAGGCCAATTTGTTGATAATACCAAGGACCATGCGAAGGTTCGGTCATTTCCGTTTCAATCGAGGTAATACCATGGCTGCGAAGTCGCTGCATGGTTCTGGCCAGGTGCGGATTATTTGTCAGCGCCATGCCGCCTTCCGCTGAGGTGATTATTTTTACCGGATGAAAACTAAAAATACAGATATCTGAATAACGACAATCACCAACAGGTTGCTGTTGATAACTGGCTCCAACAGCATGCGAAGCATCTTCAATCACCGCAAATCCATAAAGTTCCGCCAGTTTGGCGATGGCTTCCATCGGACAAGATTGGCCAGCGAAATGCACCGGGATCACAACTTTGGGTAAAGTGCCGTGCTGTTTGGCCTGTTGCAGCTTGTGTTCAAGCGCCTGCACGCAAAGGTTACCTGTTTGCAGATCAATATCGATAAAGTCAACGCTGGCACCACAATACAAAGCGCAATTGGCTGATGCGACAAAGGAATTTGGTGAAGTCCAGACCAGGTCACCTGCGCCGACTTGTAAAGCGAGACAGGCAATATGCAGGGCCGAAGTCGCACTGTTCACAGCGACAGCATAACCGGCATGGCAATACTCAGCGATGTTATGTTCAAATTCAGGAACTTTTGGACCCTGCGTCAACCAGTCTGATTGCAGCACTTCAACAACAGCTGCCACATCCTGTGCTGAAATCTGTTGTTTACCGTATGGGATCATAACGCCAGATCCTGATTACAACGGCTGATTTGTTCAATAGACATAAAGTTATCATTTAAATCTGATACATACTGAAAGCCTTCAGCCACCAAATGGCCTTGCTCACCCAGATTATTTTGCGTGAAATCGTTGCTGCGGTTAAAAAAACGAATTGCTGGGGCTATGACAAAATGATCTTCAAATTCATAGGTATGAAAAGACATATCACTTGGGCACATCATCTCATGCAATTTTTCGCCCGGACGGATACCAACAATTTTAACTGGCAAATCTGGCGCCATCGCTTTGGCTAAGTCGATGATGCGAATAGATGGGATTTTCGGCACGAAAATTTCGCCACCTAACATCCGCTCGAAATTTTTCAACACAAAATCAACACCGCTTTGTAAGGTGATCCAAAAGCGGGTCATCTCGGCGTGGGTGACAGGTAAATGATCAGCGCCTTCATGAATCAGCTTATTAAAAAACGGCACCACAGAGCCGCGTGAACCGACCACATTACCGTAACGAACCACTGAAAATCTGGGCTGACTGCCACCTGAGATGTTATTGGCGGCAATAAATAATTTATCTGAGGCAAGTTTAGTCGCACCATACAAATTCACTGGATTGGCAGCTTTATCAGTGGATAGGGCAATCACCTTTTCAACATTGGCTTCCAACGCCGCATTGATGACATTTTCTGCACCGTTGATATTGGTTTTAATACATTCCATTGGATTGTATTCAGCCGCCGGCACTTGTTTCATCGCCGCCGCATGGATGACATAATCCACACCGCGCATGGCAAAACTAAGTCTTTTTTCATCACGGACATCACCGATAAAATAACGCATACATGGTGCATTAAATTTCTGCTGCATCTCGGACTGCTTTAATTCATCCCGCGAATAAATAATGATTTTATTCGGCTGGTAGCGTTCCAGTAAAGTCTGAGTGTATTGATGGCCAAATGAACCTGTGCCGCCAGTGATTAAAATATTTTTACCGTTAAACATATCTACCTCGTGACAGAACATGCGTCAATTTTCCGACACTTGCTGCGCTTATAGAATAACAATAGCATAAAATGTTCCAACAATAGTAAGAAAAGCTCAAGAGAGGTTTATTTATATAAATTCATATGCTTATCGCTGAAATTAGTCGGAACTCAGCCAAGTGTTAGACTGAAATTTGCACGGCTGCGCTAGTTGCCAGTGGCGATTTTGCACGGAAGAAGCCGCCAGCAAACTTTTACGGTCTCGTCTCAGCCTTGTGCTAAACTTGATTGCGTTTAATGGTTCCTGGAGACGTTATGAACATCAATAATCTGGCAGCACCGACTTTATCATTGAAAAAGAATGTAGAAGAATCGGATTTAATGCTGAAAAAGCTGGCCACTGCCAAACGGATTACTTCAGCGGCCGATGATGCTGCCGGTTTGCAAATTGCCAACCGACTGACGCAACAGGCCAATGGCACAACTCAGGGCATTCGTAATGTTTATGACGGCATTTCATTGGCCAATGTGGCCGATCAAACTCTGGCTGGGGTGACAGATAATCTGAATGAACTGAATCGGCTGACGGTGCAGGCTGGCAATGGCATGCTGACCGCTGATGATCGCAAAGCCTTGCAGGATCAAGTATCGCAACTGACCACGGGCATCCAACAACAACTCAGTGACAGCAATTTTGCCGGTATCAAATTATTTGACCAGGCAAAGAGTCTGGCTTTTGACACAGGCAATGGCTTAGTGTCCGTGCAAAGTGATGACTTGAGTACAGCCTTGACCAATTCTGGCGTGCTGGCTATTGATGTCACCGATGCGGGCTCGTTGCAAACGGCGCAAGACAGCCTGAAATCTTTTGCTGAACAAATTAATGCCAGCCGTGCCGAATTTGGTGCCAGCATCAATCGTTTTGATGCTGCTGCCCGCGGTTTGATGAATATGAATGAAAATACCCAGGCCGCCCGCAGCCGGATTGAGGATTTAGATTACGCCCAAGCAGTCTCTGAGCAAGTTGCCAGCCAAATCCGGGAAAAAGCTTCGCTGGCCGTCATCAGCCAAGGCCGACTGTCAGCCGAACAGGCCAGCAATTTACTGAACTAAACGCACTCCAAACCGCCTCGAAACGTTGGTTTTTTGACAGTAGCGTCAAAAAATCAACGTTTAACCTTGCAAGCCGACGCAGGCTTTGTAAAAATAACTTTTATCTGAGGCCGACCAAAGCGCTTTTCATCTGATGTTATATATTCTTGACCAACAAGACCAACGCGCGCAGCGCTTAAGCATAGTGCTGAGCTTTGTCAGTGAGTCACACCAGGTGGTCAGTCAGGCCGAACTGCTGCAAATTCTGGCGCAGGATGCCAAAACCGTGGTGTTGCTCGGCGCTTTGGTTGACCAACAACATGAAGCTATCATCAGCCGACATCCGGCCACTGCTTTTTTATTGCTGGGCGAAACCTTAAAACCTCTGTTACAACACGCCAATGTGGTCGGATTACTGACTGAGCCTTTTGCTTATACCTCGTTAACGCAACATTTGCGCGATTGTCAGGAATATCAACGTTTGTTACCTGGCCAGCGCTTGCATGAATTGCAACATCGGTTTGTTGGCATGGTGGGCGCTTCGGCGCAGATGCAACAAGTCAGGTTCTTAATTCAACAAGTGGCCAGGACAGATGCAAATGTGCTGGTACTGGGTGAATCTGGTACTGGTAAGGAAGTGGTGGCCCGGAATATCCATGTATTATCCCATCGCGCTGAAGGGCCATTTGTACCGATAAACTGCGGCGCTATTCCGGCAGAACTACTGGAAAGTGAACTCTTTGGGCATGAAAAAGGCGCTTTTACCGGTGCTATTTCAACACGCAAAGGGCGGTTTGAGTTAGCCCAGGGTGGCACAATTTTTCTGGATGAAATTGGCGATATGCCACTGCCGATGCAGGTGAAATTACTGCGGGTATTGCAGGAACGGACTTATGAGCGGGTCGGCGGTAGCCAGCCAATCAAAGCCGATGTACGCATTATTGCTGCCACCCACCGCCAATTAGAACAAATGATTGCGGAAGGCCGTTTTCGGGAAGATTTATTCTACCGGCTAAACGTGTTTCCAATTGATACCCCAGCGCTGAAAGAACGGGCTGAAGATTTACCCTTGCTGTTACAGGAACTCCAACAGCGGTTAGAGTTACAAGGACAAAACAGCATTAAGTTCACCGAACGGGCGGTGGAGAGTTTAAAACTCCATCCCTGGCCTGGTAACGTACGGGAACTGGCTAATCTGGTGGAACGATTAACCATTATGTTTCCACAACAAGTCATTGATGTGGCTGAGTTACCGCACAAATATCGTCACCTGGATGTAGACACTTATGTGCCGCATTATCCGGAAGCATTGCTGGAGCGCGATGCCATCAACGAAATGTTCCAAAGCATGGCCGATGAGGATGACGTCAGCGACGAGCTGTTTCCTGTGCAAACAGGCGGCGATATTCAGTTATTGCCGGATGATGGACTGGATCTGAAACAATTTTTGGCTGATCTGGAAATCTCACTAATCAGCCAGGCGCTGGAGCGACATGATTTTGTGGTGGCCAGAGCGGCCGATATTTTATGTCTACGCCGGACTACGCTGGTGGAGAAAATGCGCAAATATAATCTGGCGCGGGATGAGTTTGATAGCAGTAGTGATTAATCGTCAGTGGATTGCAAGCGCTCATTAGCGGTTTCAGGCTAAATCATGCAGCGCAATATGAAGCTGTGAGTCAAAAAAATGGCAGTGTCAAAGTGGCCTAACCTTCAGATATTTAAGAATTAATTACTTGGCATAAATCCTGCTTTACCCCGTTAATCTGTTTGATTGACGGTGCATATGATGTCCAGAGTAGCCACGATTTTTACCAGCGCAGTTGACGCTGTGCCAGCCAGGCCTTTGTTTGAATTGGCCGCCGAGCCCGGCGCAGATTGGCGCTGCGCCGCAGAAATGTTGCCGCCTAAAGTGGCGACTGTGCTGAGCTGGCCTGGTCAACCGCAAGCCGCTTTGAGCAAGGCTATTGCTGATATCAGTTTATCCGCCCCTTCAATCTTGGCGTCAGTGCCCACAGCAGTACCACAGCAGTCTGATCCGCTGGCAGAGCCGGTACAGCACCAGTTGTTATGGTTGCAGCATTTATTGCAGGTGTTGCCAACAGGTGTGGTGGTGCTCGATGCCCGCGGTCTGGTGCAACAAGCCAATCCGGTAGCGGTTACCATGCTCGGTGAGCCACTGACCGGTCAGCGCTGGTTGGATGTGATCACCCGCAGTTTCCGACCGCGCAGCGATGATGGCATGGAAGTGTCCTTACATGATGGCCGTCGGGTGCAATTGGCGATTACTTCTTTGCATCCCCAACCAGGCCAATTGATAGTCTTGACTGATCTCACCGAAACCAGGCAGCTACAAAGCCGGTTGGCGCATCTGCAACGATTGTCTGCCCTGGGTAAAATGATGGCCTCGCTGGCGCATCAAATCCGCACGCCATTATCCAGTGCCATGCTGTACGCGCAAAATCTGAAAAATCAGAAATTAGCCCCAAACGCTCGGTTGCAGTTTCAGGATAAATTATTACACCGGCTATTAGATTTGGAGCAGCAGGTCAATGATTTACTGTTATTTGCCCGCTCTGGCCGAGAGCAACAGGTCGCAGTGCTGTCGATGCAACAACTGCTGACGGACGTTTATAGCGGGGTTGAGCCCTTGGTACAACAGCAGGCTGGCGTATTACAGCTGCAATTGCCACAACCTGATCTGACGGTGTTAGCCAATCACAGTGCTCTGACCGGGGCGCTGGGTAATTTAATCCAGAATGCCTTACAACATGCCGGACCTGGCGCGCAGATTTTATTGGCAGCGTTACCCGATCCGGATGGCCAGCATATTCGGCTGGTGGTGGAAGATCATGGCCCTGGCGTACCGGTCGAGCTACAACAACAGATTTTTGAACCCTTTTTTACCACCCGCGCCAGCGGTACCGGCCTCGGGCTGGCGGTAGTTCAGGCGGTTGCCAGTTCACATCATGGTATTGCCCGTTGTATCACTGCCGCAGGTGGCGGTGCCCGTTTTGAAATATTGCTACCCGTTTGTATAGCGACAAGCGACAGCACCATGACGCAGGTGCAGGATGATCCCGACCTGCCTCACACTGACACTACAGAAGGAGCCGCAGATGCAGCACACTAATATTATGGTGGTCGAAGATGACGCCGGCCTGCGTGAAGCCTTAGTCGATACGCTGGAGTTGGCACAGTATCAGGTGATTGCCGCTGACAGTGCAGAGCAGGCGTTACAATTACTTAAACAGCACAAAATTCGCTTGGTGATCAGTGATGTCCAGATGGGCGGCGTGTCCGGCATTGAATTACTCAAGTCAATCAAACTAAATTATCCGCAGTTACCTGTGCTGATGATGACGGCTTATGCCACGGTGAACGATGCGGTGCAGGCGATCCGGCTTGGCGCTGTTGATTATCTGGCCAAACCCTTTGCGCCTGAAGTACTGGTCAATATGGTCAGTCGTTATGTGTCGGTGGAAACTGTTACTGCATTCGAACCGATAGTCGCAGCGCCGGTCAGCCAGCAGTTGGTCAAACTAGCGGCGAAAGTGGCGCGTTCGGATGCCAGCGTGATGGTGCTTGGCCCCAGCGGTTCCGGTAAAGAAGTGCTGGCACGTTATATCCATCAACAATCACCACGCCATGCTGGACCTTTTATCGCCATTAACTGTGCCGCCATTCCGGAGAACATGCTGGAATCAACCTTATTTGGTTATGAAAAAGGCGCTTTTACCGGCGCTATTGCCGCTTGTCCCGGTAAATTTGAACAAGCGCAACATGGCACCATTTTGTTAGATGAAATCAGTGAAATGGACTTAAACCTGCAGGCTAAATTATTACGGGTGCTGCAGGAGCGCGAAGTAGAGCGGCTGGGCAGTCGTAAAACCATCAAATTGGATGTGCGGGTCATTGCCACCAGCAACCGTGATTTGCGCCAAACCGTGCAACAAGGCTTGTTCCGGGAAGACTTATTCTACCGGCTGAATGTATTTCCACTCACCTGGCCAGCCCTGGCACAGCGCAGTGCTGATATTCTGCCGCTGTGTCAACATTTGCTGGAGCGGCATTGTCAGCAGCAGGGCGAAGCCTTACCGCTGCTAAGCGCTGCGGCTGAACGCAAGCTGCTGGCACATAACTGGCCTGGTAATGTCCGTGAGTTGGATAATGTGATGCAACGGGCCTTGATTGTGCATAGTGATGGTGAAATCACCGCTGACGACATTTTATTGGAAACTGGTGCGACCGACAGCAGCTGGGCGACGCCAGATCCTGAACCCAACCTGGATCCAGACTTGAGCCTGTTTAAATCAGAAGTGTATGAGCAGGAGCACCGGATCATTCTGGAGACCATGAAAGCCTGCGCTTATAAACGCAAAGAAGTTGCGGAAAAGTTGGGTATTAGTGCGCGCACTTTGCGTTATAAACTGGCCAGAATGCGCGAATCCGGCATCCAGTTACCAGCTTGATGTGTTGCCCCTGTGCGTAGCGCCGAAGCGATATTGGCTTCGGCGCCAGACGACCGATTCAGCACGAAGCGTAGTGCCTGTCCGCCAGCGCAATCAATAAACTGAGCTGCGTGCTACTTCAGACTGCCCCGCGAATACGGCTCACGGCCGTCATAGGTCGAATCACATGCGTTTTTCTGATATCAGGCGCTTTTGCGCTCACCTGGTATCAGCATGCCCCAAGTGTCAGCTTTTTGACTCTGCTCTCAATCAGTTAATCATGCGTAAGTTGATGATAAATAACAAATAAATAATGGCATGTTTTGTGCTTTAACTTGTTATTCCGGCTTTCTCGCTGTTGACAGGTAAATACTCATGGATATCAAAGGCGCCGCGTTATTTCAAGAAATGCAGACTTTTGCCAAACAGGCCCGTAGTCTGAGCAATGACATGCCATCGCCAGCATCCCAGGTCGGCAATAGCAGCCAACAGGATTTTTCCGCCTTATTTAAGATGGCACTGGATAACGTCAATGGTCTGCAGCAAGACTCCAGCAAAATGGCCACTGCGGTGGAAATGGGCGACCCAAAAGTCTCACTGGCGCAGGCCATGATTGCCGGTCAAAAATCATCGATTGCCTTCGAAGCGACTGTCCAGATCCGTAACAAACTGGTGGAAGCTTACAAAGAAGTCATGTCGATGCCGGTTTGAGGGAGGATTAATCTGTGGCTGAATCTACATCAACTGAACTGACTTTAAGTGGCAATGATTTTAACAATGCCACTGAAGATCAGACCCAACAAGAGCAGAAATCCGGTTTCCTAGGCGCTATGGGCGGCATGGATATCGTACGCCAACTGACATTGATTGTCGCGCTGACGATTTGTATTGCCATAGCCATCTTGATCATCCTATGGGCGCGTGAACCTGAACTGCGGCCGCTGGGCACCTTTGAAACGGCAGAACTTATTCAGCATCTGGATTATCTGGATGGGCAGAAAGTTGAATATAAACTCGAAGGCAATGTCATTCTGGTGCCCGGGGATCAGTATCAACAAATTAAACTCGGGTTAAGTCGGGCCGGTTTACAAAAATCGACCAACAGTGGTGAAGATATTCTGATGCAAGACAGTGGCTTTGGCGTCAGTCAGCGGCTGGAAATGGAAAGATTAAAGCACAGCCGCGAGCAGCAACTTGCCAGAACTATTGAAGAATTTCAAAGTGTGGCCAGAGCCAGAGTGCTGCTGGCCATCCCAAAAGAAAACATTTTTGCCCGCACTGAAAAATCACCTTCTGCCACAGTGATGATTAGCGCCAAAGGTGGTAAATCGATTAAAGACAGTGAAGTGGACGCTATTGTCGATTTAGTGGCTTCCGCGGTACAAGGACTGGAACCATCGAAAGTCACAGTGACTGATCAGAATGGTCGTTTGCTCAATAGCGGCTCACAAGATGCCAGCTCTGCCCGTTCTAAACGCGAGTATGAAATTGAACAAAAACGCGAAGAAGAATACCGGCAGAAAATTGACTCTATTCTGATCCCGGTGCTGGGCATCGACAATTATACTGCCCAGGTCGACCTGCAAATGGATTTCACCACCCTGGAGCAGACGCAAAAACGCTTTAACCCGGACTTACCGGCAGTGCGCAGTGAAATGACACTGGAAGAAAATAGCGTTGGCGGTGGCTCAATGGGGATCCCTGGTGCGCTGTCAAATCAGCCGCCGGTCGATTCTAATATTCCGGAAGTCGCCACCGGCGGCAATAGTAGCCCTATTGTGCCCGGTCGTAATAGCAAAGAGCAGACCCGCAACTATGAGCTGGATACCACCATCAGCCATTCGATGCAGCAATCCGGTGTCATTCGTCGCATCAGTGTGTCTGTCGCTGTTGATTATAAAGCAGGTGTCGCTGAAGGAGAGCAGCCAGCAGTGCCGGTAGCCCGTACCCAAGCTGAATTGCAGAACATCCGGCGTTTATTACAAGGTGGTATTGGTTTTGATGTGCAGCGGGGCGATACTATAGAGGTCGTATCTGTACCTTTCACCCGCGAAGTATTGGCAGAAGCTCGGGAAATCCCATTTTTCGAGCAGCCCTGGTTCCTGGAAGTGGTCAGGTTAGCAGCGGCAGCGCTGGTGATTATCACGCTGATCCTGGCTGTGGTGAAACCTATGCTGAAGAAACTGATCTATCCTGAAGATACCAGCGATGCGTACGATGAGAATTCATTATCCCGCGGTCTGGACTTGGGTGACGATACCATTGATATGCTGTCAAAAGAGTTTGATGCCAAGTCGGTCGGTTTCGCAGCGGATGGTACCCTGATGCTGCCGGATCTGCATGGTGACGAAGATCTATTAAAAGCGGTGCGCGCCTTAGTGGCGAACGAACCTGAATTATCCTCACTAGTCGTGAAAAATTGGTTGGCTGAAGATGAGTAATGTTGATAACAAACCGGCCTTTGATGTCGGCAAATTAGATGGCGTGGAGAAAGCCGCCATCCTGCTGCTCAGTCTGTCCGAAGAGGATGCGGCCCAGATCCTGAAACACCTGGAACCCAAGCAGGTGCAAAAGGTGGGCATGGCGATGGCCTCGATTGAGGATTTGAATCAGGCGAAAATTTCTGCCGTGCATCGACTATTTATTGAGCAGATCCAGAATTTCAGTACCATCGGCTTCCAGAGCGAAGAATTTATCCGCCGTGCTTTAACTGCGGCCTTGGGTGAAGAAAAAGCCTCGAATCTGATTGATCAGATTATTCTGGGCGGCGGTGCTAAAGGTTTGGATTCATTGAAGTGGATGGATTCGAAACAGGTCGCCAATATCATCCGTAACGAACACCCGCAGATCCAGACCATTGTATTGTCTTATTTGGAGCCGGAACAATCGGCGGAAATTTTGTCGCAATTCCCGGAAAAAGTGCGGCTCGATTTAACCATGCGTATTGCCAACCTGGAAGAAGTACAACCAGCGGCCTTGCAAGAACTGAACGAAATTATGGAGAAACAGTTTGCAGGTCAAGCAGGTGCACAAGCGGCCAAAATGGGCGGCTTAAAAGCGGCTGCCGACATCATGAACTACCTCGATACCAATGTCGAAGGTCAGTTGATGGATTCGATCCGTGAACATGATGAAGAAATGGCGCAACAAATCCAGGATCTGATGTTTGTCTTTGAAAACTTACTGGAAGTAGACGATCGCGCTATTCAGTCGATTCTACGCGAAGTGCAGCAGGATGTGTTGATGAAGGCGCTCAAAGGCGCCGACGAAAACTTAAAAGAGAAGATCCTGAAAAATATGTCAAAACGGGCGGCCGAAATGTTGGCCGACGACCTCGAAGCGATGGGACCGGTCCGCGTCAGCGAAGTGGAAACGGCGCAGAAAGAAATTCTGTCAACGGCACGCCGACTGGCCGATGCTGGTGAGATTATGTTGGGCGGCGGCGGCGGCGAAGATTTCCTCTAATTCGCTGACATACGGCTGATGACATCTTCCTTGTTGTCAGCCGGTTATCTTCTGGAGTATGCAAGATGTCCGGCAATGCATTTATGCCAAAACGTACCTTTCAACCTGAACCGGGAGTGATGGACTTGCTCAAAGACTGGCCAAGCCCGCAAGGGCAGGACGACGACAGCAATCAAATCACGGCAGGCGCTGCGCAGCCTGGTGCAGAAACTATGCCTGAAACCGTCCGCACCAACGCTTTTTTCAAACCCAAATCGATGCCGGGGCAACGTCAGCCCAACAAGCCGGAGATGCCGGAATTAAAACCGCTGACGGCTGAAGAATTGGAAGATATGCGCCAGGCCGCCTATGACGAAGGTTTTGCCCAAGGCAAAGAAGAAGGCTTTAGTCAGGGTTATCAGGAAGGCCGCGACCAAGGGCTACAAGATGGCACAGCCCAAGGTCAGGCAGAAGGTAAAAAACAAGGGCTTGTCGAAGGTGAAGGCTTGATCCGGGAGCAACTGAGCCAGTTGCAGCTTTTACTGGAACAATTACAACAACCGCTGCAAAAAGTTGATCAGCAGGTGGAGCAAGCGTTATTAGAGTTGGCGCTTGCCATGGCGCAGGCGGTGATTGGCGTGGAAGTGACCACCAATCCGCAGCTAATTTTACAAAGCTTACGTGAAGCGGTGGAGGCCTTACCTTATCAAGCGCAAAATTTATTAATTAAATTACATCCAGCTGATCTTGCCGTGATTGAACAACACTACAGCAGCGATGAACTGGCGCAGCGGCAGTGGCAACTGCGGGCAGAGCCTGCCATGTCGCGTGGGGATTGCCGGGTTGAAACCAAAGAATCCAGCGTCGATCGCAGTGTAAAAACCAGATTACAGGCTTCGCTGGAGCACTTTTTGCAAGAACCAGCGATATTGCCCGAAACCAGCTTGCCAGCGTCAGAAAAATGACGTCTTTGCTGGTAGAGTCCGGGCCGACCTGATGGATGCCGTATGCAGAATCTAACACTGGCCGAACGGCTAAAATCACAACAACAATTTATTAAGTTAAACCGGCCTGTGGTGGCCGGACGTTTGGTTCGGGTGGTTGGTCTGACGCTGGAAGCCACAGGTTGCAGTGCCGCCATCGGCCAAACCTGTCAGGTGGAGACTGCTGGCGGCTTGTTACAAGCCGAAGTGGTTGGTTTTGCCCAAGACCGGATTTTTCTGATGCCCAAAGATGATGTCACAGGTGTAGTACCCGGCGCCCGCGTCACACCGCTAGTGGATTATAAAGGTGTACCATTGAGTATGGCTTTGCTCGGCCGGGTGATTGATGGTGCCGGCAAACCGTTGGATGGCGGCGGGCCTGTGCTGGCGATGGAATACAGTCAGGGCAAAAAAACACCGATCAATCCGCTGCAGCGCAAACCCATCCGGCAGCCGCTGGATGTAGGTGTGCGTGCTATCAACAGTATTATCACCGTCGGCAAGGGCCAGCGGATGGGGTTATTTGCTGGTTCCGGTGTCGGTAAATCGGTGTTGCTGGGGATGATGACCAGGGGCACCGCCGCCGATGTCATCGTCGTCGGGCTGGTCGGTGAGCGCGGCCGTGAGGTGAAAGAATTTATCGATGAAATTCTCGGTGACGAGGGCCGTAAACGTTCAGTGGTGGTGGCAGCACCGGCAGATGTGTCACCGCTGATGCGGTTAAAAGGTTGTGAAACTGCGGTGCAAGTTGCCGAATACTTTCGCGATCAAGGTCTGGATGTACTGCTACTGCTTGACTCTATTACCCGTTATGCCCAGGCGCAGCGCGAAATTGCCTTAGCGGTTGGCGAGCCACCCGCCACCAAAGGTTATCCACCCTCAGTGTTTGCCAAACTCCCGGCCCTGGTTGAACGGGCTGGTAATGGTGCGCAAGGGCAAGGCTCGATTACGGCGTTTTACACCGTGTTATCCGAAGGCGACGATTTGCAAGATCCGATCGCCGACGCTTCACGTGCCATACTGGATGGCCACATCGTGTTATCCCGCCATTTAGCCGATAGTGGCCACTTTCCAGCCATTGATATCGAAAAATCAATCAGCCGGGTGATGCCCGCTGTCACCAGTCCTGAGCATCAGGCTCTGGCGCGGGTGATTAAGCAGATGTATGCCAGTTATAGCCAGAGCAAAGATTTAATCGCCATTGGTGCTTATGTGCGCGGTTCGGATCCAATGCTCGATAGCGCGATGCAACTGATGCCAAAAATCAATAAATTCCTGCAACAGGGCATGACGGACGTGATCCCTTACGATGACAGTCTGACCGCACTGGCGCAGTTGATCCCAGCAGGACGAGGATTCTAATTATGGCACTGGCACAATTACAACTACTGGCCAAGGTACAACTGGAAAAAGAAGAAAAACTGCAGGCGCAATATCTGCAAGCTTTGCAGTTTGCCAATAATGCCCAGCAAAAATATCAGGGTCTGGCTAACTATCGTACCGATTATATCCGCCAATGTCAGGAGCGGGGGGCGCAGGGCGTGCAAAGCCGGCAGTTTAACCAGTATCTGAATTTTATTACCAAGTTGGATCAGGCACTGGAACAGCAAAATATGCAGGTGCAACAGGCGCGGGAAGTGACAGAAAAGCGTCGGGTGGCCTGGGTGCTGATGCAGCGTAAACGCAAAGCGATGGAGCTGTTGATCGATAAAGAACTGCTGGCAATCCGGCAGCGGGCCGACAAAGTAGAGCAAAAAATGCTGGATGAAATTGCCACCCAGCAATATTTCCGTCGTTTGCAGGCCGGTTAACCGATTAAATACGATAATTCAAAGGTATTGGCACAGCTTTTGCTGACTTTTCGATAAATAATTGCCAGTCATGGCCGTGACAGCAGAACCCAGTTGCCGGGGGCGAGATGAGTGTAGATATGCAGTTTGTTATGTTAAAGGCTGAAACATCCTTGGCTGCAGGCAGTAAGGCCGAGACTGGGTCTGTGTCGATGCAGGATGAGACTGGCTTTGCCACTGTCTTTGCTGATGAAATGGCAGAGCAGTTCGCGGCTCCGTCGACAGGAGCAGCGAAGGGAGCAATCGCAGGCTCTGCGGTCGGCGCCTCAACCTTAACGTCAATGGGGCAGGAAATTGCCGCAGCTGTTGATGTCAAAGCTTTAATACGGCAAAAAGTCAGCGCCGCAGATACCGGCAAAACCCCAGAGCTTTTGCCAGTTGCGCCTGAGGTGCCGGCAATGCTATCAGGTACTGAAACTGCGCTATCAGAATTACAGCTGTTGCAGTTAGCCAACACTCAGAGCCAGGCCGATACCGTAAAAGGTGCACCGCTATTGACGGAGGCTGCTCAAGTCGTTGACAGCATTGAGCCAGCTTTGGTTGCTGTGGATTCCCCTTGGTTAGCATTAATTTCAGCAGCCGAACAATATCCGGCGACCTTGACGCAGGCGGAGACTTCAACCGCAGCCAATCCGCCGACTGTCACTGAGCAGTCATCCGCCGAGCAAGCTGACAGCAATCTGCAAACTGGTATTGCCTTCACTGCTGAAGCCAACACGCATGCTGAGCACAGCAAGCTGGTCCCGGCGGGATCCACACCAGCAGCCACACCGGCAGCCGCCGCGTTGGTCGCGACGGCAGAGCTGAAGGCGGCGCAAGGGGCTGACAGCAACGCTGCTGCCGCAGCAGCAGACTCAGAACGACCAACAGCACCGGCAACAACTGCAACCACGCCAGCGGCAAAGCCACAATCTGAGCTGTTGTTGCCAAATAGCACTGCAGCATCTGAGCAAATTCAGCATGTTGTGCTCAGCGCCACAACTGAGCAGACCTCAGCGTCACAGCCTGATGCCATGCTGGCAGCACAAAACCTGGCAACAGAGCCGCTGACAGACACAGCTCAGGCTGACAACACGGCAACTGAGCAGCCTGCTGCTCAACTGACAGATAAAACGCCATTAAACGACAAAGCCGGGCAGAGCCGCGCAGATGCAGCAGTGACAACACCAGCACAAGTTATTCAGCAAAACAGTCAGACCGTTGCACAGGGCGCCTTGCAAACTGAGATTGTGTTAACCACAGAGCGACAACCCACGGCAGCGCCGGTGCAACAAGCCATGGCCAATGCTGCGCAGTTAAGTTTTGCTGATCACCAAAAAGCGGCGAATGCTGCGGATGCGCTGAGCAAACAACAACAATTGAAAGCAGAACAAGCCACGGGCACTGAGACTATGTCGGCAGCAAGCGGCCAGCAGTCAGTGCGAGGCGATACCTTCAGTGCCGCTTTTAGCAACGCCTTACCAGAACAGCAATTGCAGAGTTTAGCTGGCAGTGGCACCGATAAAGCAGCGATGCTGACGCCGGTGCCACAAACTCAAAGTCCAACCCTTGCCACGTCGCACAGCAGTGCCGCCAGTCAAACTGCTGCGTTAAAAACAGCGGAAGCACAGTTACCAACCCTGTACCTGCAGGAGCCACAAGCTGCCGCACAGCTAAAAGACCGGGTGATGTATCAGGTGCAACAAAAAATTCAGACTGCTGAAATCCGCTTAGCGCCTGAAGAACTAGGTTCGGTGCAAATCAAAGTGAATTTACAGCAGGACCAATTGTCGGTGCAATTTGTGGTACAGCAGGCGCAAGCAAAAGAAGCATTAGAACAACAAATGCCAAGATTAAAAGAATTGTTGCAGCAACAAGGCGTTGAGTTGACCGACAGTCAGGTTTCGCAACAGCAACAACAGCAGCAACAATCGCAAGGTGAACCGCACACCAAAACAGGCTCCCGGCAGCTGGCTCATACTGAATTAACTGACGAGCCGTTACCGCAGCAAGTAACTGTCCGTAGTTCCGATCGGATGGTGGATTATTATGCCTGAGACTGAGGTTACGCTGGTAAATCCAGCAGTTGATGTCATGATGATTGCGTTTGCCGGGATATGCGGTAAATAATAGAAAAATTGCCGTCTTAACCGGAGTGGATATGGCTGGGGAAAAAGAACTTGAAATCGCCGATGGCGGTGGAAAAAAGAAAAAAATCATCATGATCGCCGCTGCAGCAGTGCTGTTAGTCGGTGGTGGCGCAGGTTATTTTTTATTAAGTGGCGGTGAAGAACCACCACCGGCAGTAGATGCCGCTGTGACGCCAGCTGATGGCGCTGCGCCAGCAGCACCTGCAGCCACTGAAGCGCCGGCTGAAGGCGCCGTCGCTCAGGTCGGTACCGCGCTTTATGTGTCGATGCCAAGACCTTTTGTATTTAACGTGCCAGGCGCCGCTCGCGACCGCTTAGTACAAATCAAGGTACAATTGCTGGTTCGTGGTCAGAACAATGAAGAAACCGCCAAACAGCATATTCCGCTGATCGAAAGCACTATGCTGCGGACTTTCAGTAAAGGCAATGCCGATGATTTGGTGACTGCAGCTGGCAAAGACACTTTAAAAGCAGCCGCACTGAAAGACGTGCAGGAAGCCCTGATTGGGGTTGCCGGTTCTATGGTGGTAGAAGAAGTGTTATTTACCGGATTTGTCATGCAATAAGTCCGTTCAGACAACCAGAGGGTTAACCAGTTGACTGATTTACTGTCACAAGACGAAATTGATGCGCTATTACATGGTGTTGATGACGTCGAAGAAGAAGAGATAGAAGACAGTTCCGGTGCCGGCGGACGTTCGGCATTTGAATATGACTTTTCTTCGCAGGACCGTATTGTCCGGGGTCGGATGCCGACGCTGGAGATGGTCAACGAACGTTTTGCCCGGCACATGCGCATCAGCTTGTTTAATATGATGCGCCGCACCGCTGAAGTATCGATCAACGGTGTCCAAATGATTAAGTTTGGTGAATATGTGCATACTTTGTTTGTGCCAACCAGCCTGAACATGGTCAGGTTCAGACCACTGAAGGGCACCGGTCTCATCACCATGGAAGCACGATTGGTGTTTATCCTGGTGGACAACTTTTTTGGTGGCGATGGACGTTATCACGCCAAAATTGAGGGCCGGGAATTTACCCCAACCGAACGGCGGATTATTCAGATGCTGCTCAAGCTGATCTTTGAAGACTACAAGGAAGCCTGGGCACCGGTGATGGACGTATCCTTCGAATATCTGGACAGTGAAGTCAACCCGGCGATGGCCAACATCGTCAGTCCGACCGAAGTGGTGGTGATCAGCTCCTTCCATATCGAACTGGATGGTGGTGGTGGTGATTTCCACGTGGCGTTGCCGTATTCGATGCTAGAACCGATCCGTGAATTACTGGATGCCGGTGTGCAAAGTGATAAAGAAGATACCGATCTGCGTTGGAGTAAGGCGCTGCGCGATGAAATCATGGATGTGAAAGTTAATTTAACCACCAAAATGATGGATGTAGATTTGACACTGGAACAAGTGATGAATTTACAGGCTGGCGATATTATTCCGATTGAAGTGCCAGAGCATATCACGGTGCTGATCGAAGATTTACCGACCTACCGCGCCAAAATGGGGCGTTCGCGTGACAATGTGGCATTAAAAATTATCGAAAAAATTAAAAGGCCGGAATCAGTTAAATCAGAAATGCATGTATTTACCAAAGGGGGGCGTCGGCTGGACAGCGATGCCGACATCAGTGAATTAGAAGCAGATTTGATTTTATCTGAACGCTTAGAGGAAAAATGGTAATGGCTGATGATAAAGATACGATGGATGAGTGGGCAGCCGCTTTGGCCGAAGCTGAAGGTGGTGATGGTGCTCAGGCCGTTGAATTAGAAGAGTTACAGGAAGATCGTTCGACGATTAGCGCCGACGAAAAACGCAAACTGGAAACTATTCTGGATATTCCGGTCACTATTTCGATGGAAGTGGGCCGCGCCAAAATTAGTATCCGCAACTTGCTGCAATTGAACCAAGGTTCAGTGGTGGAGCTAGAGCGGGTCGCGGGTGAACCGCTGGATGTGCTGGTGAATGGCACTTTAATTGCCCATGGTGAAGTGGTGGTGGTCAACGATAAATTTGGTATCCGTCTGACTGACGTGATTAGCCAAATCGAACGGATTAAGAAGTTACGCTAATGGGGTTATTGGGTTTGGTTAAGCAGTATTGCGCTTTGGTACTGCTCAGCATGCTGTTGCTGAGCACACTGCTGACTTCTGACGAGCTTCAGGCAGCTGAGCCAGCAACAGTGGCAGCTGTTACTACAGCAACGCCAGTCACAGAATCAACTGTAACAGACAGCAATCAACAACAGCACAACGCGACCAAAGAACCGGTTGCCACAGTGCCAGCCATAGCGTCCAAAGGCGCGGAGCAATCCAGAGCCAATGCGTTACCAGGGGTTGGTCAGATCGTCATTTCTTTGGCGCTGGTAGTGGGATTGGTGTTGTTACTGGCCTTTTTCTATAAAAAAATGCAGCTCAAACTACCCGGCAATAAACATTTTCGCATTGTTGCCACCTTAAATATTGGCCAACGTGAACGACTGTTAGTTATTGAAATGCAAGGAAAACAACGTGTTTTAGGCGTCACGGCGCAACAGATTAATTTCTTGTTTGATCTCGAAACTCCACTCCCGGAAGAAAAGTTGGCATCAGATTTTCATACGCAGTTACAGTCGTTCCTGAAAAAATAGAAAAAATGCCATGCTTCGATTGTTAATTGTACTGCTGGTGCTGCTAAGCCCGGCAGTTTTGGCTGATAACTCTGGCCTGTCTGCGTTACAAGTGACCACCAATCCTGATGGCACTCAGGAATACAGTGTGACCCTGCAAGTGCTGGCGATGATGACAGCACTCAGCTTTTTACCTGCCATGTTGATCATGATGACCTGTTTTACCCGCATCATTATTGTGCTGGCTATTTTGCGTCAGGCGATAGGTTTGATGCAAAGCCCGTCCAACCAGGTGCTGATTGGTATTACCTTGTTTATGACCTTTTTTATCATGGCACCGCAATTCAAAGAGATAAATGACAAGGCGATCCAGCCTTATTTAAAAGAAGATATTACCTCGTTACAAGCTTTTGATACCGCCATAGTGACCATGAAAGCTTTTATGCTGCATCAAACCCGGGTGAAAGATTTGGAGACCTTTGCTGATATTGCCAACCACCCGCCAGTGGCGCAGCACAGCGATTATCCAATAACCATTGTGATCCCAGCCTTTGTCACCAGTGAACTCAAAACAGCTTTTCAGATTGGGTTTATGATTTTTATCCCTTTTTTAATCATCGACCTGGTGGTCGCCAGCGTGTTAATGGCGATGGGGATGATGATGTTGTCGCCGATGATCATTTCGTTGCCGTTTAAACTGATGATGTTTGTGCTGGTAGACGGCTGGTTATTAGTGATGGGTAGTCTGGCCACCAGTTATGGGGTAGGGACTTAACATGACACCTGAAGTTTATGTTGATGTACTGAATAATGCGCTTTATCTGGTGATCCTGATGGTCGGGGTTATTATTGTGCCATCATTAGTGGTTGGTTTGTTGGTGGCGATATTTCAGGCAGCCACCTCCATTAACGAACAAACCTTAAGTTTTTTGCCACGCTTGATAGTGACTTTGCTGGCGCTGATTTACGGCGGTCACTGGATGACCCAAACGCTGATGGATTATACCATTGGGCTTTACCTTAGTATTCCGACTGTGGTGAGCTAAGATGGAATTCCCGCTGTCGATTCTGCTGCAGGGCATTGCCGACTTTCTATTGCCGCTGACCCGCATCGCCGCCATGTTTGCGTTGATGGCGGGCATAGGCGCCAAGACAGTGCCAGGACGAATCAAAATGGGGCTGGCGGTAGTTTTCACCCTACTGATCATGCCGGTGATCCCGCCGGTCAAAGATGTCAATCTGATGTCATTCAATACCGTGATCCAGGTGCTGCAACAAATGATTATTGGCCTGGCGATTGGCTTTATTTCGATGATGTTTATTAATACTTTCATCCAGGCGGGTCAAATTCTGGCCACTCAGACGGGGTTAGCTTTTGCGTCAATGGTTGACCCATCCAGTGGTGTCAGTGTACCTGCGATTGGCCAGTTTTATCTGATTCTCGCCACTTTGCTGTTTTGGGTGATGGATGGCCATTTGGTAATGTTTCAGATGGTGGTATTTAGTTTTACTTCCTTGCCGATTGATGGTGGCTGGTGGGATGTTTCCCATTATTGGACCATTGCTGAATTCGGGTTGTGGATTTTTTCAGCCTCATTGGCCATTGTGCTGGCACCGGTGACGGCCATGCTGGTGGTGAATCTGGCACTTGGGGTTATGACCAAAGCTGCGCCGCAGTTAAATATTTTCTCAATAGGGTTTCCTATTACCATGTTGGCTGGTCTGATCATTATGTGGCTGACGATGGACACCTTCGCTTATCACTTTAACCTGCAATGGCAGCACGGTATTGAATATACCTGCAAGCTGATTGGTTGCTAGAAGGAGACGCTGATGGCTGCCGACAGCGATATGGAAAAGACCGAAGACCCCACGAGTAAAAAACTTGATGAAGCGGCGGAAAAAGGCAATATAGCCCGCTCCAAGGATTTAGCGACAGCTTTGGTGTTGCTCGGTAGCAGTGTAGGTATTCTGATGTTTGGCCAGGAACTGGCCAGAACAGTGCTGGTCGTTTGCAAACGTTTGCTGACGATGAATGCCAAGGATATCTTTGATCCAAATTCTATGTTCACCGTGATGGGCGCCTCGCTGAGTGAGATTACGCCCCCATTACTGAAATTATTTGCCCTGATCTTGATTGCAGGTGTGGTCGGGAATACCCTGCTCGGTGGCTACAATTTTGCCTGGTACAGTGCCAGTTTTCGCGCTTCTAAGTTAAATCCTGTCGCTGGCTTAAAACGGATGTTTGGTGCTCAGGCGCTGATGGAGCTGTTTAAAAGTATACTTAAAGTTGTGGTGATCGGCGGCTTGGCCTATGTGCTGCTAAAGATGTATTTTCAGGACATTATGGCGTTGTCGATGATGAGCACGCCGGATGATATCGCAGCGGCGATGTACTTGCTGTGCTGGTTGTTTTTCGGCCTTTGTTCCAGCATGCTGGTGATTGCGGCTGTGGATGCACCTTTTCAAAGCTGGAACCATCACAAACAGCTGAAAATGACTAAGCAGGAAGTGAAAGACGAATATAAAAATTCAGAAGGTAATCCGGAAATTAAAGGTCGGATCCGTAGTTTGCAAATTCAAATGTCCAGACGCCGGATGATGGAAGCCGTGCCTAAAGCAGATGTTGTCGTGACCAACCCAACCCACTATTCGGTGGCACTGAAATACGAACATGGGAAATTCCGTGCGCCGGTGGTGGTGGCTAAAGGTGTCGACGAAGTCGCGATGTATATCCGGCAAATCGCTGAAGCGAACAAAGTGCCGATTGTGCAGTCACCGGCACTGGCGCGGTCGATTTATTTCACCACTGAGCTTGATCATCCTATTCCGGAGCAATTGTTTGCGGCTGTGGCCCAAGTGCTGGCTTATGTCTATCAGTTGAAAGTTTATCAACGTGGTAAAGGTCAGCGGCCAAAAGCGCTGGCGAAAGAGTTACCGATCCCGGAAGGTTTCCGTCATTAATTGGGATGCGCGTAATTTCTGCGCGCATCACTGTGATTCCCCCCCTTTCTTGTCTGCTGAATTGCCATTGTGGAACGTTTTTTGCCTTAGAGGCTTAGAGCGTCAATTTTTTAACGGGTAATTTATGCAGCTTCCCAAGGCAATCCAAGGCTTTGACCGCAGCCAACTAGTTCATTTAAAAGGTTTTGCCACACCGTTGGTGATCATGGCCGCGCTGGCGATGGTGGTCTTGCCAATGCCGCCTTTGCTGCTGGATATGCTGTTCTCTTTTAATATCGCGCTGGCGCTGGTGGTGTTGCTGGTGACTATTTACGTGAAAAAGCCGCTGGAATTTGCCATTTTTCCGTCGGTGCTGCTGGTGGCTACTATTTTACGCTTAGCGCTGAACGTGGCGAGTACCAGGGTGGTGTTGCTGGAAGGTCATAACGGCCCGGGCGCCGCTGGTGCCGTGATTGAATCTTTTGGTCATGTGGTGATTGGTGGTAATTTTGCCGTCGGTATCGTGGTATTCCTGATCCTGATTATTATCAACTTTGTGGTGATCACCAAAGGTGCCGGTCGGATTGCAGAAGTGACAGCCCGTTTCACTTTGGATGCGATGCCTGGTAAACAAATGGCGATTGATGCCGATTTGAATTCCGGTTTCATTGATCAGGATCAGGCGCGAAAACGACGGGAAGAAGTGACATCGGAGGCAGATTTTTACGGTTCAATGGATGGTGCCACCAAGTTCGTAAAAGGGGATGCCATTGCCGGTTTAGTGATTGTGGGGATTAACCTGGTTGGTGGTTTGTTTATCGGTATGATCCAACATGGTTTGCCTTTTAGTCAGTCGCTGGAAATTTACACTATTCTGACCATCGGCGATGGTTTGGTGGCGCAGATCCCTGGCCTGTTGTTGTCTATCGGTACCGCTATTATTGTCACGCGGCAAAATAAAGATGCCGATATGGGCAAACAAATGTCCGGCCAATTGGGCAATGTCAAAGTGCTGGTGGTGGCCGCAACGCTGTTGTTTATTATGGGCATTGTGCCCGGCATGCCGCATATTGCGTTTCTGACGCTGGCGGCAGTGGTCGGTGGCGCCGCTTATTTCATCCATTATCAACAACAAAATCCTTCCAAGGCGCAACAAGACGGTAAATCTGAATTGTTACCCGCTGCCGGGGCTGAAACTTCAGTACAAAAAGAAATAAGCTGGGACGATGTGCAGGGGGTCGACATTATTGGTTTGGAAGTTGGTTATCGTTTGATCCCGCTGGTGGATAAATCGCAAGGCGGCGAATTACTGGCCAGGATCAAAGGGGTGCGGAAAAAATTATCGCAGGAGCTCGGCTTTTTAATTCCGGCGGTGCATATTCGCGACAACCTGGATCTGGAACCAAACACTTACCGGGTGACCTTGATGGGGGTGACCAGTGGCAATGCCGAGTTACGGCATGACAATGAGCTGGCTATTAATCCAGGCCAGGTGTTTGGCACCTTAAAAGGCGTTGCTACCAAAGACCCAGCCTTTGGCCTGGATGCGGTCTGGATCCCGAAAAATCAGCGTGAACACGCCCAAACGCTGGGTTACACCGTGGTGGATGCCGCGACCGTGGTCGCCACCCATCTGAGTCAAATCCTCAGCAATCACGCGGCCAGCCTGCTTGGTCATGAAGAAGTGCAAAACTTGTTGGATATGTTGGCCAAGTCTTCACCCAAGCTGGTTGAAGCGTTAGTGCCTGATACCTTGCCGCTAACCGCTGTGGTCAAAGTATTGCAAAATCTGTTGCACGAAGGCGTTCCAATCCGCGATATGCGTACCGTGGTACAAACGCTGGTCGACTATGGCGCCCGCAGCCAGGATATCGATGTGCTGACTGCTGCCTGCCGGATTGCCTTACGCCGTTTGATTGTGCAGGAAGTGGCAGGTGCAGCGGACGAAATCGCGGTGATGACTTTTGCGCCAGAACTGGAGCAAATGCTGCATCAGTCAATGCAAGCTGCCGGTAACGATGGCTCTGGCATTGAACCTGGTTTGGCGGAACGGATCCAGCAATCGCTGCGAGATGCCAGTCAGCAACAGGAATTGAGCGGAGAACCAGCGGTTTTATTAACTTCCGGCATTTTACGCGCAGTAATGGCACGATTCGTGAAGTACACCATTCCAGGACTGCGGGTTTTGTCCTATCAAGAAATCCCGGATGACAAACAAGTACGGATTGTCAGTGTGGTAGGGCAGGCAAGTTAGGAGTTAAATCATGAAAATCAAACGCTTTGTAGCCAAAGATATGCGCACTGCTTTAACGGAAGTTAAAGAGTTCTTAGGACCGGATGCCATTATTCTGTCGAATAAAAAAGTCGCGGGCGGTGTCGAAATTGTGGCTGCGGTGGACCCGGAGGCCGCGCCAATTAAGGCGAAGGAGGTTGCAGTTGCGGCACCAGCGCCAGCACAAAGCCGGTTTGATATCCGGATTGATGACGAAGATGAACCTGTTGAAGCACCACCGGCAGACTCGCTTCGCGCTTTGTTAGCGCGGCAAATGATTAAACAACAGCAAGCGGCAACACCCACAGCGACCACAGCAACAGCGTCAAAAAACCAACCATCCGCCGGTCAGGATAAGCTGCGTTCTTTTGCTGCCAGGCCTGGTGTGGCGCCAGAGCGTCAGAATTCTGTCGCGCCGGGACCCAACTTACAAGAGCTGTCCGCGCTGCAAAAGCAACAAGCCAGTCAGATGCAGCAACAGTTTGACGCCATGCGCCAGGAAATGCAGTCGATGAAACAACTGCTGCAACATCAGGTGTCAGGTCTGATGTGGCAAGACTTAGCACGGCGCGAACCTGTGCGGGCGCTGGTGATTGAACAATTAACCCAGTTGGGGTTGTCAGAAGCGATGGCGGATCAACTCGCTTGTTTTATGCCAGAAGATTTGAATGATGCCGATGCTTGGCGCTGCGCGCTGGACTTACTGGCCGGTCAACTAACCACCACCAATGATGATATTATGCGCCGTGGTGGTGTGATTGCGCTGGTTGGGCCGACAGGCGTTGGCAAAACGACTACAGTGGCAAAACTGGCGGCGCAATTTGCCAAACGCCATGGTGCCGATCAGGTTGCATTGATCACCACAGACACATTTCGCATCGGCGCTTTTGAACAATTAGCCACTTTTGGCCGAATTATTGGCTGTCCGGTGAAACAAGCTCGTGATAGTGAAGAACTCGGTCTATTGTTATCTTCATTAGGCCAGCGCAAATTAATTTTGATAGATACGGCCGGAATGAGTCAAAGAGATGTCAGACTTGCTGAAAATCTCTCAGCTTTAGTGCATAATTCGCGTGTCAAAATAAAAAGTTATCTGGTATTGTCTGCGACATCGCAAGCGCGTGTCATGCAAGAGGCAGTGGAGCATTTTAAACGAATTACCTTGGCGGGTTGTATTTTCACCAAACTTGATGAATGCTTAAGTCTGGGCGAAATTATTAACGTTGCAATTCAAAATGCTTTACCCGTCAGTTATTTGACCAATGGTCAGCGGGTACCTGAAGATATCGATATTGCCGAAGCTGCTGTAATGGTAGCTCAGGCAGAACAACTACGCATGGCACACAATAGTTCGGGTCATCAGTGGTATCAGGATGGGATGATGCGAGCGGAAGAGACCTATGCATAATCATGAATTAACTTACGATCAAGCCAGTGGCCTGAGAAGAATGAAGCAGCAGATGGTAAAAGTTATTGCAGTGACAGGGGGGAAAGGTGGCGTCGGTAAAACCAACGTTACGCTGAATCTCGCCATGGCAATGGCACAGATGGGTAAACGTGTGCTGGTATTAGATGCCGACTTAGGTTTGGCCAATTGTGACGTTATGCTTGGTTTAAGAGTCGAACGTAACTTATCCCATGTCTTATCCGGCGAAGCCGAGCTGGACGATATTCTGGTGACGGGCCCCTTTGGCATTAAAATTGTCCCTGCCACCTCCGGCACTCAGTCAATGACTGAACTCAGTCCGGCAGAACATGCTGGCCTGATCCGGGCTTTTTCCGAATTAAGAACCCAATTTGATATCTTGCTGGTCGACACTGCAGCCGGTATTTCTGACATGGTGCTCAGTTTTTCCCGTGCCTCGCAAGATGTGTTAGTGGTGGTGTGTGACGAACCTTCTTCCATCACTGATGCTTATGCGTTGATGAAAATCCTCAGCCGTGAACATGCAGTGCAAAAATTTAAAATCGTCGCCAATATGGTGCGAAGTTTAAGGGAAGGTCAGGAGTTATTTGCTAAGCTCAGTCGGGTGACGGACCGCTTTCTTGATGTGACGCTGGAATTAGTGGCGACTATCCCATTTGATGAAAATGTTCGTAAGGCGGCCAGAAAGCAAAAAGCTTTTGTCGATGCTTTTCCAAAAACCCCAGCTTCATTAGCAATTAAAACGCTGGCGACCCGCGCAGTACAATGGCCAGTGCCACCGAGTGCGTCTGGCCATTTGGAATTTTTTCTGGAGCAGTTGGTCCAGGGGCAATCAGCAAAGCGGGGCTTGGCGTGAATAGTCGCCTGGCAGCTTACGGTGCTGCGGATCGAATGCAACAACTGGTCGAAAAACATGCGCCACTGGTGAAGCGAATCGCCTATCATCTATTGGCCAGATTACCCGCCAGTGTGCAGGTGGATGATCTGATTCAGTCAGGTATGATTGGTTTGATTGAAGCCGCCAAGAATTTTGATGGTAGCAAAGGCGCAAGTTTTGAAACTTTTGCTGGCATTCGCATTCGGGGTGCTATGCTGGATGAAATGCGTCGTGGGGACTGGACGCCGCGTTCGGTGCATCGCAATGCTCGATTAATTGCTGAAACAATCGCCGAATTAGAGGCAGAATTGGGTCGGGACGTAAAAGATGTTGAAGTTGCTGAAAAACTTGATATAACTTTAGATGAGTATCACCACATGCTGAGTGATGTCAGCAGTGGCAGAATTATCGGCATTGAAGATTTAGGTATTTCTGAGGATGTTTTGGTCACTGCGGACGACAGGCAAGATGATCATTTATACGAAGAACAGGCTAATGATTCGTTTCAACAGGCTTTAATAAAAAATATCAGTAGCTTACCTGAACGGGAAGCAATAGTATTGTCGTTATATTATAATGACGAACTAAATTTGAAAGAGATTGGCGAAGTGTTAAGCGTCAGCGAATCTCGGGTCAGTCAAATCCATAGTCAGGCATTAATCAGGTTAAGAGCCCGAATGCAGGACTGGTTGTAATACTTGAGAATAACCATTGAGGTATCTCGTCGGAGGGGATTTTGGATAAGAACATGAAAATTCTTGTGGTAGATGATTTTTCTACTATGAGACGCATCATCAAAAACCTGTTACGTGATCTGGGCTTTACAAATGTCTCAGAAGCGGATGATGGCAGCACAGCATTACCAATGTTGCAGAATGGTGACTTCGATTTCGTCGTCACTGACTGGAATATGCCAGGCATGCAGGGGATTGATTTATTGCGTGCTATCCGTGCAGACGCGAGACTGAAACACATTCCAGTGTTAATGGTTACCGCGGAAGCGAAAAAAGAACAGATCATCGCCGCTGCGCAGGCAGGGGTGAACGGTTATATTGTGAAACCTTTTACTGCAGCCACTCTGCAAGAGAAGTTGTCAAAAGTATTTGAACGTTTAGGTTAACCGTATCTGACACAGGAGTGGCGCCATGTCTGCACTTACGGCACCTATTATTACCTTAGAACAGGCTCGTGAGCTTGTGCAGTTGTTAGAGATGGAGCAGCAGGACGCTGCAAACGAACTTGTGCAGGGGCTAGCGGTGCCAGGCTCCTCCGAATTGTTTGCTGAAGTTGGTAAGTTAACCCGTCAACTTCACGATTCTTTAAAAAGTTTTCAGGTCGATCCTTCCATCAGTAATTTACTGTCCGAAGACATTCCAGATGCAAAACGCCGTTTGACTCATGTTATCGATATGACTGAGCAAGCCGCGAACAAGACGATGGATGCTGTCGAATCATGTTTGCCAATTGCGGATAAACTGAATTCAGGCCTAGGCCTGATTCTTCCGGATTGGCAGCGTTTGATGAAGCGTGACCTGAAACTTGGTGAATTCAAAGAGTTATGCCATAGTCTTAATAGCTTTTTGCAACAGGCATCCAGTGATGCCAACAATCTGCAAAGTTCTTTAACTGAAGTACTGATGGCGCAGGATTATCAGGATCTGACCGGGCAGATTTTACGCCGTGTAATAGAACTGGTACGCGAGGTCGAAGACAGCCTGATAGGTTTGTTAACCGCTTTTGGTCAAACCAATATTACGCCAGCAGACAGACCCGCCGTGGTGAAAAAACCAAAAGCAGGGCATGAAGCTGAAGGTCCAATTATCGATGCTGCGTCGCGTGATGATGTCGTCACAGGTCAGGACGATGTTGATGATTTATTATCGAGTTTAGGTTTTTAAGAGAGGTAGGCTAGCATGGGCTTTGATTTAGATGAGGACATTTTACAGGATTTCCTAGTCGAAGCCGGTGAGATCCTTGAGCTGTTGCAGGAGCAGTTGGTCGAACTAGAAAATAATCCAGACGACTCCAATTTATTAAATGCAATATTTCGTGGTTTTCATACGGTCAAAGGTGGTGCCGGCTTTTTGTCACTGACAGAATTAGTCGATGCTTGTCATGGTGCTGAAAACGTTTTCGATATCCTCCGCACGGGCAAACGCCGGGTCACATCTGAATTGATGGACGTGATTTTACAGGCACTGGATGCCATCAATCAAATGTTCAGCAATGTGCAAAACCGTCAGCCGCTTGAACCAGCCAGCCCAGAGTTATTACATGCTTTGCATCGCTTAAGTGAACCAGAATCTGCTGATGAGTCGCATCCAGCACAACCTGTTGCTGTGACGCCAGAGCCTGAAATGAGTTTGGACACTTTTGATGCAGCGGTTTCACTGGAAGTCGAAGGTGGCAGCGAAAGTCAGCTTTCTGATTCGATTGATGATATTACCGAAGATGAATTTGAGCGTTTGCTCGATGAATTACATGGCACTGCAGCTCCCGCAGCTAAAGCCGCTGTGGTTGCTCCGACTGTGATCCCGGCTGGTCCTGTTGCGTCTGCAACTGATGATATTACCGATGATGAATTTGAAGCTATTCTGGATCAGTTACATGGTAAAGGCTCCTTTGTGCCTGCCAGTCATGAACCTGTCGTCGCCATCCCGGCCGCTGTCGCTCAGACACCACCAGCTGTGGTTGCCGCCAAATCATCATCAAGCGCTGATGAAATCAGTGAAGATGATTTCGAATCCTTATTAGACGAACTGCATGGCAAAGGCAAAGCGCCGGCGGGTCCGGCCGCTGCTGCAAAAACAGCTGAGCCAGTGAAAGCTGCGGCGGTTGCAAAAGCTGAGCCTGCTGTTGCAAGCACAGCTGCGAAACCGACACCGAAAGTTGAAACTGCTAAAGCGGCAGAACCGGCTAAACCAGCTCCAGTTGCGGCACCAGTGGCCCGCGATAAAGATGGGGATGACGGCAAAGGTGCGGCCAATGCTGCCCAGGCCGATACCACTGTGCGGGTTGATACCAAACGTCTTGATCAAATCATGAATATGGTCGGTGAATTGGTGCTGGTAAGAAACCGGCTGGTCAGTTTATCCAGCGTGGCGCAAAACGAAGAAATGAGCAAAGCCATTTCGAACCTGGATGTGGTCACTGCCGATCTGCAAGGCGCTGTGATGAAAACCCGGATGCAGCCAATCAAAAAAGTGTTTGGTCGTTTCCCGCGGGTGGTGCGTGACTTAGCACGGTCGTTACAAAAAGAAATTAATTTAGAGTTAGAAGGCGAAGAAACCGATCTGGATAAAAACCTGGTCGAAGCGCTGGCCGATCCGCTGGTGCACTTAGTGCGTAACTCTGTCGATCACGGCATTGAAATGCCAGATGTACGCGCCAAGAACGGTAAACCGCGCACAGGTTTAGTCAAATTAGCGGCACAACAAGCTGGTGACCATATTTTGCTGACCATTCAAGACGATGGTGCAGGTATGGACCCAGAAAAACTGAAGTCTATTGCCATTAAACGTGGCGTGCTGGACCCGGATGCTGCAGCGCGGATGTCAGACACCGAAGCCTTTAATTTGATTTTTGCGCCAGGCTTCTCTACCAAAGAGCAGATTTCGGACATCTCTGGTCGTGGTGTCGGCATGGATGTGGTGAAAACCAAAATTAATCAGCTTAATGGTACAGTGCATATCCACTCCAAGTTGGGTCAGGGCACTTTATTAGAAATCAAAGTCCCATTGACGCTGGCGATTCTGCCGACGCTGATGGTGGTGGTTGGTAAACAACCATTTGCCTTACCATTGGCAACAGTGAACGAAATTTTCCATCTGGATCTAGCCAAAACCAACATCGTTGATGGCCAATTGACGATTGTGGTGAGAAATAAAGCTATCCCATTGTTCTATCTTGAGCATTGGCTGGTGCGTGGTTCAGATCGCAAACTGCGGCGTGAACAAGGCCATGTGGTGATAGTACAGATTGGTACCCAACAGGTTGGTTTTGTGGTGGATTCACTGGTGGGTCAGGAAGAGGTGGTCATTAAGCCACTGGACGCCCTGTTGCAGGGTACACCTGGGATGGCTGGCGCAACCATCACTTCTGATGGTGGTATTGCCTTGATCCTCGATGTACCGAACTTGCTGAAACATTATGCTAAGAAATCGAAGATTAAATTTGATCGGTTTAACAATTTAACTTCATAAGCAGGTCTTCTATGTCGATCAGAGTGTTAATTGTTGACGATTCAAGTTTTTTTCGCCGTCGTCTGACGGAAATCATTGAATCTGATGTTGAGCTGACAGTTGCAGGTACCGCCAATAATGGCCGGGAAGCGGTTGAAAAGGCGCTGGAGTTAAAACCAGATGTTATCACCATGGATGTCGAAATGCCGTTGATGGATGGCATTCAGGCAGTGCGTGAAATTCTGAAGCAACAGCGGGTTCCGATCCTGATGTTTTCTTCGTTAACACACTCTGGTGCCAAAGCTACCTTAGATGCGTTAGACGCAGGTGCGGTTGATTTTTTGCCGAAAAAATTTGAAGATATCGCCCGTGATAAAGGCGAAGCTATTGAATTGCTACGGCAGCGGATCAAAGCAGTGGCCAGACGCCGGCTCTTTGTCCGGCCAACTGCAACTGCTGCGAGTACGCCTGTAGCGCCTGCTTCGGCAAAACCTGCCACTATTGCCAGGACGCCGCTGGCGAGGGCTGAATTGCTCAAGGCTCCGGAGCGGGAAACGTCGGACCATGCGCCAACGCCCGTTGAACGGCCATTTAAAGCATCAGGCAAAAATTACAAACTGGTTGCTATTGGCACATCGACCGGTGGTCCGGTGGCCTTACAAACCATTATTACAGCGTTACCGGCTAATTTTCCGTTGCCAATTTTGCTAGTGCAGCATATGCCAGCCGCATTTACCGGCGCTTTTGCTAGTCGGCTCAATACCTTGGCTAAAATTGAAGTGCGGGAAGCTGTGGATGGTGATCTGCTCAAACCTGGTGTAGCCTATTTGGCGCCGGGTGGTAAACAGATGCTGGTTGAAGGCTCAGAGCAACAAGCCAAACTGCGGATAAAAGAAGATGATTCACCACGGATCACTTTTAAACCCAGTGTCGATGTGACCTTTGGTACAGCGGCGAAAGTCTATAGCGACAAAGTACTGGCAATTGTGTTGACAGGTATGGGGTCGGACGGTCGTGATGGTTGTCGATTACTGAAACAATTTGGTTCGAAAATTTGGGCGCAAGATGAAGCCAGCTGCGTCGTTTACGGCATGCCACAAGCTGTCACAGCTGCTGGCCTGACCGATGTTGAAGTAGGTTTGGCTGAGGTAGCAACCCGATTGGTTGCGGAAATTGGGCATGGATAAACTGTCGTTTGCAGGACTGATCCTTGGGATCACTGCCATTATTGCCGGTTACACCTTACATGGCGGTACTGTAGCGACTTTGTTTGATTTGCCAGCCCTGGTGATAGTGCTGGGCGGGACCTTGGGAGCAGTTATTTTTCAGACCCCATTACCGCAGTTTACTGTCGGTCTGAAAATGCTGCCTTGGGTGTTTACCTCGCAGTATGTGCCGCTCAATACCACAGTTGAGCGTCTGATTAATTGGGGCACTGCAGCGCGCAGTAACGGCTTTTTGTCACTGGAAGCTGAGGCGCTGCATGAATCAGATCCATTTTTACACAATGCACTGAATTTGTTGGTGGACGGTGTGGAACCAGCGGTGTTACAGGATGCACTGGATGCTGAGTTGACGCTGGAGCGTGAACGATTATTGCGCTCGGCCCGGATTTACGAAGCAATGGGGGGTTATAGTCCAACCATTGGTATTATTGGTGCCGTCTTGGGCCTGATTCAAGCGATGCAGCATCTGGATAAACCAGAGTTACTGGGCAGCGGTATTGCGACTGCTTTTGTCGCCACTGTCTATGGTGTCGGTTTTGCCAATCTGATCTTTATTCCAATCGCCAATAAACTCAAAAGTGTCGTACTGCAAAGAACCTTGTACCAGGAACTGATCGTCGAAGGGGTTGTTTCGATTGCCAATGGTGAAAATCCAAGGGTTATCGAGCGCAAGCTGGCCGCTTACCGGATAGGGTAAAGTTATGTATCGCAGCCGTCGTCGTTATGAAGAACCTGAGGCCGCCTCGCTGGATCGCTGGCTAGTGTCCTATGCCGATTATGTCACGCTGATGTTTGCTTTGTTTGTGGTGCTCTATTCGTTGGCGATTGCCAAAGAAGAAAAATTTAAGACGATTTCCAGCTCTTTAGCGCAGGTGTTCGAAAAACCTGTCGCGGCAGAAACTGGCGTGAAAGGGCCGGATGTATTGACAGATAATCAGCCAAAAAGTGATTATCAACAATTTGGTACTTCCCTGGAAACTGCGACTGGCCCTGAGCTGGTGGCTGATGCCAAAGAGCAACCCACCTTACAAAAACCACAATTTGGTAATCCACTGGTTTCTTTACAAAATCAACTGACACAGTCGCTGGCCAACCTGATTGAAAAAGGGGTGGCTAAAGTTGAAAATGATCAAGACTGGCTAACCATTCAACTGAACAGTGGTTTATTATTTCCAAGTGGTAGTGGTGTGCAAACTGCAAGTGCTTCGGTGTTATTAACTGAAATAGTCGCTATTCTGAATCAAAGCAATAACATTATCCGGGTACGGGGTTACACCGATAATCAAGCCATGAGTAATGAAATTTATGCTTCCAATTGGGAGTTATCGATGGCAAGGGCTACGGCAATTTTGCGTGAATTACAACGGCTTGGCGTGCAGCCTGAGCGGATGGCGGCGGAAGGTTATGGTGAGTTTGCGCCTTTTGCTGATAACGCCACTGCCGAGGGCAGAGCGGAAAATCGTAAAGTGGTGATTGCAATCTCTAAATTTGCCACCAGACCAGCCGGCAGTCAGCAATCCGGCTCTGAAGCGACCAGCCTGGAACAGGCCGGACAAATGTTGCAACAGCAGTCAACGGCTGCGGCAGCTGATGGCACTATCAAAGTGATCAGACTACCGCACGGTGGCATTAAAATTACCTCGGATGCAACAGTGCAATCTGAGCAGAAAAAAAATAACGGGAATTAATAATTGGTCGTTTGGACTATCGCGAATCAAAAAGGTGGCGTCGGTAAAACTACGTCTACAGTCACCCTCGGGGCTTTATTAGCCGGCCGGGGCATGCGGGTATTGTTAATCGATACCGATCCGCATGCCTCTTTAACCTATTATTTTGGTATTGACGCGGAAGAGTTGGAAAACAGCGTTTATGATATTTTCATCCGCGGCAAAAATATCACCAAAGAAGAGATTATGCAGTCGTTATGCCCAAGCGGTATGGACAATCTGGATATCTTGCCTTCGTCGATGGCGCTGGCAACCTTAGATCGTTCGCTCGGTGATAAAGGGGGCATGGGGCTGATCCTGAAGAAGGCGCTGGCCAAAGTCAGTGATGAATATGATTATGTCCTGATTGACTGTCCGCCAGTGATTGGGGTCTTGATGGTGAATGCGATGGCTGCTTGTGATCGGATTTTAATCCCGGTACAAACTGAGTTTCTGGCATTAAAAGGTCTGGACCGGATGTTAGCGACCATGCAACTGATGCATAGTCAGTCGCAGCCTGGTTATCAGTTCACCATAGTGCCAACTATGTACGACAAAAGAACCAAAGCGTCATTGGAAGCCTATAAAGAACTGAAAAATAAATATGGTGATTTAGTCTGGTCAGCCGTGATCCCAATTGATACCAAAATGCGGGATGCGAGTCTGGCTCAAACACCACCGCCGGTGTATGCGCCGAAATCGCGTGGTGTGTTTGCCTACAATACCTTGCTGACTTATTTATTACAGCTGACGCCGGAGTCATCGCATGAGTGATCTGCTTGCCAGCCACAAGGTGATGCGCCATTACCTCAATGCATTACTGACTGAAGAGCAGGAACCTGAAGTTGCTGTGACTGAAGTTAAAAAACAGCAACTCAATCAACTGTTGTCGAGTGTCAGCGCTGAGCCGGTGAAAGCTGCAGTGAAAACTGTGACGCAGGTAGTGAATAAGGTGACAGCGCCGGTACAGCCAAGAGTTGCGCCGGCTAAACCGGTCGTTCCAGCTGTGGCTAAGCCTGCAGCAGTGGTGAAAGCGCCTGTTGTTGCTGAAGCGGCAAAAACGCCACCGCCACAGCCACCTGTGGTCGTGGTGGAAAAAGCTTACCGGCAAGGTAAATTTCAGGCGTTATTTTTTGAAGTTGCTGGCTTAAAAGTGGCATTGCCGCTGAAAGAATTAGGTGGTATTCATAAAGTCGTTAATATTAATACCTTGCCTGGTAAACCAGACTGGTACAAAGGTGTGATGTTATACCGCGAGCAAAAAATTAATGTGGTAGACACTGCAAAATGGGTGATGCCAGAAAAATATGATCAACAGCTGGCAGAAAAGCTAGACTATCAATATGTTATCATGTTGGGCAAAAGTTCATGGGGCCTAGCCTGCGAAGCATTAATCAACACCATCACCTTAGAGCAGGATGATGTGAAGTGGCGTGCCGCTGAAGGGAAAAGACCCTGGCTGGCAGGTTTGATAAAACAGCATATGTGTGCTTTGTTAGATGTAGATGCCATGATTGCTTTATTAGCACAGGGTGCAGGCAGTTCTGATTAAGTACGGACCAAGATTGAGGTAGAGGAGCGATACATGAGCAATTTATTGGCGCAGGCAGTGAAAACCAAAGAACAAAATGATGTTGTGTTGCAATGGGTAACTTTCAAATTACAGGAAGAAACCTACGGTATCAACGTGATGCAGGTGCAGGAAGTTTTACGCTATACCGATATTGCACCAGTCCCTGGTGCCCCAATGTATGTGCTGGGGATCATCAATCTGCGCGGTAACGTGGTCACAGTGATTGATACCCGTTCTCGCTTTGGTTTGCCTCCAGCCGAAGTGACTGAAAATAGCCGGATTGTGATTATTGAAGCCGATAAACAAGTGATTGGTATTCTGGTCGACAGTGTGGCTGAAGTGGTTTATCTGCGTGGTTCAGAGATTGATACCGCCCCTAATGTGGGCACAGATGAAAGCGCCAAATTTATTCAAGGTGTATCAAACCGTGAAGGGGAACTGTTAATCCTGGTTGATTTGAATAAACTGCTCTCCGATGAAGAGTGGGATGATATCGGTAACATTTAACAGGTCGTTTGCGTGCCCCTCTCTTTGCAATGGCTTATTCTTGGCATAGTACCAGCAGTTTCAATACTGCTGGTTGTGTTCGTTTGGTGGCAACATAGGTTGCAATTGCAACAACAACAAAACTTAGCAGCGCAAATTGAGCAATTACAGCAGCAACTGCAAAGCGGTCTGACTGAAATTGCTGAATTAAGATCCGGCGTGATGGGCGTGGGGCGTCGCACTGTGAAATTGGAGCAATTCCAACAAACCCTGCAACAACAGCAACAAGCCATTGCCGCCGAAATCGAACAAATTTCTGAACATCAACAACAGATCCAGCTGTTTGACCCAGAATCTAAGCTCTACAGCAGGGCAATGAAAATGGTGCAACTCGGTGCCGGACTGGAAGAAGTGATCCGCGAGTGTGAATTGCCTCGGGCTGAAGCTGAACTTTTAATTAGTTTGCACCGGCAACAACAAGGTTAATTGACCGTTATCCTTGGGTTGAACTCGAGCCAGTGCAGCTGGGGCAGTCCAACACTTGGCGTCCAACACTTGGTGTCCAACAGCCCGGTAAACCGGTCGAGTCCTACAGTTAATGGTTTATAAATCAGTAGGCTGTTTTCAGTTATCCGTAGGTTGGACTCGACCCAGTGCCGCTGGGGCAGTCCAACGCTTGGCGTCCAACAGCCCGGTAAACCGGTCGAGTCTTACAGTTAATGGTTTATACCATTCTATCTTAAAGTCTGTTCAGCGCTGCCAGCATGCTGAATCGCCTCGTCGTTCTTAATTTCAACGACTGGCTAATACGATCCAATCATCAAAATGTGCTCAATGGGCCTGTCCGACATATCGCCAACCCGCGATTCGCTTGCTGTCAAGTGTTGGACTGCCGCTACGCGGCGAGTCACAACCTACTCATTTCAATCAGAACAAAAAATTAGATGGAATGGTATTATAAATCAGTAGGTTGCTTTCAGTTATCCGTAGGTTGGACTCGACCCAGTGCAGCTGGGGCAGTCCAACGCTTGGCGTCCAACACTTGGTGTCCAACACTGGAACGAATACCGGATAAAATTTGCTAACACTTTGCTGTTATTGCCAGATTGCTTTTTACCTCGACTGAACTATAACGATGGTTTTACTGGTCCGGGGCTAAGTATGGCCGACACGCATTGTTTTGATCCACCTGGTTTTATCCATCATGGCGCTGTCCAGACGGTGACTGGTTCTTGCCATCAGTATCTACTGGCTGAGGATTATAGTCTGCTGATTGATTGCGGCTTATTTCAGGGGGATGAGCTAGGTGCTGGCAGCGATCAGCAACTTAATGGTCAGTTGCCTTTTGTGTTAAACACAATAAAAGCACTGATCCTGACCCATGTGCATTTGGACCATTGTGGTCGGCTGCCGCAGTTATATGCTGCTGGTTATCGCGGGCCAATATATTTAACGAAGGCGTCAGCATTATTGCTGCCGTTGGCATTGCGGGATGCGCTGAAAACAAACAGCGATTTACGACCAGAGCAGATCAAGCTATTACTTGATGGCCTGTTGCGACAACTCCAGCCTTGTGACTACAGCAAGTGGCAGCCATTACCTGCGGTGAATTCAGCAAAATGCCGGGTTGAATTCAGATTTCAGCCAGCGGGTCATATTCTAGGCTCAGCTTATGTCGAAATTCGGCATCAAGTAAAAGCAGCTTGGTTTAAAACAGTATTTTCCGGTGATTTAGGCCCGCCGCACACGCCATTATTACCATCACCAAAGGCGCCGGCTTCGGCGGATATCCTGGTGCTGGAAAGTACCTATGGTGATCGTTATCATCAAGGTCGGCAGCAACGGCAATCCCAACTGCAGCAGGTGATTGCCAGAGCGCTGCAGGATAACGGCACTATTCTGATCCCGGCTTTTAGTCTGGGCCGGACGCAGGAATTATTATATGAGCTGGAAGATATCCTGCATAGGTTAAGGGCCGCCAACATCCACCCGGCACTATGCTGGTCTGAATTGGCGGTGATTGTCGATTCACCACTGGCCATCGAATTTACCCAGGCTTATCGGCAATTACAGCAATATTGGGATCAAGCCGCCAAGGCTAAACTGAAACATGGCCGACAGCCGTTGGCATTTTTGCAGCTCACTTGTTTGGCGGATCATCAACAGCATCTGGCGCTGGTGAATCTGCTCGCTTCCACCGCCAGTCCGGCTATTGTGATTGCCGGCGGCGGTATGTGCAACGGCGGTCGTATTGTCGATTATCTGCAGGCGATGCTGGCTGACTCACGCCATCAAATCCTGTTTGTCGGTTATCAAGCCAAAGGCAGCGCTGGAGCGGCTATTATTGCCGCTGCTGCAACTGGGGCAAGCAGTGTTCGCTTCAAAGGAAAGCTCTATCCGCTGCGCGCGGAAGTATTGGTGTTACCCGGCTATTCGGCGCATGCGGATCAACAAGATTTACTGCAATTCGTGCAACGGATGAAATCTGCGCCACGACAAATTCGGCTGGTGCATGGTGACCGGCAGGCAAAACAAGCACTGCAACTGCAATTACAGGTAAAGGGTTATCAGGTGATGATTGCGGATTGAACGGGTAGATGAATAAGCGATGACAGCGCAAAATGGCAGGTTTTTCCCTTCGCTATCACCAGAAGATTTGATAAGCTTGCCGCTAATTATATTCATGCGATGGGATTTGCTGATGTTAAAAGTGTTAAGTGTATTCGGAACCCGGCCAGAAGCGATAAAAATGGCGCCGTTGGTTAATTTATTAAAGCAGGACAGCAGCATTGACAGTCGTGTTTGCGTCACGGGCCAACATCGTGAAATGCTGGACCAGGTATTAAAGTTATTCCACATTGTTCCCGAATACGATCTGGCTATTATGAAAGCAGGTCAGGATTTGTATGATGTTTCGACCAGTATTTTATTAAATATCAAGCCGGTGTTACGTGATTTCCAACCAGACATCGTGTTGGTGCACGGCGATACCAGCACCACATTTGCCGCGGCGCTGGCTTGTTATTATGAAAAAACCGCGGTGGGCCATGTCGAAGCTGGTTTACGCACCGGTAATATTTATAGTCCGTGGCCAGAAGAGGCCAATCGCCGGTTGACCGGTGCTATCACGACCTTGCATTTTGCTCCAACCAGTACCTCACAGCAGAACTTATTGGCTGAGAATGTTAATCCGGCCAATGTGCTGGTCACAGGCAACACTGTGATTGATGCGCTGCATCAAGTGGTGGCAAAAATCAACGCCGATCAACAATTGTCCGCTCAGTTTGCCGAGAAATTCCCTTGGGGCGAAGATGGCCGCCGGTTAATTCTGGTGACAGGTCACAGACGGGAGAGTTTTGGTTCAGGTTTTGAAAATATCTGTGCCGCATTAAAAACCATTGCTGAGCGTTTCCCGGAAGCAGACGTGGTGTACCCGGTGCATTTAAATCCAAATGTACGCGAGCCGGTGTTCCGTTTACTGAGTAATTCACCCAATGTGCATTTAATTGAACCGCAGGATTATCTGCCGTTTGTCTATTTGATGAGCCGCAGCTATCTGGTGC
This sequence comes from uncultured Rheinheimera sp., assembly GCA_964525695.1. Taxonomy (GTDB): domain Bacteria; phylum Pseudomonadota; class Gammaproteobacteria; order Enterobacterales; family Alteromonadaceae; genus Pararheinheimera. The sequence goes on along the minus strand of CAZGHW010000006.1, from coordinate 24,993 downwards.
TGACCGATTCCGGTGGTATTCAGGAAGAAGCGCCGTCACTGGGTAAGCCGGTGCTGGTGATGCGCGATACCACAGAGCGGCCGGAAGCTGTGGCTGCTGGTACCGTGAAACTGGTTGGCACAGATGAAGCTGTAATAGTGGCAGAAGTATCTAAACTGATGACCGATCAGCAGTATTATCAGAGCATGAGCTTTGCGCATAATCCTTACGGCGATGGTCAGGCTTGTATGCGGATTGTTGAGGCGATTAAGCAGTATTTTAATAAATAACATCCAGTCATAGTAGTTTCAATCTGATGACATAACCACAACCAGCTTAGTTTGTGGTTATGCTGTTGAAGCTGAAGTCTTTTCATTCAATTAGTGGCAATAAAGGGAATATATGCTCGAACTGCAGACAGCAAAAATTGGCATCATAGGTTTAGGTTATGTCGGTTTACCCTTAGCGGTTGAATTCGGTAAAAAATACCCAACACTGGGTTTTGATATCAACCCTGGCCGTATTGCCGATCTACAGCAGCATATTGACCATACGCTGGAAGTGGAAAGTGAAGAACTAAAAGCCGCACAATTATTGTCATTCAGTGCAGATAAAATAGCTCTGAGTCAGTGTAATGTTTACATTGTAACAGTGCCAACCCCAATTGATGAGCATCGCCAGCCAGATTTAACGCCCCTAATTAAAGCCTCGCAAACCTTAGGGGCTGTGATTAAAAAAGGCGATGTGGTGATTTATGAATCAACAGTTTATCCAGGCGCCACCGAAGAAGATTGTATTCCGGTGATTGAGCAGGTCTCAGGGCTGAAATTTAACCAGGATTTTTTTGCTGGTTATAGCCCAGAGCGGATTAACCCTGGTGATAAATTACACCGTGTCACCACGATTAAAAAAGTCACTTCTGGTTCAACACCAGCCGTGGCTGAATTTGTCAATGATCTCTATGGCAGTATTATTACCGCCGGTACCTACAAAGCCAGCAGTATTAAAGTGGCCGAAGCGGCCAAGGTCATTGAAAACACCCAACGTGATTTAAATATCGCCTTGATTAACGAGCTGGCAGTTATTTTCAATAAATTAGGTATTGATACCGAAGAAGTCTTGTTGGCTGCCGGCACTAAATGGAACTTCTTACCGTTCAGACCAGGTCTGGTCGGTGGTCATTGTATTGGTGTTGATCCTTATTATTTAACCCATAAAGCGCAAGCTGTTGGTTATCATCCTGAAGTGATTTTGGCTGGCCGTCGGATTAATGACAGTATGGGCCGTTACGTAGTCAGTCAACTGGTGAAAAGCATGATTAAACGCCAGATTGGGGTGGCGGGCGCCAAAGTATTGGTATTGGGCCTAACTTTTAAAGAGAATTGTCCTGATATCAGAAATACCAAAGTGGTCGATATCATTGCAGAATTAAAAGAATATGACATTGCCGCTGATGTCTATGATCCATGGATTCATGCCGCTGAAGCTCAGCATGAATATGGCATCACGCCGGTGACGACTCCAGTCGCCGGTAGTTATGATGCCGTAATCCTGGCCGTGGCCCATCAGCAGTTTAAAGAACTGGGCGCAGCGGGCATTCGCGCTTTTGGCAAAGCCAATCATGTGCTGTATGACCTGAAATATGTGTTAAGTGCCGCTGAAGCTGATGTCAGGTTATAAGGAATAAAGTTTTATGCGATATCAGGACATATGCCAGCAGTTGCAACAACAACCCAAAGTTTGGTTAGTGACGGGTGTTGCTGGTTTTATTGGCTCTAACTTGTTGGAAACTTTACTTAAGTTAGATCAGCAGGTAGTTGGGCTAGATAATTTTGCCACCGGCCATCAGCGTAATCTGGATGAAGTGCAGCAATTAGTCAGCTTGGCACAATGGCAAAACTTTCGTTTTATCACCGGTGATATCCGCAAGCTGGCAGATTGCCAGCAGGCCGTTACTGGGGTGGATTATGTATTGCACCAGGCAGCTCTTGGTTCAGTGCCAAGGTCGCTGAATGATCCTATTACCAGTAATGACACCAATGTCGGTGGCTTTTTAAATATGCTGGTGGCAGCGCGTGATGCTGGCGTGAAAAGCTTTACTTATGCCGCCAGTAGTTCGACTTATGGCGACCATCCGGCGTTACCCAAAGTAGAAGAAAATATCGGCCGGCCGTTATCGCCTTATGCAGTGACTAAATACATCAATGAGCTTTATGCTGATGTGTTTGCTCGTAGCTACGGCTTTCACTGCATCGGCCTGCGCTATTTTAATGTGTTTGGTCAGCGGCAAGATCCGGATGGTGCTTATGCTGCGGTGATCCCAAAGTGGACTGCTTCACTGCTGAAAGATGAAACCGTGTTTATCAATGGCGATGGTGAAACCAGCCGTGATTTTTGCTATATCGCCAATACGGTGCAGATGAATATTCTGGCTGCAACTGCGCCTGATAGTGCCAAAAATCAGGTGTATAACGTGGCAGTAGGGGATAGAACTACGCTAAATCAATTATTTAGCGCTATCACCTCAGCGCTGTCCGACTGCGGTCAAGTGGTGGCAACAGCGCCACAGTATCGAGATTTTCGCAGTGGCGATGTGCGGCATTCACAAGCGGATATCGGTAAAGCTGAACGGTTATTGGGCTATCAGCCGCAATACCGTATTGGTCAGGGCATTCGCGAAGCAATGCAATGGTATATTGCTTTTCTGCAGCGGTAATCAGTCAGGATGGCAACCCCCAAGCTCAAATACAGTTTGGGGTTCACCCGCAGTTCAGCTTTCGATGTTATTTTGTTAACTTAATGTTTTTAATTTGAAGTGCTATTTTAGTTGTTAGTTGGGTTATAAATCGGCAGTTTTGTTAACGAAGCCTTATTTGACGTGGCTTAGCGCGAAGTTTGATTGACTATGACCGACAAGACAATTATGCTTACGCCCCTTTCAGGCTTTAGAAAAGTTGTAAAAGCAGGTTATGGATAACTGGTATTTGGTGTACTGCAAGCCCAGAGAAGAGTTCCGGGCACAACAACATCTGGCAAATCTTGGTTTTGTCAGTTACTTACCTTTATTGACGAAGAGTAAGCTTAAAGCTGGCCAAACGCTCACTGTGCAAGAACCCTTGTTTCCGCGTTATCTGTTTTTACAAGCAACTTCTGAAATGAATTTGGCCGTGGTGAAAAACACCCGCGGAGTGACCGATTTTGTCCGTTTTGGCGGCAAAATTGCCACCATACCAGCCAGCTTGATTGCGCAGTTGACCGAACAGCAAATTAGGTTGCAGCAGTTGGAGAGTGACAAGCACACTTATCAACCGGGTGAGGCTATCCAAATTCTGCAAGGTCCTTATCAAGGCTTGGCGGCTGTTTACCAGATGGCGGATGGCGCAGGACGGAGTCTGGTATTAATTCAACTGTTGAATAATACTGTGCCATTGTCATTACAAAATGATGAATTGAAAAAACTTTCTGCCAAAGACGCTATCAGCAGTCAAAGGCGGCATGACAATTAATAACAATTAACGGCGGATTAGTTACCAGCCAAAGGCTTGGGATACCAGCACGGCTGGGGTATGATCCAACGCTGTTGTGAAGAACAAATAGAATTTCAGTCCTGGGACGCTTAACCCATGGGCGGTAGCGTGCCTGAAGCAGCTAAATTCATATAATATCAAGATAAAACAACGACTGGAGTGTCAGAGTGATTCAACGAATAAAACAATGCGCTTATCTGGCAATATTTTCCTTTTGTAGTGCCCAGGCACTGGCAGTGACGCCAACACCAGCCATGATGGAACAATTTAAACAATTGCCACGGGCTGAGCAGGAAAAATTAGCCAAGCAATACGGTATTGATTTAAATCAACTGAACTCAGCTTCTAGTCAAAAACCCAGCAGAACGCAAGTCAGCCCATTAACACCAAATCCGCAGTTTGACGCCCGCCAGAACGAAGCCATATTAATGGCGGAAGATCAGCAAGACGGTAAACCAAAACGGTTTGGCTTAAATTTGTTTAATGCGCAAATTAGCACCTTTGCTCCGGTGGATAATGCCCCAGTGCCGGATAATTATTTATTAGGCCCGGATGATACGTTGCTGGTGCAACTCTATGGCAAACAAAGCTCATCTGAGCAACTGACCATTGGCCGTGATGGTCAGGTGCAACTGGATAATGTAGGGCCAGTGACTATTGCCGGTTTAACTTTTACTGAAGCAGCGGCATTAATTAAAGCCAGAGTGGAAGAAGCCAATATCGGCGTGCAAGCTTCGGTGAGCATGGGTCAACTGCGCAGTATCAATGTATTTATTGCCGGTGAAGCTAAATACCCTGGTATGTATGCAGTCTCTGCCATGACCACAGTGACACAAGCTCTGTTTGTAGCAGGTGGTATCTCTGATATCGGTAGTCTGCGTGATATCCGCATTCAACGCAGTGGCAACCAGATTGGTCACTTTGATTTATATGATTTGCTGCTAAAAGGTGACAATAGTGGCGATAGCCAACTGCGTCATGGCGACGTGGTGTTTGTGGCGCCGTTACAAGCAGTGGTTGAAATTGGCGGCGAAGTAAATCGTCCAGCTATTTATGAAGTGAAAGCCGGTGAAACTGTGCAGGATTTACTGCGGATGGCTGGTGGTGCTAAACCAAACGCCCATATCAAAGATGTGGTGATGGAGCGGGTCAATCGCCAGGGCGTGAAACAGCTGAATAATCTGGATTTAACTTCAGGTGCCAGTTTGACCAGTCCACTGCAAAATGGCGATATGTTGCAACTGGCAGCTATTTCTAATCGCGTTGAAAACGAAGTGGTATTGGCTGGTGCCGTGGTGCGACCAGGTCGTTATGCCTTTAAAACCGGCATGCAATTAAAAGACTTAATCCGTGGTGTTTGGACTGATTTATTGCCGACCGTTGATTTAGATTACGCCTTAATTCTGCGCGAGAAAAACAGCCGTGGTGATATTGAAGTGATCCAGGTCAACCTAGTCGATGCTTTAGCACTGGAAGGTGGTTTCTCCACCCAGCGCAGCATCCAGTTACAACCACGAGACGTGGTGATTGCCTTCCATGCCGCCATTGAAAAAGACGATGCCAAGGATTTACTAGAGCAGCAAGAGAAAGAAAAACGCCAGAAGCAGTTAGCCAGCTTAAGTATGTCGGCGCTGTATCAAAGCAATCCGCAGCAAGTAGGTCAGCCACAAAATCCGGCGCTGAAAACCAATCAACCAGCTACAACTTTAGTCAACCCAGAGCTGGAGCAAGAACAGCCAGCAGAGCTATTCCAAAGACAGAAGTCCAAGTTTAGTATCAGTAGCCCATTTGAATTTGATCCCTTATTGCAGGATGAAAAGCAACAAAAGGCGCTGAAAGATTATCTGGCGAAAAATTACAAAGCAGTCTTTACCGAAAAAGTGTTGTTAGAGCAAACGCCAAAGCTCAACCGCGAGCAGATGCTGATCCCGGTGCTGGAGAAACTTAAACAACAAGCGACCAATAACACCCCACTCGCCATTGCATCAGCTTATGGTGATGTAAAAGTGCCGGGTGATTACCCGATCGCGAAAAATGCCGGTGTACAACAACTGATTGCAGCCGCCGGTGGTTTAAAAGATTCAGCTTATTTACAAAGAGCCGAGTTAAGTCGTTTTATTGGCCAGTCCAGCACTGACAATCAAATTATGGTGAAAAACCATAATATCAATCTAGCTGAGCCAACCAGCATTGATGCTGAAGTAAATCAGTTACAAAGCCGCGATCGGTTAAATGTGTTTTCGATGCCAGACTGGTCTGTCGATAAAACGGTAGAGCTGACCGGTGAAGTGCGTTTCCCAGGCACCTATCAGGTCACCAAAGGCGAAACTTTATCGCAGTTGATTGAAAGAGCAGGCGGTTTTACTGACGCAGCTTTTCCGTTTGGGGCTATTTTTACCCGCGAGAAAATTCAGAAACGTGAACAGGAGCAGTTTGAACGCTTGCTGATGCAATTAAAATCAGACGTTGCTTCAAAATCTTTAACTTCACAAGGCCCAATCAGCAGCTCGCCAGAGCAATCGGTGATGTTGATTAACCAGTTATCAGAACAAAAAATGTTGGGCCGGCTGGTGCTGAATATGACACAAATCCAAGCTGGCAACCCTGAATATGACTTGGAAGTAGATGCCGGTGATAAGTTATTTATTCCAAGACGGAATTCTGCCATTTCAGTAGTGGGTGAAGTGCAAAATCCAGGTAGTCATTCCTATAACCCTGACCTCACAGTTAAAGAATATCTGGCCTTATCCGGCAATAGCCGTAAGCGTGCAGATAATGAGCGGGTTTATGTGCTACGCGCCGATGGTTCAGTGGTTGTCCCTTCCAATAGCTGGTTTGCAACTAGTCAGACCCTGATGCCAGGCGACACTATTGTGGTGCCACTGGACGTTGAGTATAAAGATGGTCTGACATTGTGGTCGCAAATCACACAAATTTTCTATCAGTCAGCTGTGGCGATAGCTGCATTGAATTCGTTTTAATCAATAACAATTAAAATAAGAGTTTGTATGAGCGAAACAAGCAAAATACTTAGTTTAGATGATGAACTTGATCTACGAGAGGTGATGAGAGTTGTTTTAAATAAAAAATTATTTATAACACTTGTTACTCTTTTGGCAGTTTTTTTGTCAGTGTTTTATGCTTTAAAACTACCGGATATTTATAAAAGTGAAGTAACACTTGTTGCTGTAAATGATTCGAATCTAAAAGTATCAAGTCAAATCGGAGGCCTAGCTGCGCTCGCTGGTGTGGAGCTCGGTAGTGCCAAAAATGACAAAACTGGATTGGCATTACAAATCCTTAATTCTCGTGATTTTTTGGGCAAATTTATTGAGAAAAAAGACTTATATGTCTCCATTGTTGCTGCAAAATCGTGGGACCGAAATAGTGGAGAGCTTATTATTGATTCAGATTTATATGACAAAGATAGAAACGAATGGATTAGAAAAGTTAACCCGCCGTTTACACCAAAACCTAGTATTCAAGAAACGCTAGAGGTATTTAGTAAGTTAATAAACATAGACGAAGATAAAGCGAATGGTGTAACTAAAATTACTATTAAGCATTATTCTCCAATTATTGCGAAAAAATGGCTTGATGATTTGGTTGCTGCGATAAATGAGGAAATGCGTGCCCGTGATTTGAAAGAGGCAGAACGTAGTATTGCTTTTTTAACACAACAAGTATCCACTACAAATGCAGCACATATGAAAACTTTACTTTTCTCCTTAATCGAAGAACAAACGAAAAATGTAATGTTAGCAAAGGTGCGTGATGAATATGTATTCAGTACTGTTGATTCCGCCCAAATATCAGAATTAAAAAGTGAGCCTAAACGAGCATTGATTGTTATAGCAGGCGCATTAATTGGCTTGTTATTAAGTGTTTTTATAGTATTAGTTAGATATGCTGCAAGGGAGTAATTGCTTTAGAGTGCGGTTGTCTCCTCAAGCGCGATAATACATTTCTTTGAATATTTGGCATTGTATCTTGTCAAACAGGAAGGGTTTATTTTTATATGAATAATATTTTGAATTTGATTGGTCGAAATGAACTCTTATTTGAGGTGGACGTTTTAAATCATCAGTCGGAATTAAGTGATGTAGTTAAGAATAGCTCATTTTTAGTCTTAGGTGGGGCAGGCTCTATTGGTCAGGCTGTTACAAAAGAAATTTTCAAAAGAAATCCTAAAAAACTACACGTAGTAGATATCAGTGAAAATAATATGGTGGAGCTGGTCCGCGACATTCGCAGCTCATTTGGTTATATCAATGGAGATTTTCAAACCTTTGCTTTAGATATCGGCTCTGTTGAATATGATGCTTTTATAAAAGCTGATGGTAAATACGACTATGTTTTAAATCTTTCCGCATTAAAACATGTACGCAGCGAAAAAGATCCTTTTACTTTGATGCGTATGATCGATGTTAATGTGTTTAACACCGATAAGACAATTCAACAATCTGTTGAAAATGGATGTAAGAAATACTTTTGCGTTTCAACTGATAAAGCTGCCAATCCAGTCAATATGATGGGCGCTTCGAAACGTATTATGGAAATGTTCCTGATGCGCCGGAGTGAAAAAATTGCGATATCAACCGCGCGCTTTGCAAACGTAGCGTTTTCAGACGGTTCATTACTACATGGTTTTAATCAGCGTATCCAAAAGCGGCAGCCAATTGTAGCTCCAAATGACATAAAGCGTTATTTTGTAACGCCGCAGGAGTCAGGTGAATTGTGTTTGATGTCTTGTATTTTTGGCGAAAACCGCGACATCTTTTTTCCTAAACTGAGTGAATCTCTGCATTTGATTACCTTTGCTGACATCGCAGTGAAATACCTAAAGCAACTTGGTTATGAGCCTCACTTATGTAGTAACGAAGATGAAGCACGTGAACTGATTCGGACTTTGCCTGCTGAAGGAAAATGGCCTTGCTTGTTTACGAGTAGTGATACCACTGGTGAAAAAGATTTTGAGGAATTTTTCACTGATAAAGAAACTTTAGATATGACTCGTTTTGAGAACCTTGGAGTGATTAAAAATGAGCTTGCATATCGGCAGGAATTATTGACCTTGTTTGAACAGCAGATAGCTTCCTTCAAACAGGAAAAATCCTGGACTAAAGAACAAATTGTTGAACTGTTTCACCAGATGATTCCTGATTTTGGGCATAAAGAAACAGGTAAATACCTCGATAGCAAAATGTAAGGGGTCGTATGAGCGCTGCAGTAGTCCGTTTTATCCGTGAATTATACCGTACTGAAGAATTTATTCCGTTGCATGCGCCAACTTTTGCTGGCAATGAGTTGAAGTATGTAACAGAGACGATTCAGAGCACATTTGTGTCCAGCGTCGGTAAATTCGTTGATGATTTTGAACGAAAAATGGAAGCTTTTACTTGCAGCACTAAGGCTATTGCGACAGTGAACGGCACTGCAGCTTTGCACGCAGCGCTATACATGGCAGGTGTAAAAAGCGGTGATTATGTCATAACCCAAGCCCTCACTTTTGTGGCTACTTGTAATGCCTTGCATCACATGGGGGCTGAACCGATTTTTGTTGACGTTTCTAAAGTCAGTTTATCTTTATGTCCAATAGCGTTAGATAACTACTTAGCCGATAACGCTTTTAGCAACGAATCTGGTTGCTTTCACAAAAGCACTCAGCGGCGAATCAGTGCAGTTGTACCAATGCATACCTTTGGGCATCCAGCGGAGCTTGATGAATTAGTCGCTGTATGCCAGAAATGGAATCTGGTTTTAGTGGAAGATGCTGCTGAAAGTTTGGGTTCATATTACAAAGGAAAGCATACTGGCACTATCGGTTTACTTGGTGCTTTGAGCTTTAATGGCAATAAAATCATTACCACGGGTGGTGGTGGCATGGTGTTATGCCGGGATGCCTCTCTTGGTGCTCGAACCAAACATGTTACGACCACGGCGAAGGTGCCGCATCCTTATGAGTTTTTTCACGACGAGCCAGGCTTTAATTACCGACTTCCAAATCTAAATGCCGCTTTGGGCTGTGCTCAGATGGAGCTGTTGCCAGATTTTCTAACACAAAAACGCAAGTTAGCAACCTTGTATAAAAATTATTTTGCCGACACTGAATTTACTTTTGTCGATGAACCAAGTTATGCAAGTTCTAATTTTTGGTTAAATGCTGTGATCTGCCCAGATACGGATTCACGCGAACACTTACTGAAAACTACCAATGATTCAGGTGTGATGACGCGTCCTATCTGGAAGTTGATGCATCGCTTACCCATGTTCCAACAAGTACCGCGCGATGATTTGCAGGTATCTGAATGGGTAGAGCAACATTTAGTCAATCTACCTAGTTCGCCAATTCAACTGGGCTGATTAAATGACTAAAAAAGTAGCAGTATTTACCGGAACTCGTGCAGAGTATGGTCTTTTGTTTTGGCTGATGAAAGATATTCAAACTGATCCAGAGTTATCATTGCAGTTGCTGGTCTCAGGCATGCATTTATCTCCAGAGTTTGGTGAAACTTATCTGCAAATTGAGCAAGACGGCTTCAAAATTGATGAAAAAATAGAAATATTATTATCGTCGGATACAGCGGTAGGCACCGCCAAGAGCATGGGGTTGGGTGTATTAGGTTTTGCTGATGCATTATCGAGATTAGCTCCTGATGTGCTAGTTATTTTAGGGGATAGGTTTGAAGCATTAGCTGCCGCTCAGACTGCGATGATCTTGCGTATTCCGGTGCTGCATTTACATGGTGGGGAAATTACTGAAGGTGCATATGATGATGCCATCCGCCATGCCATTACAAAACTGAGTTATTTGCATGCGACTTCGACTGAAGAATACAGACAGCGGGTTATTCAGCTCGGGGAAACTCCAGAGCGGGTTTTTAATGTCGGCGCTATAGGTCTTGATCACCTTCAACGGGGCTCGTTTATGTCTGTGAGTCAGTTGGGTGAATCGTTAAACTTTGTGTTACGCAAGCCTTATGCCGTAGTGACATATCATCCAGTGACGTTAGGTAATGAAGAACCTGTTGCATCATTTAATGCCTTATTAAAGGCACTGGATAGTTATCCTGAATTACAAATCATCCTTACTTATCCAAATGCTGATGATGGTGGTCGACGATTAATTCCTTTACTTGAGGCTTATGCGGCTAAGCAACCAGAACGAGTACTTGCCATACCATCACTTGGGCAGGTGCGATATCTGAGTGCAATTAAGCATGCAGCAGTTGTAGTTGGTAATTCGTCCAGCGGTATTATTGAAGTGCCGTCACTTGATGTACCAACTGTCAACATAGGCATGAGGCAGAAGGGGCGTCTTGCTGCACTTAGTGTGTTAAATTGCGAACCGACGACGTCATCAATCAAAGCCGCAATCGATATTGCATTGAGTCGTAGCTATCAATTAAATGGTGTGGAGATTGTGAATCCTTATGGTCAGGGTAATACCAGCAAACAGATTATTTCTATGCTGAAGCAATTGCAGTTTACTTCGGTTAAGTCTTTTTATGATGTGAAGGTAAGCGATTAATATGACACTTATTATTGCAGAAGCAGGTGTAAACCATAATGGTGATGAAAAACTGGCGTTTCAGTTAGTAGATAAAGCTTATGCTGCAGGTGCAGATATTGTTAAATTTCAGACCTTTAAAGCAAAAAACTTGGTCACAGCCCAAGCACTGCAAGCTGAATATCAGGTTACCAATACTGGCAAGCAAGAGTCCCAGTTGGCGATGTTGAGTCGGTTAGAGCTAAGCTATGAAGCGCATCATCAATTGGTGGCATATTGCGCCGAATTAGGCATTGAATTTTTATCGACAGCCTTCGATAGTGAAAGTTTGGATTTCCTTGTCAATGACTTGAAATTGACGCGATTAAAAATACCTTCTGGCGAAATAACCAATGCTCCACTGGTATTGCAGCATGCCCGTACGGGTTGTGATTTGATTGTGTCCACTGGCATGGCCACACTTGCTGATATAGAAGCTGTGTTAGGTGTCATTGCTTTTGGCTACACAGCACCAACCGATGCTATACCTTCGAGTGATGCATTTCAGGCGGCGTATTTTTCTGAAGCAGGCAAACAGGCTTTAAAAAATAAAGTGACTGTTTTGCATTGTACGACTGAATATCCGGCCCCGCTTGCTGATATTAATTTACGAGCGATGGATACACTGGCAGCGGCTTTTGCCTTGCCTGTGGGATACTCCGATCACAGTGAAGGCATCGTCGTGCCTATTGCTGCCGTTGCTCGTGGGGCGGTTTTAATTGAAAAGCATTTTACCCTAGACAAAGCAATGGAAGGTCCAGATCATAAAGCGTCGTTGGACCCCGCAGAGTTAAAATCCATGGTACAGGCAATTCGCGCTGTTGAGCAGACGATGGGTGATGGTATTAAAGGGCCGCGTCCTTCTGAGATCAAGAACAAGGCTGCAGCGCGAAAAAGTATTGTTGCAGCACGGGATATCGAGGCCGGACATATCATTCAAGCCGATGATTTAGCAATCAAGAGACCCGGGACAGGTGAAAGCCCTTATAAATTCTGGCAAATCCAAGGCAAGCCAGCGTCAAAAGCTTACAAAGCTGGAGAATTAGTTTTTGAATAAACCTGTTTTGGTGCTCGGCGCTGGTGGTCATGCTGCAGTTGTCGTTGATATATTAAGACAGCTGCATGTTCCGATCCTTGGTCTGATTGCCAAAGAGCAACCAAAAGAGCAAGCCGTTTTCGCTGGTCTGCCATGGTATGCTTCGGATGATGCTGTGCTTACTTTTAACCAAGACGCCGTTTTGCTGGTGAATGCCATTGGTTCATTACCAGGTCAGAACATTCGCTTCAGAGTGCATCAGCAGTTTAAAGCGCTTGGTTATCATTTTATGACGCTTGTTTCACCGTCAGCTGTGGTATCAAGTTATGCAGTGTTAGCAGAAGGTGTTCAGGTGATGCCCGGTTGCATCGTCAATGCCAATGCCCATATCGGCGAAGGAACTATCATCAATACGGGGGCTATTATCGAACATGATTGTTTCATTGGTGAACATAATCATATTGCACCAGGGGCAGTGTTAAGTGGTTCTGTTACGACTGGGAATTATGTGCATATAGCAACAGGCGCCAAAGTTATTCAGGGCATTACGATTGGCGAGCGCACATTAGTTGGTGCTGGTGCAACAGTAACCAAGAATCTTGCAAGCAACAAAACGCTTTATGTTGCCAAACCTTTCTTGCGGTAAGGGATTGATAAATGAGTTATAACTGGAAAAATATTCTGCTAAAGGCAGATCAACCAATCCGTGACGCATTACAACTGATTGATAGTGAGTCGCTAAGGATTGCGCTGGTGGTCGATGATGAGCTGAATCTGCTTGGTGTTGTAACCGATGGTGACGTACGACGTGGTCTGCTAAGAAACCTAACGATAGATAGCCCGGTACAAAGTGTGATGAATACATCACCATTAACGGCCCAGTTAGGCACTTCACGTAAAGAACTTGTCAAGTTTATGCAGCAAGAACAATTGTTGGCTGTGCCTTTGCTTGCAGACAGAAAAGTAGCAGGCCTTGAAACTCTGCAAAGAGTAGGTCAGTTTGCAAAATATCAAAACCCAGTGTTTCTGATGGCTGGTGGTTTTGGTACCAGGCTTAGACCATTAACGGATCATTGCCCGAAACCTTTACTAAAAGTGGGCGACAAACCCATTCTTGAAATTGTACTAAACAGTTTCATCAAAGCTGGTTATGTAAATTTCTACATCTCTACCCATTATCTACCAGAAATGATTCGCGAGCATTTTGGCGATGGTTCAAAATGGGGAGTACATATTCAATATGTGTATGAAGAAAATCCACTGGGTACAGGTGGAGCTTTGGGGTTGTTACCAGCCGATGTTCCTGAATTGCCACTCATTATGGTGAATGGCGATGTACTGACCAATGTCGATTTTGAGCGGGTGCTGGAATTCCACAACAAACATCAGGCTACCGCAACGATGTGTGTGCGGGATTATGAGTACCAGGTACCGTTTGGCGTTATTAACGGCGATGGCAATAAAATCATCAGCATGGTCGAAAAACCAATCCAACGTTTTTTTGTCAATGCAGGTATCTACGTGGTCAACCCGGAAATCTGGCGTTCAGTGCGACAGAACAACAAAATAGATATGCCAACGCTGTTGGAGCAATTTATTGCTAAACAACATCATGTCTTGATGTTCCCAATCCACGAATACTGGCTTGATATCGGCCGCATTGAAGATTACAACAGAGCACAAACTGATATTCTGAATATGGAGTTCTGATATGAGCTGCTATGCGGTTATCGGCATGGGCAGTATTGCTAAACGTCACCTTGCCAATTTAAGACAGCTCCACCCAACGGCCCAAATCTATGCAGTGTCCGCCAGTGGTCGTAATACAACAATACCTGCCAACGCTGATGCTGTCATTAGTTTAGAGCAACTGGTAACTCTCGAGCCAACCTATGCAATTATTGCGTCGCCAGCTCCTTTTCATATTGAAACTGCCAGTTTCTTATTGCAAAACAATGTCGCAGTGTTGATCGAAAAGCCTTTGGCTGACACAGTCGAAAGCTGTACGCAGTTGATCACGAGTTTAAGTTCGCAGCAAAATTCAGTTGCTGTGGGTTATTGTTTAAGATTTTTACCTTCTGCCATTGTGGTGAAAAATTTCCTCGATACTGCTTCACTAGGGCAGCTTTACAATGTAGTTGCTAATGTTGGTCAATTTTTACCTGACTGGCGTTCGGATAAAAACTACAAAGATTCTGTCTCAGCCAGAAAAGAACTCGGCGGTGGTGCATTATTAGAGCTCAGCCATGAGCTAGATTATCTGGCCTGGTTGCTAGGTGATTTAGAATTACAGCATAGCTGGCTCAGGACAACGGATGAACTCGATTTAAAGGTTGAGGATATTGTTGACTTAGTTTTGACAACAAACGCTGGTACTTACATCAATGTTCACTTGGATTTCATCCAAAAATCAACCCAAAGAAACTGTCAATTTATTGGTGAGTTCGGCCGTTTAGTATGGGACCTAATGTCAAACAGTGTGATATTACATACCTCCAGTAGTGTTGAGATTTTATACTCAGAACCTGAATATAACAAAAACGGAATGTACATTAGCATGCTGCAAGCATTTGAGAATATAAAAACCACAGGAATGTCAAATCTTGCAACAGTTGAATCATCTTCAAAGATTATCCAATTGATTGAGGATGCAAAAAAATCAAATAAATGGGGAACATTAGGTTGAAAAGCATTGCATTTATTTTTGCCAGAGGCGGTTCAAAAGGTCTTCCACAAAAAAATATTAAGCCACTAAATGGTAAACCGCTTATTCAATATTCGATTGAGACAGCTCAGAACACACCTGGGATCGACAAAGTATTTGTGTCTACTGATGATGAGTTTATTGCCTCAGTTGCAAAGGCTGCTGGCGCAGAGATTATCCATCGTCCGGCAGAACTTGCAACAGATACAAGTCCAGAGTGGCTGTCATGGCGTCATGCGATTGAATATGTCCGCTCTGTATTCGGGGCTTTTGATGTTTTTGTTAGTCTGCCGGCCACAAGCCCGCTGCGCAGTAAAACTGATGTTAGTGCGGCTTTGGAAAAATTGGCAAATACAGAGGCTGACATTTGTATTTCGGTGACACCGGCCAATCGGAGCCCCTATTTTAATATGGTGAAGCAAAATGCAGATGGGTCTGTTGAGTTAGTGAATAAACCAAATTCAGGTGTTTATCGTCGGCAAGATGCACCTGAAGTTTTTGACATTACGACTGTTGTTTATGCCGCAAATCCAGAATTTGTCATGAACAAAAATGCATTATTTGACGGTAAAGTTACCAGCATTCTGGTACCAAAAGAACGTGCAGTGGATATTGATGATATCTATGATTTTATGTTGGCTGAGGCTATAGTCAGGGAAAAACAACATGTTGGCAAATAAAAATATTCTTGTGGCGGGTGCGTCTGGTCTGCTTGGTGCCAAAGTTGTCAAAACGTTATTGGAGCATGGTAGTCAAGTTTTAGCGGTAGATTTAAATGTCGACAGATTAAAAACTCGTTTGACCGAAACAGGGGTTGATGTTGAGAATCCGGCTTTAAGCTTTGCCACACTTGACGTGACTGATGAGCAGGCAGTAAGAGATTTTTTTGCTGTGTTGCCGGCGGTGACTGGTGCTGTGAATTGTACCTACCCCAGAAATAAAAAATATGGCACTCATTTTTTTGATGTAAATCTGTCAGATTTTAATGAAAACCTAGCTTTGCACCTTGGCTCATCATTTTTATTTATGCAACAATGCGCCTCTTATTTTAAAAGAGAGCAACGAGAATTTGCTTTGGTTAATATTTCATCAATTTATGGTGTTGTTGCTCCTAAATTTGAAGTTTATGACAATACAAAAATGACCATGCCTGTTGAATATGCGGCAATTAAATCAGCATTGTTGCATTTGTCTAAATATGTGGTTGCTTACGTTGCAGATAGTCGTTTCAGAGTGAATAGCATCAGTCCTGGTGGCATTTTTGATCATCAGCCAAATGATTTTTTAGAAGCATATAAACGTCAAACCTTAGGTAAAGGAATGTTAGACGTAGACGATGTTATTGGATCTATCGTTTATCTGTTATCTGATTATGCACGTTATGTGAACGGACAGAATATAGTCGTTGACGACGGTTTCGTATTATAAATATTGTGGAGATTGAAATGGCCAAGAAAATTTTTTGGTGTAAAACCTGTTTAAATATGTCAACTCGTCCTCGAATTGAGTTTAATCATGAAGGGCGTTGTAATGCTTGTGTATGGTCCGAAGAGAAAAAGAACATTGATTGGGAGCCACGTCAGCAAGAATTAAAGGTTTTGCTGGATAAATACCGCTCGTCGAATGGCACAGGCTTTGATTGTGTTGTTCCTGTCAGCGGTGGAAAAGATGGCTCTTATGTCGCATATACCCTGAAACACAAATATGGTATGAATCCATTAGCGATTACAGTGCGTCCAGCTTTAAGCCTGGAATTGGGTGATGAAAACCTATCTAATTTCATCAATTCAGGTTTCAACCACATTCATATCTCGCCAAATGCTAAAGTCATGCAGAAGCTGAATAAACAGGGCTTTATTGAGAAAGGCTTTCCGTATTATGGCTGGTTAATTGCTATCAAAACTGCTGTTATTCAAACAGCGATGAACTTTAACATTCCGCTGATCTTTTACGGTGAGGACGGCGAAGTAGAGTATGGTGGTTCTACAGAAAGCAAACATAACCCGTTATACAATATTGAATACATGAAACGTGTATATTTCGAAGGCGGTTATGACAAAGTGTTCGATATCATCCTTGGTGATAAAGATGTAAGCGATGGTGATTTGGCTTTCTGGCGTTTCCCAACAGATGAACAAGTCAAGACTCATGACCTTGCATTCACTCATTGGTCTTATTACGAGGCATGGGATTCTTACAGAAACTATGTTGTTGCAAAAGAGCATTGTGGCTTAAAAGAAAAAGAAGAAGGGACTGCTGGTACATTCACTAATTTTGCACAAAATGACCAAGCATTATACTCACTGCATGCGTATCTCATGTACTTGAAGTTCGGCTTTGGCCGTGCAACACAAGATGCCGGTATTGAAATTCGCCGTGGAGCTATGACTCGTGAGCAAGCATTAAACTTGGTCATGGCGTACGATAATCAATACCCATACGAATTCATCGATTTGTATCTAGAATATTATGAAATGACCAAAGAAGAATTTGATGTCGTTCTAGATAAATATGCAAATAAAGATTTGTTTGAAAAAATTGATGGAATTTGGCAGCCTAAATTTACTGTTGGCGAAGCATTCGAAGTATGAAATTAGTTATTGTCGACTATGGTATGGGGAATTTAAAGTCAGTAACGAGTGCGATTCGTTATCTTGGCTACGATAATATTGTGTTATCAAATGAATTCTCTGTATTGCAAAGCGCAGATAAACTCATATTGCCTGGCGTAGGTAACTTCGCCAGAGCAATGAGTAAAATCAATGAGTTGAATTTAACATCCTGCATCAGACAGTTGGTACTTGATGAAAAAAAACCGATTCTTGGTATTTGTCTTGGCATGCAACTGATGGGCCATTCAAGCACTGAAAGTGGTTTTAATTCTGGCTTAGGATTAGTCGATGGCATCGTTGAAGCTTTTGCTGCTACGGAGCTTAAAATTCCACATGTTGGCTATAACCAGGTAACAGCATGTGTGCAAAGTCGGCTTTATGCCGGCATTCATGCAGAGCCTGATTATTACTTCACACATAGTTTCAGAATGACATCCAATGCCGATATCGGCAAATCGACCTGTCATTATGGTGAGGAATTTGTTGCTAGCTTTGAAATTGACAATATTGCTGGTGTGCAATTTCACCCGGAATTAAGTCAAACCAACGGTTTGCATTTATTAAAAAACTTCATAGAGTTATTTTGATGCTACGAAAAAGACTCATCTTTGGGCTTATTTACAATAATGGCGGCTTTATGCAAAGCCGCAATTTCCGGCTACAGCGTGTTGGCGATATCAACTGGCTGGAAAAGAACTATAAATTCCAGAAAATTTCATTTTCTTTGGATGAATTAGTTGTTGTTAATGCGAGCAAAAGTGGCAAAAACATCCATGAATTTGCTTCTGTCGTCAGCCGTTTAGTCGAAGATGTATTTATTCCTGTCGCAGCAGGTGGTGGGATTCGCAAGATAGAAGATGCCGAACTGTTGTTTAATAGTGGTGCTGACAAAGTGATCCTTAATTCTCCTCTGTATGATGATCCTGCTTTGGCAAAAGAAATTATTAATAGATTTGGTTCCCAGAGTCTTGTGGCGTCGGTCGATTATAAAGTTATTGATGGTATGCCTGTTGTGCACATTCACGATGGTAATACAGCAATCCCCACCAGTATCGATGAGTATTTACAGCAATTAGAGCGGCTAGGGGTGGGCGAGATCATCTTTAACTCAATTGATAAAGATGGTACTGGTTTTGGTTATGATATTGACAATATTGAAAAATATGCCAAATCAGTCAATATGCCTTTTATCATCATGGGTGGTGCAGGCAACGAGCGTCATTTGAGCACTGGCTTAGCTATCGATGGTGTTTCTGCGGTAGCGACTGCAAATCTGTTTAACTTTATCGGTAATGGTTTACCCAATGCTCGTACTTATATGCTTGAACACGACGCCAATTTAGCTCGCTGGGAATAGTTTATGTTAGTTCTGCTGAAAGAAATTTATAAGAAAATTGTGTTTTGCCACAAGGCTGATCGGATAGGCCCAGATATGCCATTCAGTCACTGGAAACTACATTTCAAATCTTCCATGCAAAAGCTTTGTAGACGTAAGTTCAAACGTTTTGCAGAAGGTGCAGATTTCAGGGCAGGTGCCTATGCTGTGCATTGCTCTAATATTTCAATAGGTAAAAATGTTGTGGTGCGGCCCTCAACAATGATGTTTGCTGACGAATTTGCGCAAATTACAATTGAAGATAACGTCATGATGGGGGCAGGTGTCCATTTTTATGTTAATAATCATAAATTTGATCGCCGCGATATTCCATTAATTGATCAAGGGTATTATCCGTCCGCAGATATTGTAATTAAAAATGGTGCCTGGATAGGTGCAAATTCAATTATTTTACCTGGCGTAGTAATCGGCTTAAATTCAGTCATCGGTGCTGGTAGTGTTGTAACTAAATCTATTCCTGATTACTCAATAGCTGTCGGTAATCCTGCCAAGGTAATAAGAGTTATTGAATAGAATGATAAATATTTGTTTTTTTTGTAGAAGTAGACTGACTCAGCTTTATGGTGAGCTCCATAGTCATATAAAAAAAGAATTTAACTATAGTTATGTAGCTTATAGTTCTGAAGAAGAATCCCAGTTGAAAAATGATTATGGATTAACTTGTGCGGCAAATTTAAAATCATATATTCACCTTCATTATGATCAAGTTTCTACTGATAAAATGAATGATATTGATGATTTTATAATTGAACTCACAGAGGGTCGATTTAATTTAAATAGTACCATTCAATCAGATAGAGCACTAAAACATCTAACTCAAAATGAAGCATATAAACTAGTTAAATTATACTGGATGTTCTGGCATGATTTTTTCAATGAAAATAACAATATAGATATTTTCGTGCATGAAACGACCTCGCTGGCACTAAATTTCATAGCGTCACTATTTTGTAAAAGAAATAAAATAATTTATACAGACATGGTAGGCGTTCCAAATTCTTGTCCATCCTTCATGTTTATTTCTTCAAATAACGGCGAATCAATTGATTTTGATAAGGATACAGAAATAGAAGTTGATGCATATTTAAATTTCAATAAATATATATCTCAAAAATATCAAAGTATTTCTAATTTATCAGTTGATACATCGCTTGCTATATCTATTAAGTCGATTGTAAAAAATACAGCAGTTAGATTCATAAACAAATTTAATAAAAAAATTGACCGTGCAAAAGACTGCATTGAATGGTTTATGCTCTATGATACGCGTTATAAGAATAAATTGTTAAATTTGTTCTTATATAATTTCATACATTGGGATGAGCCTGTTAACGAAGAAAGATACTTTTATTACTCTATGAATCTTGAACCAGAAGCGGTTGTTCAATTTTTGGCTGATGGTATATATAGTAACCAGATAAAGCTTATTGAAAATATAGCTTCTCAGTTACCACCTGGATGTTATTTATATGTTAAGGATCATGTTGTAGAGTATGGATATAGAAAGTATAGTGATTATAAGTATCTGCAATCCCTTCATAACGTTAAGGTAATAAATCCTAGGGTAAGAGGCAGTGAGTTGATAAAAAAATGCGAGGCTGTCATTGCAATCTGCGGTACCGCAATATTAGAAGCTCATTTTTTTGATAAATTTTCCTATATGTTTGGAAATTTCTATTATGAAAAATCAAAAAATGTTGCCAAGGTTATGAATATCCGAGACTTTCGAGCTTTGGTATACGCCAAACCAAAATTTGACAAAACAGATAAAATTCATTTCCTTACTAAGTTTTTATCTTCATCTTACATAGGGTCACCAGATTATTTTAGCGGTGGAGCTTTAAATACTACGAATGATAGGGAATTTTCAGACAACATCACTCAAATCTCAAATGCTCTAGAAAAATTTGCTTTGAGAAATTGTAAGAAAGTGTACTAAATTGAATTTCATCCGCAATGGCAATGTTGTTTTCTTAATATGTAGTCTATTTATAGCAATGTTGGGCTTAGTAAAAAGCTTGATATTTGCTAAGTTTCTGGGTTTTGAAAGTTTAGGCTTTCTTTCGCTTTTCCAAAGTGCGATGGCTTTATTTGCAACAGTACATTTTGGTATTTTAACGGGAGGCTATAGACTAGCGAGCTATTATAATGATAGTGAATACAGCGAATTAAACTCAGTTATCTACAGTAGCATTTTTTTATTATTCCCAATTTTTTTACTGCTCATAAAATTAACTGAAGCTTTTAGCATAGTTGATAGTATTAGTAACCTTACTTATCTTGCACTTTTTGCAGGTTTCATATCAATATTCGCAAATTGGGCAATTAATGTATCTGTAGCAAAAAAAGATTTAATTAGTGTAAACAAAGCACAATTTTTAGGTGGTGTAATAAGTTTAATATCAGTGTCTCTAATATTCACTTATGATGTATATGGTGCCTATTTTTCAATTATCGTTCAGCCATTTATAATTGTTGTATATTTAATGTTTAATACGACTTATACGCTGCCAAAAAGTATTAATTTTGATTTAATTCTAATTAAAAAGATTTTTAAAATGGGTTTTTATCCATTTATAGCTGGGCTTTTTTTTATTGCATACCAGCAATTAGAGAAAATTTTTATAGGCTATACGTTGGGCGTCGATCAACTAGGGCACTTAACAATATTTTATTTAGTGCTCACAGTTTGGGTTATCGTCCCAGATGCTTTAACAAGGATTTACTATCCAAAAGCTACAAAGCTTTATGAGTCAAAAGATATTGATGGATATCATTCAATTATTGAGCAACACTTAAAGTTTGCATTATGTTATGCATTTTTTTGCAGCTTAGTTATATATTTCTTCTTGGATATAGTAGTACAGTTTGTTTTAAATGAGCATCTTAACTATGTATATTTAGTTAAACTAGGGATTGTTGTTTTCTTTTTGAGAACTGTATCTGATAATTACTCAATTAGGTTGTTAGCGACTGGAAGCAATTCTATTATTTTATATGCAGATGTTGTTAGTTTTTTACTGTATTCTGTAGTCTTTATATTTTGTGTTAACACATTTGAATTGAAATTAATACATTTTATATATTTATCAATGTTGTACTATCTTGTAAAAATGATTATTTTTCTCTATTTTTCTTCAAAAATTAATCTTAAAGAATAATTTTGTTATCTAATTTTTATATTTCTCAGATATCAGGTTTAAGTTATGCCATACTCTTTATACAAAAGAATCTATCAGAAAATATATTGCATACTATGGAGAATCACATTCGCTCAGGCCTTTAGATATTTTGGGAAAAAAAGTACTATTTTCAAACCAGATATTCTTACTGGTGAAAAATATATCAGTATTGGCGATGGAGTGAATGTATCTAGTGGAAGTTGGATCTCTGCAATAAAAATCGATGATGCAGAGCCCGACTTACAGATTAATTCCGGTACACAAATTGGCAGGTATAGTCATATTATCGCTGTTAGAGAACTTATAATAGGTAAAAATGTTTTGATTGCCGATAAAGTTTATATCTCTGACAATGTGCACACCTTTTCTAACGCTTCCACTCCGATTTTGATGCAGCCAGTCGAATTTAGAAATAAAGTAAACATTGAAGATGGTGTATGGATTGGTGAAAATGTATGTATTATTGGTGCATCAATTGGAAGAGGATCCGTTGTCGCGGCAGGTGCAGTTGTATTAAATGATATGCCTGAGAGATGCCTTATTGCTGGAGTACCAGCAAAAATTGTTAAATACTTAGATGCGCAGTAAGGAAAATTTGCAAGATGAAACCTAAGATTACGATTTTTGGTTCAACTGGCTTTATTGGTCAGAACATGTCTGAATATGCCGAGAAAAACGGATATGAAGTTAATAAACCGGATTGGCGTAAAGGCGTTCCTAAAGGAAAATTGGGAACGTTGATTTACTGCAATGGCGTTGGAGATTGCTCAAGGCCATTTGACGTGCTCTATTCACATGTAGATTTACTTTCTGATTTAGTTAAGCATGCAGAATTTGATAAATTAGTATATATTTCATCTACTCGATTATACATGAATGCTATTGATACCAGTGAGAATAGTAATCTTAATATATGCTCGGATGACAAAAGAAAATTATTCAATTTAGCAAAGTTAACAGGAGAAGAAATCTCCTTATCATCTAATAAGAACGTCTTGATATTGAGACCATCGAATGTTTATGGTTTAGCTGTGAATAGCCCTCTTTTTCTTCCATCGCTTGTGCGCGATGCAATAAGAAAAAATGAAATTAATTTGTATGTAAGTAAAGATTATTCTAAAGATTATTTGCTAGTAACTGATCTTGTTGAATATTGTTTTAAGTTAATAGAGAAACAATGTACAGGTATTTATAATATTGCCTCAGGTGAGAATGTTTCATGTGATACCATCACTAAAATGATTGTTAAGTATACTGCTACTAATGTCGTTTGGCATCCAAATAATACTAATGAAAAATTTGCGCCAGTTGATATTTCGAAAGTTTCAGATGTTATAAATGAATATTCACCAAAAAAATTGATGAATGAACTTGAACAAATGATTATTAATTTTAAGAATTACTATGCAAAGTAAAAATAATACAGTTTTACTAATCGCGCCTGAATTTTACCATTATCACACTTCTATAATTGACAGTTTGTCTAGAAATGGAAAAAATGTCATTTTTTTTCCTGAGTTACCAAATGGTTTTTTATATAGAATCGCGAAGAATTTTGCACCAGAATTTTATTTCTATTTATTAGAGCAATATTTTAAAAAAATAATCATTAGTTTGAAAGATAAAACCATAGATACATTTCTAACCATAAGGGGTGAATCTATGCCTGAGTGGTTTGTTTTGGAAATTCGTAGGAATAATCCAAATGCGAAGTTTGTCATGTACCAGTGGGATTCAAATAAAAATAACAAATTTGATCATCTTATAAATTTATTTGATAAGGTTTCTACTTTTGACCCTGAAGACGCTTTAAATTTTAATATTGAATATTTTCCGTTATTCTATATTGAGAGGGGTAATTCTATTTGTAATGTAAAAGATATTGACTTTTTGTTTGTTGGTAGTTTACATGGGAATAGACTGCAGATATTAAAAGATTTTAAAGCGACACTTCCTCAAAAAACTGAAGTTTACTTTCATGTTTATTTATCTTTTTTTTCGTATATTAAATTATTGGTTAAAGGTGTCAAAATTGATCTGGCTGACTGCTCATTCAGAAAAGTAGCTCCAGATAAATTAAATTCTCTAATAAAAAAATCTATCAACGTCATTGATTTGTGCTCTGAGAGTCAAACAGGAATAACTGTTCGAAGTTTTGAGGCTTTATCATCGAGGTGTCGTCTGATAACAAATAATCCTTCTATTGTTAACTTATTACCAATGATTTCAGAAAACATTGACATTGTTTATGACAACAAATTTGTTTTTAAAAATCAATACTTGCAAGAGCTATCATCAAGCATTGATTTGAGTATTATGAGAAAGTATGAGCTAGATCATTGGCTAATCAGGTTAATTAATGGATCTTATGCGGAATTATCAGATGGTGATTAGTAAGCATATAGCATTGTTTGTATCTATTCTCATTATTCCTTCTTTCTTTTTTGCTTACTTTCAAATGTCATCGATGTTTCCTGGTTTAATAGTAAGTTATTTGCTGTGTGTTTTTTTTCTGAAAAAATTATCATTAACTGTAAATTTTGAATATATACTAATTTTTTTTACTGTATCTTTGTATTGTCTCGTTTCCATTTCTAATGGCGGCGATTTATTTAAAATATCATTATCTGCAATATCTTTTTTTATCATGCTGTATGTTGCTAGTTCGCAATTAAAAAAGCTCGATAGACCGGTGAATGGAGTTATTGTTAGAACAGTGAAGTATGTTTATTATGGTTTTTTGGTGATTGGATTTTGCTCTTTATTTGTAAAATTTCCTTTTGGTGGATATCAGTTAAAACATGGTTCCGTATTTCCATTTGCTGAATATAGTCACTTTGCTATATCTTTTTGTTTTATAGCATTATTACACCAATTCATAGTTAATAATAATAAAGGATTAATGAATGTAATTCCAACTTTTATATTAGGATTAGCTTTTCCAAATCTTACAACTGTAATTGTAGGTTTTTTGCAAGTTTTTTTGCTGAAATCTAGATATAAAATTT
>CAZGHW010000005.1:0-152311 GCA_964525695.1 uncultured Rheinheimera sp. | reverse complement strand
GTTTTGGCGACAGCATAAACCCTACCTTTTTTGGTAGGGTTTATTTTTTGTGGTGCGCCGGGCACGGCGCGTTGCGCGCAAGCGCAACTGGTTTGACTGTGGTAGTCAAACTGCTGACTTGGAGCTGTAAGTCCTTGCCATGGCGTTTATTTCGCCGTCAGCTGCCATCGTGCTGGCAGTATTGTCATCTCACAGCCTGATACTGCACAAGGTGCCAAGGCCAAGCCTAAAATGGGGGCTATGGTCAAGAACGGCAGGCCTGTGTTGCTGCACTGCAAAATCGTAGGCAATCGGCTTGTGATAGCGTATAATTCGCGGCCGCTAAATTTTAACCAAGTTATTAAGGGAGTCCATGATGGCCTTAGAACGTACTTTTTCAATCGTAAAACCTGATGCAGTTGCAAAAAACCATATCGGTGCAATTTATAACCGTTTTGAATCTGCAGGTCTGCGCATTGTTGCTGCTAAAATGTTGCAACTGAGCCGTGAACAAGCTGAAGGTTTCTACGCTGAGCACAAAGAGCGTCCATTCTTCAACGCTTTAGTTTCTTTCATGACCTCTGGCCCAGTGATGGTTCAGGTGCTGGAAGGTGAAGACGCAGTGCGCAAAAACCGCGAAATCATGGGTGCAACTAATCCAAAAGACGCAGCTGCCGGTACTTTACGTGCTGACTATGCTGCCAGCATCGATGAAAATGCTGTGCACGGTTCTGACGCTGCTGCTTCAGCTGCCCGTGAAATTGCTTACTTCTTCACTGAAGCCGAGCTGTGTGCCCGTATTCGTTAATTTGATTACCGGGGGACGCCGCTTTTTTGCCGGCAACTCTGGTTAACAAAACTAAGTAAAGGGGGCGCAGCCCCCTTTCTGTCTATCTGTGCTGAGCTGAATCTGGCGTGATTTGTTTTGTCTCTCGATAGTCCGATAGGGACAGAGGCAAACCAAATCAAGCCGTAACTACCTGATGTTGCCCGAGGAGACCCCTGATGACCCAGGCCGAAAATAAAATTAATCTGTTAGATCTGACCCGTGAACAGATGAAGGAATTATTGGTGTCGCTGGGTGAGAAAGCCTTCCGGGCAGACCAGTTGATGAAATGGATTTATCATTTCTGTGTTGATGACTTTGACAAAATGACCAACATCAACAAAGTATTGCGCGATAAATTAAAACAGCATTGTGTGATTGAAGCCCCTCATGTGGTGACAAGACAAGATAGCGCTGATGGCACCATTAAATTTGTCATGGGTTTGAAAGGTGGTCAAGAAGTTGAGACTGTCTGGATCCCGGAAAAAGACCGCCGTACTTTGTGTGTGTCGTCGCAGGTCGGTTGTGCGCTGGATTGTTCATTTTGCTCCACCGCGCAACAGGGTTTTAATCGCAACCTGACGGTGGCTGAAATTATTGGTCAGGTTTGGCGTGTCAGTCAGATTATTGGCTCTTATGGCGATACCGGTGAGAAACCAGTCACCAACGTGGTGATGATGGGGATGGGCGAACCTTTGTTGAATCTAAACAATGTAGTTCCCGCACTGGAACTGATGATGGAAGACTTTGGGTTTGGTTTATCCAAACGTCGGGTCACGCTCAGTACTTCAGGGGTGGTGCCAGCTCTTGATTTGCTGAAAGACAAAATTGATGTCGCGTTGGCAATTTCATTACATGCACCAAATAATGAGCTGCGCGACCAATTGGTACCGGTGAATAAAAAGTATCCGATGGAAGAGTTTTTAGCTTCGGCGAAACGGTATGTACAGGATTCGCGAGCCAATGATAAAGTAACTGTTGAATATGTCATGCTTGACGGTATTAATGACAGTATGGAGCAAGCGCATCAACTGGCACATGCGCTGCGCGATACGCCATCGAAAATAAATTTGATCCCGTTTAATCCATATCCGGGGTCACCTTATAAAAGGTCCAGCAATTCCAGGATCGATCGCTTTAATAAAGTGCTGCAAGAACATGGATTTGTTGTCATAGTACGTAAAACTCGTGGCGACGATATTGATGCAGCCTGTGGTCAGTTGGTGGGGGATGTGATTGACAGAACCAAACGACTGGTAAAAAAACAGCTGAAAGGCGAGGCGATTTCAGTAAAAATAGTCTGATCATTTAAGGATGCGTAGCAAAGAATGCAAGTTAACCGGGTAGCTGTTTCGGCTTTGTTGGTAGCACTGATGTCAGGGTGTGTTTCGCAATCGACCTTGGTTGAGACCAATCGTATTGCGCAGCCGCGCACTGATATGACCGAAGCAGCCCGCACCCGGATGTCACTTGGACTGAATTATTTGCAACGTGGTGATACTTCCCAAGCCAAATATAATTTGGAAAAAGCCAGTCAATTGGCGCCGGAAATGGCGGAAATTGACAATGCCATCGCTTATTACTACCAACAAGTTGGTGAAAGCGAGCTGGCAGAGCAATCTTATCGCCAGTCGTTACGCAAAGATGGCAATAATCCGGATACCCTGAACAATTTTGGCGTGTTTTTATGTCAGTTGCAGAAGTATCAGGAAGCAACCAACCTGTTGCAAAAGGCCATTAAAAATCCGACTTATATTCGGGTGGCCGACAGTTATGAAAACCTGGCTTTTTGTGCCGTAGCACAGCAACAGTATCCGCAGTACCAACAATATCTCCGTCAGTCGCTCGCGCACAATGGCAACCGGGTCTCTGCTGTCTATCTGATGGCTGAATTTAGTTATGCCAGTAGCGATTTAGCTGAGGCGAAAAAATGGAGTGCGCGGTTAGAGCAACTGGGCGAGCGCTCGGCACCTGCCACTTTGTTGCAGTACTTGTTGGCCAGACAAACCGGTGATGTGGTGGCGCAGCAAAGTGCGGAAAAGTTTTTGACCACAGTCCATCCGCGCAGCGAAGAAAGTCTGATGCTGCACAACCAAGACTTAGCGAAAAGCCGACCAGAAAAATTGCGGCAGGCTTATCAAGCCAGTTTGTTGCAAAGTGGTGCCGCCATCAACCCGACGGCAGCGTCGGCGACTGACCAACCGAAACTCAAAGTGATTAAGCGCAAAGCTGCAACCAAGAGCCCAAGCGAGCAACCATTACAACACCAAGTTCAGGATGGTGAAACTTTATTCAGCATTGCCAGTCAATACCGCTTAACTGTGTCAGAACTGCAGCAACTGAATCAACTGGATGCCGCAGCTGTGGTCATGCCGGGTCAACAACTGCAGTTACCTGTTGTGAAGCCAACTGGCGAGGCAAAGCTGCCAACCAGTTATCAGGTGCAAGAAGGTGATACCTTGTTCAGTGTCGCTTATAAATTTAATCTTGAATTAGCCAGTTTATTACAATGGAATCAGATGACAGCTGCGACTCAGCTACAATCTGGTCAAACTATTATTCTCCGGGATCCCGCATCGTCTTCATTATGAATACTGTAGCCGAACAACATGCCGACAGCGTCGGCGCCATTTTACGCCAGAGCCGCGAGGCAAAAGGCCTTTCCACAGCTCAGGTGGCTAAACAACTGAACCTGAAAGTCAGTGTGATCGAGCAAATCGAAGCTGAACAGTGGGACCCCGCTGTGTCCATGACCTTTATGCGGGGTTATTTGCGCGCTTATGCCCGCTTGATGAAATTATCAGAACGGGAAATTTTACAAGCCTTTGAATTACAGGCAGCTTATCTACGTAGCCAGCCCAGACCTATGCATAGTTTTTCGAAAAAAACCAGTTTGGATGCGGCGGAAAACCGTTTTATGCTGGCCACCTATCTGCTGATTGTGCTGCTGATTGGGTTATTCTTGATTTGGTTTTGGCAAACCCATTTATTAGACGATACCCCGGTGTCTGTGGTGCCAGCCTATCAAACACCTATGCCGACGACTGCCGATAGCCAGCTCACAACCCAACCGGCGTTGCCAGCCCAGGTCGCGGCTACCACGGCTGCTTTAGCTGCCAGTGATACCAAGGCCGCTGAGGTGAAACCTGAGACCGAGACGCCGGATGCCACACAGAGCCAAAGCCCTATAGCATCGACTACAGCAGCAGCGACCACAGCCGAAACGGCTGCCGATGCTGCGGCGTCAGAGCCAAAGCCTGCGACCGATTTGCAGGCTTTGACCAATAGCAGTGCTAGCGCACCGCTGACGGCGTCTGCGCCTACAGAGGCCGCAGTTCCAGAGCCAGGGTTGCCTGTGCAGCAAAGCTCAGAACCAGCCGCCACTACGCCTGATGCCAAAGTATCGACTGATGCTACCAGCAGCACTGTGCCGGGCACAACTGCTGCGCTGAGCGCGAATCTAGCTCAGTTGCAATTGGCGTTTAGCGCTGATTGCTGGCTGGAAGTCTATGATCAAAACAATCAGCGCTTGGCTTATGGCACCCAGGCTGCCGGTAAACAGCTGGTGTTACAAGGGGCGTTACCATTTCGGCTGAAGCTGGGCAATCCGCCTGCCGCCAGCATGAAACTTAATGACGTGGTTGTCGACCTATCCGGTTATCCGGCCGGCCGGGTTGCTCGTATTACTTTAACTGGACAGCTTTAATATGTTTGCAGCAAGCCCTATTGTCAGACGTCAATCCAAACAAATCCGGGTTGGCAATGTGCTTATTGGTGGTGATGCGCCGGTTGCGGTGCAATCGATGACCAACACCAGAACCACCGATGTGGATGCGACTGTGGCGCAGATCCAGGCGATTGCCAAAGCTGGTGCTGATTTAGTCCGGGTGTCAGTCCCGACGATGGAAGCGGCAGAAGCCTTTAAACTGATTAAACAACAGTCGCCGATTCCGTTAGTCGCCGACATTCATTTTGACTACCGCATTGCACTGAAAGTCGCTGAATATGGCGTGGATTGTCTGCGGATTAACCCGGGCAATATTGGTCGGGAAGATCGGATCCGTGCTGTGGTTGATGCAGCACGGGATTACAATATTCCAATCCGGATTGGGGTGAATGGCGGCTCGTTAGAAGCTGATTTGCAAGAAAAATACGGCGAACCGACCCCCGAAGCGCTGGTCGAATCGGCGATGCGACATGTCGAGATTTTAGACCGGTTGAATTTTGATAACTTCAAAGTCAGTGTCAAAGCCTCTGATGTGTTTCTGGCGGTTGGTGCTTATCGTTTACTGGCGAAACAAATCGTACAGCCTTTGCATTTGGGCATTACCGAAGCAGGTGGCCTGCGGTCTGGTTCGGTCAAATCTGCCATCGGGCTTGGCATGCTGCTGGCAGAAGGGATTGGTGATACTATCCGTATTTCGCTGGCCGCCGATCCGGTTGAAGAAGTAAAAGTTGCTTTTGATATTCTTAAATCACTGCGTATCCGGTCGCGTGGCATTAATTTTATCGCCTGTCCAAGCTGCTCGCGGCAGGAATTTGATGTGATAAAAACCATGAACGAGCTGGAACAGCGACTGGAAGATGTGATCGATCCATTAACCGTATCTGTGATAGGGTGCGTGGTGAATGGCCCGGGCGAAGCCTTGATTTCCGATCTCGGGGTGGCAGGTGCCAATCGCAAAAGTGGTTTTTATCTGAAAGGCGAGCGGCAAAAACTGCGGATTGATAACGAAAGTGTGGCAGAGCAATTAGAACAGCAGGTTCGGCTTTATCTGGCGCAGCAAAAGCAACTTATTGATATTAAAGAAGTTGATTGATTGCTTTTGTAAGGCATCAGTCTATTCAGGGTCAGCGTGCACAGCCACGTTGATTGATATTTTAGTTTTTAGTTGAGTACAGCACGTGTCAAAAGAAATTCAAGCTATCCGCGGCATGAACGATTGTCTGCCGCAGGATACCCCGGTCTGGCAATACGTTGAGCAGATGATCCGCCAGACTGTCAGCAGCTACGGCTATGATGAAATCCGTTTCCCAATAGTGGAAATGACGGAATTATTTAAACGCTCGATTGGCGAAGTCACCGATATCGTTGAAAAAGAGATGTATACCTTTGAAGACCGCAACGGCGATAGCTTAACGCTGCGCCCGGAAGGCACTGCCTGTTGTGTGCGGGCTGGTAATCAGCATGGTCTGTTATACAATCAGGAACAACGGTTGTGGTATATGGGCCCGATGTTCCGACATGAACGGCCACAAAAAGGCCGCTACCGCCAGTTCCACCAATTCGGTCTGGAAGCTTTTGGCATGCAAGGGCCGGATATCGACGCCGAAGTGATTCTGCTGACTGCACGTTTGTGGCAACAGCTGGGGTTAATGCCTTATGTCAAACTGGAGCTGAACTCGTTAGGCTCTAACGCCGCCCGCGCTGCTTATCGTGATAAATTAGTGGCTTATCTGGAGCAGCATCAAGATTTACTGGATGAGGACAGCCAGCGTCGTTTACACAGCAATCCGCTGCGGGTGCTGGATAGCAAGAACCCGGCGATGGCAGAGATGCTAGCCAAGGCACCGCAGTTGCTGGATCACCTGGATGAAGAATCTGCTGCCCACCTGGCGGGATTAACCCAACGCTTGACCGCCGCAGGCATTACTTTTGAAATCAATCCACGGTTAGTGCGTGGCTTGGATTATTACAACCGTACTGTGT
Organism: uncultured Rheinheimera sp.; assembly: GCA_964525695.1. Classification (GTDB taxonomy): domain Bacteria; phylum Pseudomonadota; class Gammaproteobacteria; order Enterobacterales; family Alteromonadaceae; genus Pararheinheimera. The sequence continues at coordinate 145,796 of CAZGHW010000005.1, read as the reverse complement.
TTGAGTGGGTCACCACCAATCTCGGTTCACAAGGCACCGTCTGTGCCGGTGGCCGTTATGATGGCCTGGTTGAGCAACTCGGCGGCAAAGCGACGCCAGCAGTCGGTTTTGCCATGGGTATGGAACGACTGGTGTTATTGCTGCAAAGTCTGGACTTAGTGCCGGCAGTCAGTAACAATGCCGATTTTTACCTGATGCCTTTAGGCGAAGCTGCGGAACTTGCTGCAGTTTCTGTTGCCGAACAGCTGCGAAAACTTTTGCCGGGCAAAAGAGTCGTGATGCATTGCGGTGGTGGTAACCTGAAAAAACAATTAAAACGCGCTGATAAATCCGGTGCTGAACTTGGCTTATTACTGGGCGACACTGAACTGGCTGCCGGTCAAATCACCCTGAAATGGCTCAGAACAGAACAACCGCAACAAACAGTCGCAATTTCTGAACTGGCCGCCGTGCTGTTGCAGTCTTAATGGAGTGATGGATGGAAATTTATAACAACGAAGAACAACAAGTCGAAGCAATTAAGAGATTCTGGAAACAGAACGGCACTTCTATTTTGGCAGGTATTGCCATTGGTTTAGCTGGTTTATATGGCTTTCGTTATTACCAAGCTAACCAGTTGGCGCAAATTGAAGCCCAGTCTTCGCAGTATGCCAAGCTGATTGAGCAGAACAATGCCGAAGGCGCCGATAAAAAAGCCTGGTTAGTGGCGGCGCAAACTTTTATTGAAGCCAACAGTGGCAGCAATTATGCCGTACTGACGGCGTTGCTGGCGGCCAAAGAAGCGGCTTTTGCCAAAGATTTCGCTGTGGCGGAAAAGCAGCTGAGCTGGGTGCTGGCCAATACCAAAGCGCCGGAACTGCTGGCAGTGGCGACGTTACGGCTGGCAAGGGTGCAAACTGAACAAGCCAACTATCCGGCGGCGTTAAAAACGTTGGAAGCGAAATTACCGGAAAGCTTTGTTGCCCAGCAGCAAGAGCTTAAAGGCGATGTGCTGGTCAAATCGGGTGATGAAGTGAAAGCAAAAGCCGCTTATTTAGCTGCACTGGCTGCCGCTGAAGCGGGTAAAAATCCACTGTTACAGGTGAAATTGAACGAACTGGCCCATGTTGCTGGTTAAGAGGTCGATGTGAAGTTATCTGTTCGCCCCTGGGGTGTGCCGCTGTTACTGGCACTGGTGTTAACTGCTTGTTCGTCAAAAGATGAAGAAGAACTGGTGCTGCCTGAAATCAGCAACAAGGTTGAACCGAAAGAAGTTTGGAGCAGTTCTGTCGGCAGTGGTATTGATCATTACGACAGTTTGCTGAAGCCAGTCATTTTTGATAATAAAGTTTATGCGGCCAGTCGTGATGGCTTAGTCAAAGCGATTGAGCTGGAAAGCGGTAATACCGTATGGACCATTGATTTACGCGATGGTGACGATGCGCCGTTGTTTGGTGGTCTCAGTCACTGGTGGAACAACAGAACTGCGAAAATTGGTGGTGCTGTTGGGGTGGGTTACGACAAGATCCTGGTCGGCACTGAAGATGGTGATGTCCTGGCGTTAAACCCACAAACCGGCGAGAAAATCTGGTCGACCAAAGTCAGTGGTGAAGTGTTAGCTGCGCCGGTCGCTGGTGATGGTTTTATCATTGTCACCACAGGTGGCGGTCGTATTTTTGCCTTGCACCCGGATACCGGTGAACAACGCTGGATGCATGAAACCGAAAACGCCTTATTAACCTTGCGTGGTATCAGTTCAGCGACTGTTGAAAGCGGTGGGGTGATTTACGGTACTGGTAACGGTAAAGTTGGGGTATTAATCTCTGATAAAGGTGTGCCAGCCTGGGAAGAAGCAGTCACAGTGGCCAAAGGTGCGACTGATTTAGCCCGGATCATCGATGTTGATGCGACACCCATCGTGCAAAATGGTACAATTTTCGCCATTGCATATAATGGTCAACTGGTGGCGCTGGAATTGCGCACCGGCCGGCCATTATGGAAACGGGAATATGCCACCTTCCGTGATATGGCTTTTGAAAATAACGTGCTGTATTTGGTTGATTCTGTTGGCAAACTTTACGCCGTGGATGCCCGCAGTGGTACCGAGTTATGGGCACAGCTGACCTTGCATAAACATTTTGTCACCGCACCTACTGTGTATAAAAATTACATTGTGGTCGGGGATAACGAAGGCAATTTGCACTGGTTTGATAAACGCACTGGCGAATATCTGGCCAGGCATGAATTTGACAGCTCAGGTTTTTATGCCGAAGCTATCAGCAATGCAGATTATTTATTGCTGCAAAGCCGCAATGGTGAACTGACTTTGTTAAGTGCGCCGTCTGCTGAATAAGGCTGACTGTATTAAATGACAGAAACAGGCCTGTTTACAGGCCTGTTTTTTTATTCGGGATCCAGCCACAGCGCTTGGATCCGGCTGCCTGCGGGCAGTTATTGTGTATTGAGGAATTTACATGTTACCGGTAGTCGCCCTGGTTGGCCGTCCGAATGTCGGCAAATCTACATTATTTAACCGTCTGACCCGCACCCGCGATGCTTTAGTGGCGGATTTTCCAGGGTTGACCCGGGACCGTAAATACGGCTCTGTCGATTATGAAGGTCTGGAGTTTATTGTGGTCGATACCGGTGGTATCGATGGCAGTGAAGAAGGTATCGAATTGGAAATGGCCGAGCAGTCGCTGCGGGCTATTGATGAAGCAGATGTGGTGCTGTTTATGGTGGACGCCCGTGCTGGTGCCACTGTGGCTGATACTGCTATTGCCGATCATATTCGTCGCATTAACAAAACGGTGTTTCTGGTGGCGAATAAAACAGATGGCTTGGATGCAGATACCGCCATTGCTGACTTTTACAGCCTGGGCATCGGTGAAGTGTACCCAATCGCAGCGGCGCATGGTCGGGGCGTCACCAACTTATTACAACAAGCGCTGGTGCCACTGTTAACAGAGCAGCAAGCGGCGCGCTTAGCTGCCTTTGAAGCTGGGGAAGAGCCGGAACCTGTTGATGAAGAAGCGGAAAAACTAGCGCGGGATCAACATATTAAACTGGCGATTGTCGGCCGGCCGAATGTTGGTAAATCGACTTTAACCAACCGTATTTTGGGTGAAGAGCGGGTTATTGTGTATGACATGCCAGGCACCACCCGTGATTCCATTTATATCCCGATGGAGCGCGGCGAGCGCAAATATACCTTGATTGACACCGCTGGTGTACGTCGGCGCGGTAAAATTGACGATGTAGTCGAAAAGTTCTCGGTGATCAAAACCTTACAGGCGATTGAAGATGCTAACGTCGTCATTCTGGTGTTAGATGCCCGGTTAGGTATCTCGGATCAGGACTTAAGCATTTTAGGTTTTGTGCTCAATGCTGGTCGTTCGCTGGTGATCGCGGTGAACAAGTGGGACGGACTGGATGATGGCGTTAAAGATGAAGTCAAACGCGAACTCGATCGTCGGTTAGGCTTTATCGATTTTGCCCGTCTGCATTTTATTTCGGCGCTGCATGGTTCAGGCGTGGGTAACCTGTTTGAATCAGTCGAAGAAGCCTTTGATTCGGCCACCCGTCGTGTCAGCACCGCGCTATTGACCAAAATCATGACCATGGCACAAGAAGACCACCAACCGCCACTGGTGAAAGGCCGTCGCGTCAAGCTGAAATATGCCCACGCCGGTGGTTATAACCCGCCATTGATTGTGATCCACGGTAATCAGGTGGAAGATTTACCAGATTCGTATAAACGTTATCTGATGAATTACTTCCGTAAATCACTGCAAATGATGGGCACGCCAGTGCGGGTTGAATTCCGCGGCGGCGACAACCCATTCGCCGAACGCCGTAATACGTTGACGCCAAATCAGCAATACAAACGCGAGCGGTTATTAAAAGCCCGCGCTAATTTGGCGAATAAGAAAAAACCAGGGCAGACTAAGGGCTAACCCTTTTGGGTTTAGCCTGCAGCTAACTGGCTTGTTGTTTAGCTTGCAGCTAAGGGCTGAATTTTCCTAGCTTGCAGCTAGCAGGCTTGAAAAAGCTTTCGCCTTTGGCGAGTTACTTATTTTGCTTCGCCAAAATAAGTAACCAACAAAAGGCGACCCCGGATCGTTCGAAAGCCCGCAATAAAATCAATAGTTTGAGGCGCTGGGGCAACTCGGCCGCCGCTAACGTCGGCGACCTCAAACACTCCCCAGCTTAAAACCTCAAACCATTGATTTTAAAGCGGCTCACTAAAACGGGGCCAAAAGCTCACTTTGAGCGAAAAGCGGACATTAAAGTTTGGTTAAGGGGCGGACTTTAGCCCGTCCCAGTGGGCGAGGCGAACGATTTGAACCAGTTGTTATGAATCTCAGTGATGAAGTTCCGTTCTAAGCATTTCTCGGAATATAAGCTCCATGTCATCGAAAACCAAAATGGTTAACTTGAACAATAGTTCTTTAATTTCTGCTTCGCTAGAGGCGCTAGATATTGCGTGCGCAAGGTTTATAACTTGATTGATTTTGCAAGCTATATCATGAGGGAAATATAGTCGATTGATATCATAGTAGTTACTAAGTTTTTCAAATGCCGAGTTGGTGCTTTCGCCGGTTCGTTGGCTGTTGCTCGTAATTGATAAGAAATCAGCCATTAACTTATATAGATTAGAAATTATTTCTTCTCGCTTTCGGTATATGCTGCCAAAAACTATATCGTGTTCTTTTTGTAGTTTTGCAAGTTGCGATTTTAACTCTTCGAGTTGTGATTGATTTTCAGACTTTATTTGCTCCAATTTCTTGGCGTTGATTAATTCATATTTTTTTATGGCAACAGAGGCAATGGTATTCGCAAAAAGTTTACCAATGAAGCCAATTGCCGCAGTACTGCCTGCTGCAGCGAAGATTAAAGTAAAGGCATCTTGAAAACTCATACTAACCCTGAGAGGTTTATAACGATTTACTCATACCAAACTAACGCTGATGTACCTCTATTTCAACAGATTTTTCTGAAATCAGTAAATTTGATTCCGACAAAATTTATACAGGCAGTACGCTAGTTGTTCTTGAATATATTCAAGCTGGATACTTGGGAATTTATTCAGTGGTTTGGGCTAATAAAGGGAGTTATTAATAGGCATTTAACACAACGCCGAATTTCAGCTTCTGGCACAAAGTTCGCTATCACCAAATCGCTTTTCCGTTTTTCAGCCCCGTCCAGCGAGCCGTGATAAAAGCAATGGTTTGAGGTTTTAAAACGCCGGGTGTTTGAGGCCGTCGACGCTAGCGGCGGCCGAGTTACGGCGTTGCCTCAAATCATTGCTTTTATCGCGGGCTTTCGAGCGATCCCGGGGTCGCCTTTTCTTTGGTTTCTTTCTTTTGGCGAAGCAAAAGAAAGAAACTCGCCAAAGGCGAAATGCTTTTAAAAATCAGCATGCTGCAAGCAAAAGCCAGCTGTGTTCACAGCAAAACCAAGCTGTGTTCACAGCAAAACCAAGCTGTATTCACAGCAAAACCAAGCTGTGTTCACAGCAAAACCAAGCTGTGTTCACAGCAAAAACCAAGCTGTGTTCACAGCAAAACCAAGCTGTGTTCACAGCAAAAAACCAAGCTGTGGTTACAGCCAAATAACGGCAAGTTGACGCCAACAGCCACCCCTACTGCAATGGCAATTGTAAACAAAAACAAGCGCCCCCCAAAGCACTGCGACTGACGCTGATCCGGCCTTGGTGCCAGCTGGCGACCCGTTGCACTATCGCCAGACCCAGGCCAAATTGTGGCTGGCCTGGGGTTGCCGTCTCGGAGTCAAGCCGGACAAAAGGTTGAAAAATTCGCTCGCAGTCTGCCTGAGCTATACCTGGGCCATCATCACTGATCATCAGCCACACTTCATCCTGCTGCAGCTGCAAAGCCAGCTCAATCTGACTATCGGCGTAGCGGCAGGCGTTATGTAGCATATTCAGCAGTGCCCGTTGCAGCCAGTGGCCGTTGGCGTGCCTCAGCAGGACTGGCTGCGGTGGCAGCTGTAAGCGAAGCTGCAGCTTTTGTTGTAACAGCGGTTGGCATTGCTGCGCTACCTGTTGGCAGCAGTTGTGTAGGTCTAACGCGGTAAAGCTCAGTTGCTGCTGCTGACGGGATAAACTGGCGTATTCCAAAAAGGCATTCACCATGCTTTCCATCCGATCTAAATCCTGTTCCAGCCTGGTTAAATAGCGATCTTTTTGCTGCAGTTGTACGCTTTCCTGCGCGGCTTCCAGCCCAAAACGAAAACAGGCCAATGGCGTACGTAAATCGTGCGATAACGAGCTGGCCAGCAATTGGTTATCCGCCAATAACTGGGTGATTTGGTCCGCCATCTGGTTAAAACTTTGCTCCAGCGCCGGGGTGTAAGACCAGGTGGAGGGCGGCAATCTGGCGTTTAAATCCCCTTGACCAAAACGTTGTGCGGTTTGACTGAGCAGCCACAACCGTCGGGTTAGCGGCATCAGCCAGAACAACATAATCAGACAAATGCCAGCGTATAATGACAAGGTCAACCATAAATCGGCCGGATGGGGCTGCGCTTCGGCTGGCAACTGCACTTTAAGCAACCAGTCCGGGTGTGCCGTTAAGGCCGTTAACACATATTGATGATCGTCCGCCGACAAGGTTAAGCCTTGTGGTTGCTGCAGCTCGGCCTGGAGCTGAGGCGGCAATGCCATGCTGGTTGCGGCTTCCAGGCTGATGGGCAATTGCCAGTCGCGGCTACTTTGTGCTATCCGGCTGGCAAGTTCTGCCCTGGGGCTCTGGTTCGCGCTTTGGGTTAATTGCTGCAGCAGCAGTTGAAATAAGCGTTCATCAGCGGTGGCAGCCGGTTCGGTCTGACCGGCCAGTTGATCTAAGACAGTGCCAAGCAAAAACAAGGCACAAATCGCCGACAACATCAGACTGAGCCATAACCTCAGCATTTGCGATAGCCTTGACTGGCGGGCTGGGGGCGGGCATCGACGCGGCGAAGTAGTGTGGTCATCACCAGCCATCCGCCACAAACAGATAACCTTTACCCCAGACCGTTTTGATGCCCTTGGGGTTGGTGGCATCATCGCCCAGCTTTTTGCGCAGGATGGACACCATCACATCAAAGCGCCGATCCAGTCCGTCATGTTCACGACCTTTCAGTGCCAGAAAGACTTGATCGCGACTGCAAATCTGGCCAGCACGACTGGCCAGATACCACAGTAGGGCAAATTCTGTGCTGGTGAGCTGCAGTTCTGCCTGGCGCAGTAACACCCTCTGGGCACTGGCGCAAATTTGTAACTGACCAAACTGTAACAGGTCCGGATTGCTCTGGGGGCTATCGGTAGTGGCAACAGGCTGGCGAAAACGCAGCGCCGCTTCAATTCTGGCCAACAGCACTCTGGGTCGGATCGGTTTAATCAGATAATCAGTCGCGCCCAGTTGCAACCCCAGCACTTCGTCCATTTCTTCGCCTTGTGCTGTCAGCATCAGAATAGGCAGTTGGTAATGTTGTCGTAACTGCCGGCATAATTCCAGGCCATTGATGCCTGGCAGCATCAGATCAAGCAAAATTAAATCCAGCTCTAACTCTGGCATGGCTGCGAGTACCGTATCACCGCGGCTATGGTGCAGTACCTGATAACCTTTTTGTTGCAGGTAGTCCATCACCCAACTTGCCAGCGATAAATCATCTTCAACCAGTAAAATGTGGCCGTACTCTGTCATCCCAGCTCCTAAAACAATCGCCAATGACGTTTGGTTCTGGATGCTTTATGCACCCAGTTCACTTCAATTAATACTTGTTGTACCACCTGCTGCTGCTGACGAAGCTGCAGCAAGGTACTTTGTTCAGCGGCAAACTCAAACTCAAAGCTACCGCTGCGGTGTTGTTGCCAGCAATGCAATTGCTGCTCATGCATAAACAGGCACAGATCAAGCGGTGTCTGGCTGTGCCAACGGGCGGTCACTTTGCTATAACAGGTACGTCCTTGTTGTAAGCTAATACACTTATCCGGTGTGACTTGTAGTTCGGTGCTGGCTGCTAAGTCCGGCCCAGGCGTTGCCGCTTGCAGATGCATTGTGCTAATCCCCAGCAATAACAGCCCGCAGTAACGACTAAAACACATAACGCACCATCAGGATTGCCATATATTCCTGCTTTCTGGTGACAAGCGGGCTGTCGAGATACTGATGGCTAAATAGGTTCAGGCCCAGGCTGCCATCTAATTGCCAGTTTTCGGCCAGCGGATATAACGCCGACAGGCCCAAATGGGTTTTCAGGCCTGCACCAGGTCGGTACAACGGCCGGTCAGGCCGACTTTCTGCTGCGCTGACGCCGTAGTAATAAGCCACCACTTTGTTCGATTCGAAAGTGAGGGCTGCATTGAGGTAAATATCCAGATTGCGCCAGGGCCAGAGGTAGCTGTAGCTCAGCCGGTTAATGATGCCCTGATGACTCAGTAGATCAATGCCGGACTCGACGCCAAATAAATGCTGTTGCCACTGGTACTGATACCGCAGTGAATTGACCGAGTCGGCATCGCGAATGTGTAAGCCATTCAGTTGTGGTGTGGCGGTACTGACTTTGTTATCAGGTAGCCAGACGTTGTAATTACTGGCAATCAGGTCAATGCTGTGGTTGTGCTGTTGATAAAAACGATAACCAAAAGCAGCGCTATAAATATAAGCGCCACTGCGGTGCATGGGCGTTTCAATAAAAAAATTACGCCATTTCAGTTCACCTGTCAGTACAAACAGCAAGCCATTGTGTAGCTCGTCTTCTAAACCAGGCACGATTGTCTGATGAAAGCCTTTGCCAACTCCCAGATAGACAGTGCCTTCAAAGTCGTCGAGCCAGCGGCTGCTCCAGCTTGATTCAGGCTCAGCAGCCAGCGTTTGCCAGCTGAGGCTGGCTAACAGCAACCAGCCCAGCGCCAGTTGGCGTTGCATAGCGCGTAGAATAATGTCAAAACTGAGGTCGTGCATCCGTGTTCCGTCAGCGCAGACAGTGAGGCTGTCTTGTGTTGTGCAATAAAAACCGGCCTGATGATAGCTGACCAGACCGGTAAAATATGTTTAAAAAGTGTAATTATCTATGTCTTTTCTCAGCCTATCAGAATTGCACTTTCAAGCCAATCGAAGGAAAAATACCAATATTCTCTTCGGCTTGCAGCTGATAGCTCTCTGCCAGCTCGTCTTTACCAGCCATCAGGTAATAGCCGGAAATATTTTTTCGGTTCAGCAAGTTTAAAATGGCGTAGCTATAAGTGACAGGTAAACCAAACAAGCTGGATTGATAATCGGCCTGTACATCCAGCCGATGGTAAACCGGTAATGTTGCCGAATTATGCTCGCCATACACCGCAACCCGATAGCCATTTTGATAGGGATGCGGTTTGCTACCAATGATCGGCGTATGTTTGGCGCCGGAGCGCAGGGTGAATCGGCCACCCACAGTCCAGCGCTCATTCAACTGGTAATTGAGCACCAGGTTAGCAACCAGCGGTGTATCCAGATAATAAGCGGTCGTGACTTGGCGGCGCAGATCGGTGCGGTCCGCTTGTGACCAACTGAGCGAGGCCCAGCCGTGCCAGCCATCACTGCGGGCTTTACGCAGTAACAGTTCAACACCATAAGCGCGGCCTGCACTGTCATTACTATAATGCTTGGCTTGATCGGCATCTAACTCTGTCAGCGCCAGCGGCAGTCGGGTCATTTTTTTCAGATAACTATCGGCACTCAAGGACCAATCCGGTGCCAATTGATAATGCACGCCAAACGCAACATGATTGGCTTTGGGTTGTTGCAACTGTGGATTACCGAGTACTGGGATTTTTTTATCCAGTTCGCCAAATTGGGTGTATTGGCCTGCTTTGAGTTCCAGTTTGAGGTGGTCATTGGTCTGCCAGCTCAGGCTGGTGCGGGGCAGCGTATGTTTCTCTTTTTGCTGCTGATAGTTTTGTTGCTCCAGCCTGACGCCCAGTTGCCATAACCAATCATCACTCAGTTGCCAGTGTTCAGTGATAAAAGCACTGTCAGTGCGGTAGCTCAGCTTCGATTGTTGTTGTAGGCGTTCGCCGCGTTGGGCAAAACAATCAGGTTGGTGATCGGTGCAAAAGTAGGGGATCAGATCAAAACGGTAAGCAATATCGCGCTGCTGTTGCTCAAGGCCCAGTGCTAACCGATGAGCGGCAGCGAATTGCCAGAGATTTTGCAATTGCAACGTGCGGGTTTTGTCTTTCAATTGCAAAAACTGTTGGTCACCATAACCGGTATCTTCTTGATTATTCAGCTGTTGTAAGCTGAGTTGCAATTGATAATCGGCATCAGGTTGCCACAGGTATTGCAGCAATTGGCTATTAAAATCGGTTTTTAACCGCGCATCGCCAATACTGTCCGGATCGGTGCGGCCTTGTTCGGAATTTTTGGCGATACTGAGTTTGGCGCTGTCGCTGGCGCCAGCCGCGGTCAGCGTCAGTTTATGCTGATCGTTAGGTTGCCAAAGATAACGCGCCTGATAATCTGAGCTGGTTGGTGCCTGATACAGAGTGACATCGTCGTCCAGTTCATCACCGCCGCCAAGAAAGTACTGCAGATTACTCTGCCGCCAGGAGGTATAAAAACGTTGGTTTTCAGTAATTTCGCCTTCGAGCAATAAGCCACTTTGTAAAAAACTCAGATCAGCAACGCCGCCCAGTGCTTGCGCCCGCGGGTCCCTTAATGTGGCCGCAAACACCCCGCCAATGGCATTGCCATACTGAGCGCCAAACGCAGCTGGGTGCAGTTGAAAATCCTGCAGTAAATTTTCATTCAGAATGCTGTTGCCAAAGATATGGAACAAATATCCTGCTGGCAAACCATCAATTAAAAACGCATTGTCATCCGGTGATGAACCGCGCACGGCAGGTTGACCGCCATAATCGCCATCGGCGTACACCACGCCGGGCAGGCTAAAAACGGCGGTCAGCGGGTCATTCATCACACCGGCGACAGCCAATAACTCAGCGGTTTGTGGCGTCACTTCCGTCAAATCTGGTTGTTTTTGGCCACGAATTTGTAATCGTTCAGTGGTTTCAGCGCTGCGCGGTGCAACAGATGCCGTGGCAACTGTGGTGGGTTCGCTGGCGTGGACGGCCGCGCAGCAACTGCTCAGCAGTAGCGCCAGATGGTAAGGCTGAAACACTAAACGGCTGGCGGTTGGCGCTATGAGCGCTGAATTACGAAGTTTAAACATCAGAACATTCCTGTCAGTAGTTGACGGCAGCTGCATAGACCCGCCGCCGCAGAGGTATCAAAATTGCGGTGTGCTGGCGATGCTGGCCGGTTATAAGCTCAGGCCGAAGCGGTACAACTGGCCCGCCAACTGCTGATAGCCTTGCCAGAACTTGTCGATTTTTTCTGCCGAGGGAGACAGCCAGTAGCGACCATCACTATTGAGTAGCAGGACCACACCGGTTTGGGTCGCTTGGTTGTAGTACATCAAGCTTTGTGCGCCGACGAATAAACCGTCATGACCGATATAGTCACCGCTTTGATGCCAGAACAAACCGGGATGAGTGAACAGCCGATTTGGCTCCTTAAGCCCAAGCAGCAACTGGCGCCGTTCAGTGGTCAAGCCAGTCAGCGGATATTGCGGGTTGTCACTGACCACAGCTGCCAGATAACGGGCTAAGTCATTGGCTGAGCTATGTAAAGTGCCAGCATAAAAGTCAGCAGAGGCATATGGCGGCAGCGGTATTAAATCGCCCTGACTGTCAGGGATATACAAAGTGGCGGCAGCAGAAGTGCTCGCTGATGTGGTTGGCCAAAAGGTATTGTGCAATTGCAGCGGGTTAAAAATCTGTTGTGCTGACCAAGTTGCCATCTCAGTGCCGGTATGGCTGGCAAACGCCTGACCGAATAAGGCGGCACCAATGTTGCTGTATTGCGCTTCGCCAGTGGCGCTAAAGTTGTTGGCTTGATACCACTGACCGTCTTTTGATAAATAACTCTGCAGAAACTGTTGGGGGTTGAGCAGCGGTTGCGGGCAGGCCGGATCTTCATTATTGAGTAAATTTAACAGACTGCTGCCATCTTGCAGCAGATAAATATTGCAGTGCAGCGCGAGGTCCTGATCAACAATACCCGACTGGTGTTGCGCAAGCTGACGCCAAGTCAGTGCGGTTGGGCGTGTTGTTGGCCAGTCAATCGCAAAGGGCAGGGCAGGTAGAGCAGTATCAGGGTTGACTGTGGTCAGCGCGAATGCAGTGCCGAGCATGGTTTTACTAATAGAGCCTACCAGGATGGGCGTGTCGGCAGTCATCGGTTTTTGCTGCTCGATATTGGCCAGGCCATCGGCAAAACTAGCCACCACTTTACCCTTGCGGATCACGGCGGCTGCCAGTCCAGGCTGGTTAAATTGCTGCCGGAAGCTGTGGATGTGCTGCTGCAGCGTCGCTTGAGCCGGGCTTTGCAGCGCTGGTTGTTGTAACTGCTGCATGGCTAAATCCAGTGCCGTGACGCTGCCAAAGGCTTGATCCAGACTCAAATAGGGCGCGGCTTGCAGATGGGGAGTGACCCCTTTGACTTCCAGCAATGTTTTGTTGCTATCCAGATAGAGCTCATTGCCAAAGCCTAAGGTCCAGCCATTTGGCATGGTGCGCTGCATGGTATCGGACAAGGCACCTTGGGTGGCTTCGCCGATCACCGTCACCTGTGGCAGCGCTTTCAGTGCCAGCGTCATGATTTCTGCCGCGCTGGTGGTCATGCCGCCGGTCAGTACGATTACGGGCTGCAGATAAGGATTGTGGTTGGCCGCTAAGGTGACGGTTTGTAAACTACCACTCCGTAAGCCTTTATAGCCGACAGTTTTGGCTTGGTTATTCAAATGGCTAACCAGTTGCAGTGCGATGGCATCATGGCCGCCCTGGTTAAAACGCAGATCCAGCACCAGGGCTTTGCTACCAGTAAACTTTTGCTTAAATTCATGCATCAGTGCATCGGCCCCCTGCAATTCGGCTGGCAGCCCGAGCACGATATCGGCCGGATCTTCATCCTGCCGTGTGCTGAACTGATAGAGCTGATCCAGCCGCAGATAGGCGATATCGCCCGGCAACCAGCCAAAGGCCGCATGCGGCACTGCCACCGAATGCTGTAAACCCGGCGCTTGCAGAAAACTATCCGTTTGTTGTTGCAACTGCTGTTGGTATTGCGCCAACAGTGCGATAGCTTTAGACAGATCTGCGGTTTGTTGGATGACGCTGGCAAATAAGCCTTTGGGGGCGATGGACAGCAAGTCTTGCTGTTGAGTGCTGATACTCAGGTGCGCGTCCTGAAATTGCAGCAGGATCTGCTGATAATACTGCAGTTCCTGCTCCGGTGTGGCATTGGCAAATAAAGGTGCATACTGTTGATACAGTTGTGGCCAGTTCAGCTGGCGCTCGGCAAAGAATGGATAATACTGCTGCAGATCCTGCCAGAAAAACTCAAAATTGACGCTGGCACTCTGATTGCCATTCAGCGGTTGCTGACAGGACTGTGGCAGTTGTTTTAACCGGTGCCACTGGCCGATATAACCGCCATCATTGGCCATGCTGAATTGTTCACCATCAGCGCTTAAGCTCAATTTGGCCAGCAACTGGCCACTACTGGCAGCACTGAATTCATCGCTTTTTACACAACCAAATTTGTTGTGATAAAAACTTAGCAGCTTTTGCCCTTCAATCTGCCAGAGCTGGCCGTAACCGGTTTTTTGCCAAACACCATCCAGAGTTGGCGTCTTGGCTTTGTCATCATCACCACCACAGCCACTGAGTAATTGGCTGCTGAGTAGCAGCGCGAATAGGTGTGCCAGCGGTTGCCGGCTTTTCTGCTGAAACATACTGAACCTCCTGTTTAGTTGACAGCAGGTTACTCAGGAAAAAGCCGGTTGACTGTGGTGGCTTTGCTGGGAAAATGTAAGTTGGTGTAAAAAAGTAGGGCAGCATTGTAGCCATTGCTGCCCTGGTTTTTTTCAAGCAGGTTTTCACGCAGATTTTCACGAACGGCCAGTCAGCTAGCGGTTAATTTTTTCCACTCTGGCGCTCAGCTCACCGTCGGCCAGCCGGATCTGTAACAGTTGACCAGGTTGCACTTGCTGCTGACTTTTCAGTACCGCACCTTTCACTTGGTGACTGCCATCCTGGCTATCTTCAGTACTAAATACAATGCTGTAGCCCCGTTCCAGCGTGGCCAGTGGACTGACGGTATGTAACTGACTGCTGAGCAGTTGCCATTGTTGCTGGCGGCGTTGTAGCTGTTGCTGCCAGCTTCGCTGCAGTTGCTGCGACAGCATCTGCAGTTGCTGCTGTTGGCGTTGTAATTGTTGCTGTGGTGATACCAGACTGAGTGCAGTTTGTTGTAGCTGCCACTGTTGTTTTTTCTGTTGCAGCTGTTGTTGCATCGCCTGGGTCAGCCGGATTTGTAGTTCATCCAGCCGTTGTTGCTGTTGCTGTAATCGTCTGGCCGGATGGAGCAATTGTAGCCGGCTGGCCTGATGCAAAAATTGCTGGCTGGCGCTGGCCAGCCGTTGGCGCATCGCCTGTTGCAAACGCAGTTGTAGTTGTTGTAGTTGTTGTAGTTGATGCTGTTGATCCGGCGACACCAATTCGGCAGCTGCGGATGGCGTGGCGGCGCGTACATCAGCGACAAAATCACTGATGGAAAAGTCAATTTCATGCCCAACGGCGCTGACAATAGGAATAGGGCAACTGGCAATAGTGCGCGCCAGCGTTTCGTCGTTAAAGCACCACAAATCTTCCAGTGAGCCACCCCCACGGCCGATGATCAGCACCTGACATTCCTGCCGTTGGATGGCATGTTGCAAGGCGGCGGTTAAATCCGCCGCCGCCTGCGCGCCTTGCACCAAGGATGGATAAATGATCACAGCCAAACCCGGTGCCCGCCGTTGTAACACGGTCAAAATGTCACGAATGGCAGCACCGGTCGGTGAGGTAATTACGCCCACCGTTTGCACTGAGAGCGGCAATGGTTTTTTCCGCTCTGGTGCAAATAAACCTTCAGCGGCTAGTTTGGCTTTTAACTGTTCATATTGTTGTCGCAATAAGCCATCACCGGCCGGTTCGATAAAATCAGCCAATAACTGATATTCACCGCGTGGTTCATACACGCTGATGCGTGCCCGTACCATCACTTGCTGACCATTGCGCGGCGTAAATGCAGCGTTGCGATTGCTGGTTTTAAACATCGCCACTTTGACCTGAGCGGCCTGATCTTTTAACGAAAAATACCAATGGCCAGAACTGGCGGCGACAAAGTTCGACACTTCACCTACCAGCCATAATTGGCGAAATTGCAGTTCCAGCGTCAGGCGAACTTCGGAATTTAACCGCGACACTGTATAGATATCGGCTTGAGACATAAGACTGTTTTAAATCATCGGGCAACAACAAACTTGGCCTAATCTAGCACAAAACTAAAAAATGCGTTGTGGCAAGTCGCAAAAGCGACTAAAATAGCTCCGCAACATTCCCCTATTTTTAACTCACACAGAGAGATTGTTGCAATGCTCAGGATAGTGAAAGAAGCGCTCACATTTGACGACGTGTTACTTGTGCCAGCGCACTCCACAGTGTTACCTCATACCGCAGATCTGCGGACTCAACTGACCAGCAAAATCACTCTGAATATCCCGATGGTCTCCGCCTCGATGGATACAGTGACCGAAGCACGTCTGGCCATTGCCCTGGCGCAAGAAGGTGGTCTGGGTTTTATCCACAAAAACATGACCATTGAAGAGCAGGCCGCCAACGTTCGTAAAGTAAAAAAATACGAAAGTGGTGTGGTACGTGATCCTGTCACAGTGCGGCCAGAACAGACGGTGCGTGATGTCCAACAACTGTCCGCTCAACACGGTTTTTCTGGTTTCCCGGTGGTGGATGCCGACAACAACTTAGTGGGTATCGTCACAGGCCGCGATTTAAACGTTGAAACCAATCCACAGGCGGCTATCGCTTCGGTGATGACACCGCGTGAGCGTCTGGTGACAGTGCATGAAGATTCACCCCGTCAGGATGCGTTGACGCTGATGCATAAACACCGCATTGAAAAAGCGCTGGTGGTGGATAGTGACTTTAAATTAAAAGGTTTAATCACGGTTCGCGATTATTACAAAGCGGCTAGTAAGCCAAATGCCTGTAAAGACGAATTCGGCCGGTTACGGGTTGGTGCTGCAGTAGGCGTTGGTCCTGGCACTGATGAGCGCATTGCCGCTTTAGTTGAAGCTGGCGTTGATATTCTGCTGATTGATACCTCGCACGGCCATTCGCAGGGTGTGATTGACCGGGTAAAACAAACCCGGGCCGCTTACCCGGACTTACAAATTGTCGCGGGTAACGTCGCAACGGCTGAAGGCGCTAAAGCGCTGGCCGAAGCCGGTGCCAATGCGGTCAAGGTCGGTATCGGCCCAGGTTCTATTTGTACCACCCGGATTGTCACTGGTTGTGGTGTACCACAAATCACTGCGATTGCCGATGCCGTTGAAGGCGTCAAAGGCACAAACGTTTGTATCATTGCTGATGGCGGCATCCGTTTCTCGGGTGATGTGTCCAAAGCTTTAGTGGCAGGCGCGCATTGTGTGATGGTCGGTTCAATGTTTGCCGGTACTGAAGAAGCGCCAGGTGAAGTTGAACTCTACCAGGGCCGTTATTACAAATCTTACCGTGGCATGGGCTCGTTAGGCGCCATGGCTCAGCGCAACGGCTCATCTGACCGTTATTTCCAGGGCAGCAATAACGCTGAGAAACTGGTGCCGGAAGGGATTGAAGGCCGGGTGGCTTACAAAGGTCCAATCGAAAATATCATTCACCAGCAAATGGGCGGTCTGCGCTCATCGATGGGTCTGACCGGTTGTGCCACCATTGACATCCTGCGCACCAAGCCGGTGTTTGTTAAAGTGACTTCAGCTGGCATGGGTGAATCCCATGTGCATGATGTGCAAATTACCAAAGAAGCGCCAAACTACCGGATTGGCTGATAACAAAATGCCAGCAGCCATGCTGGCATTGTTCTCGCTGGTGCATGCCAGCGTCGTTTTTTTGGCTGGTGCAAACCAGCCCGCTACCGATACAAGGTTGATATGAGCAAAAATATCCATTTCCATCGTATTCTGATCCTCGACTTCGGTTCGCAATATACCCAGTTGATCGCGCGTCGTGTCCGCGAAATCGGCGTTTATTGTGAGCTCTGGGCCTGGGATGTCACGGCTGAGCAAATCGCCGAATTTAACCCAACCGGTATTATTTTATCCGGTGGCCCTGAGAGTGTGACTGAAGCAGGTTCACCACGGGCGCCGCAGTATGTGTTTGAAGCTAATGTGCCAGTATTGGGTGTGTGTTATGGCATGCAAACTATGGCTGAGCAATTAGGCGGTAAAGTTGCCAGCTCGGACAAACGTGAATTTGGTTATGCGCAGGTGGAAGTGATTGCCAATAATCCGATGTTTGCCGGTATTGAAGATCACCTGAACGAACAAGGTAACGGTTTACTGGATGTCTGGATGAGCCATGGCGATAAAGTTGTGGAAATCCCCGCTGGTTTTGTCACCACAGCGCAGACGCCAACCTGCCCGCATGCCGCGATGGCCAATGAAACTAAACAGTTTTATGGCGTACAATTCCACCCTGAAGTGACCCATACCCGGCAGGGGATGCGGATGCTGGAACAATTTATTGTCGATATCTGTGGCTGTGAAAAGCTGTGGACGCCAGCCACCATCATTGACGATGCAATTGCCAATATCAAAAAACAAGTCGGTGATGATCAGGTCATTTTAGGTCTGTCTGGTGGCGTCGATTCATCTGTGGTGGCGATGCTGTTACACCGCGCTATCGGCAAAAACTTAACCTGCGTCTTTGTCGATAACGGCTTATTGCGGTTAAACGAAGGCCAGCAAGTGATGGATATGTTTGGCGACCATTTTGGCTTGAACATTATCCATGTTAAAGCTGAAAATCGTTTCTTGGATGCTTTAAAAGGCGAAGCCGAGCCTGAAGCCAAACGTAAAATCATCGGTCGGGTTTTTGTTGAAGTGTTCGACGAAGAAGCGAAAAAACTGACCAATGCCAAATGGTTAGCCCAAGGCACTATTTATCCGGATGTGATTGAATCGGCGGCCTCTAAAACCGGTAAAGCTCATGTTATTAAGTCGCACCATAACGTCGGTGGTTTACCGGCCGAAATGAAGATGGGCCTGGTTGAACCGCTGCGCGAACTGTTTAAAGACGAAGTACGCAAAGTCGGTTTAGCGCTGGGTCTGCCGTACGATATGCTGTACCGTCACCCGTTCCCTGGTCCTGGTTTAGGCGTGCGGGTGCTGGGCGAAGTGAAAAAAGAATACTGTGATTTACTGCGTAAAGCCGATGCGATTTTCATTGAAGAACTGCATAAATCCGGCTGGTACGAGCAAGTGAGCCAAGCCTTTACGGTGTTCCTGCCGGTGAAATCAGTCGGTGTAATGGGCGATGGCCGCAAATATGATTGGGTGGTCTCGCTGCGCGCTGTACAAACAGTGGACTTTATGACTGCACACTGGGCGCACTTACCCTATGAGCTGCTGGGTCATGTTTCAAACCGTATTATCAACGAAGTGAACGGCATCTCCCGTGTCGTGTACGACGTGTCTGGCAAACCACCAGCGACTATTGAGTGGGAGTGATCCTGAAGCTGGTATAAACCGGCAGTATTGGATTTTCAACCATAACGAAGCCCGCTTTGATGCGGGCTTTTTACTGATGGATCGGACAATGCTGCACTTGGCGACAAGGTCCACGGCGATAGGTTGCCCCAGTTGAGGCCGCTCACTTTTCGGCTCTGCAGTTCACAAAGTCAGTGCAGCTTGCAGATGTTGCAAAAACGCTTTTACTTTGAGTTGTGGGTATTTTCGGCCGGAATAAAACGCGTATAACACTAAATCCTCGGGTTCGACCTGACAATCAATCTTGACCAAGCGGCCCTGGTCGATGTCTGCCTGACAGGCATGTAGCGGCAAAATGGCAAAACCAAGTCCTTTGATGGCTGCGGCCTTCGCCATCTGACCACTGTTGACTTTGTAGCTGGAGCGAATTTGCAAGGTTTGACCTGGTTTAAAGCGCCAGGGCTGGCCCTGCAGTACCGACATGGTGGTGATGCAGCGGGCTTTAGTCAGTTCATCCAGTGATTGTGGTGCTGGCTGCTGTTGCAGCAGTGCTGGGGCTGCCACGACACAACTTGGCCAGCGCAGGAGCTCTTTGGCAACCCAGCCAGAATCCTCCAGCGGTCCACGGCCAAAACGCAACACCAGATCAAATCCTGCCAGCAGCCCGGCTGTTGGCTCCAATTGGGTATCGCAGCTGAGTTGTATTTGCGGATGTTGCAGGCAAAAATCTGCCAGAATATCCGCCATAAAAGGCAGATCCGGCGTAATGATTTTCAGATGGCCGCTGAATGAATCTCCCAGCATCGACACTTCTTCTAAGCTATCAGCCATGGCCTGGAGCAGTGGGCTGATGGCTTGATACAGCCATGTACCTGCTGCTGTTGGTATCATGCTGCGGGTGGTCCGTTCCAGCAGCCGTACCTGCAGCTGTTGTTCCAGCAAGGCGACATGTCGACTGACATTGGATGTGGGCAGCTGCAGTTGTTCGGCCGCCAGCTTGAAGCTGAGGTGTTCATAAACCGCCTGGAAGCAAAGCAACCACTGTAGTTCGACTTTTTCTAGTATTTTTTATCCCGAAAAATGAGAGTAACAAAGCAATAAAACCATATTTATCACGAAATTCAGCTTTATTACAATCCCGACCCAGTGTCAAAATCGGGAGAAAATAGATGATCCGTACCAAGAAAATTGCCATCGTTGGAGCCGGAGTGGCCGGGTTGGCGCTGGCAATCCTTGCCACCAAGCAAGGTTATCAGGTAAGCCTGTTTGAGCGTGGCAGTGGCGTCTCGTCGATGGGCGCAGGTGTCACCTTGTGGCCCAATGCCATGTTTGTTATGCAGCAGTTGGGGCTGGACCCGCAGATCAGGCGGCTGGGCGGCATGCCAGAGTCGATGCGTCAATTTGACCGGCAGGGCGTGCTGCAAGCTGAGTTTGATATCAGGGCCGTTAACACACTCTGTGGCTGGCCCAGTGTGACCATTTTGCGCCGTGAACTGATGAGGCTACTGGCCGGTGCGTTCGATGAACTCGGCGGGGAGATTAAATTTAACTGTGCCATCACAGCAGCCGATGTGGCGGGGTTAGGCCAGCAGTTTGATCTGGTCGTCGGTGCCGACGGGCGGATGAATTCGGTCGTGCGCCAGGCGTTGTATCCTCAGTTGGTGACGCCGCGTTATCATGGCTTTGTCAATGTGATTGGCGTGAGCAGGTCAGTCGCAGGTGGCTTGGCTCAGGCTATTCATGAATACCGGGATTTAGCAGAGCGTTTTGGCATTGTGCCAGTGACTGAAGGCTGCTGCTATTGGGCTGGGGCATGGAATACTGAGATTGACAGTGCTATGCCCGCTGCTGCTTGGTATCATCAATTACAGCAACGTTTTCGGCACTGGCCCGAGCCAATCCAGCAGGTGTTGCAGTCCTGCGATAGCACATCGGTGCAGCACATTTTTGTGCATGATATTGACCCTCTGCCATATTGGCATCAGGACAATCTGCTGCTTATCGGAGATGCTGCCCATGCTTCGTTGCCGACTTCTGGGCAGGGTGCCTGTCAGGCGCTGGAAGATGCCTGGCACCTTGTCTGCCTACTGCGGGAAAGTGATGAACTCGAAGCGGTGCTACAAGTTTTCTATCAACGAAGGCAAGCGAAAACTGCAGCAGCTCAAATGGTTGGCAGGCAGGTGGCGAAGACAATATTTTCAGGTCAACCTGAGCCGTTATTGCCTGCCACTGCAATGTCCGCTGCTGAGCTGAGTCAGTTTTGGATGCAAGGGTTGCTGTAGCAGAGCTGGGGTAAGTTGCGGTGTGTGACTGCTACACCGCAAAAAAACCACAAGTTGTGACTTAGAATGACAGAACATCCGGTATCATCGTTGCCCGGTGCAATAGTGCAGCCGAACTGTCCATCTCAGGGAATGACAACACAACATGCTTGCCAATCTTCAGCATCTGCGCGCTTTTGCTGCCATCAATGTGGTGATTTTCCATATTATTGTCAGCGCCACTGGGTATCAGCAAAGCTTACCCTGGTTCAATCTGCTGAAGGATTGGGGCCAAAATGGCGTGGATATCTTTTTTGTCATTTCTGGTTTTATTATGCTGCACACCCAGTTGCAGCAACCAAAAACCGCCCTGGCTTTTTTCCGGCAGCGCTTGATCAGGATTGTGCCTTTGTACTGGCTGCTGACGTTGCTGGTGGTGCTGTTGCTGTGGCTATTTCCTGCCTTGTTCCGACAACTGAATTTACAGGCAAATTGGGTGCTGGCGTCGTTTTTTTTCAGTGCGCAATGGCTGACTGGCTTGTATCCGGTACTTTTTGTCGGTTGGACGCTGGAATGGGAGATGCTGTTTTATCTGCTGTTTGGTTGCGCTTTAGCCCTGAAGTCTGGGGCCTTGTTATTGCCGATGTTGAGTATTGTGCTCGCTACTTTTGCCGCTTTAACCTGTCAGTGGATGTTGCTGGAATTTATCTTCGGCATGCTGGCGGCCTGGCTTTTTCATAGGGCTCGTTGGTCAGTGACCGTCGGTTGGTTGTTCTTACTCAGTGGTATTGTGTTGCTGGGTTTGAGTTTATTCCCTACCGTACAAGCCTTGTCGCTGCATCGCACTCTGAGTTGGGGCGTACCCGCTTTTTTGCTGGTGTTGGGCGCAGTCACTGTCCCGGCCTTACAGCAAGCTTGGCTAAGCCGGTTGGGCGATGCTTCGTACAGTATTTATTTGCTGCAAATCTTAACCATTCCGGCCTGTTATAAAGTCAGTGTCAGTTTGTTACCACAAGCTCATCCATTGCTGTTGGCCACGGCCAGCTTAGGGTTGACGCTGCTGTTGGCATTGTTGTGTTACCGCTGGATCGAGCAACCGATGTTACAGTGGTTGCGCCGTCGTTGGGTGCACTAAGTTGCGAAAATGGCTGGCAGTGCCATGTTGCCAGTCTCAGCATGGTCGTTTACGGCGCTTGTTGCAGCAGTGAATGCCGCTACTGCGGCATCAGGCAAGCTTATTAATTTCCTGCTTCAGGCTATAGGATTTATCCGTCACTATGGCTTCCAGCGTCTCGATCCGCTGTTTTAACTGCTGAATTTCTTGTTTTAATGCCTCGGAGCCAGCGCTACTGGTATGCAACTTGATTTTAGTTTTGGTGTGTTGCTCATAAAAGGCATACCCAAAACCCCCGACCACAGCGACAAAAGCAATCAAACCACCGTCCATTTTTATACTCCTTGAATTGATTCTGGGCAGAAATTTGCCAACAGTTTTTGTTTAGCAAAGCTTATGCCAAGCTTTATTAGTATATAAAACAATGCCTTATTTAAATGCATTCTAACCAAGTTAACTGGTACACCAAATAGTAGTCAAATTTATCATGCTGCAGTGGTAAAATTTGTTTCTACCTGTGTCGCCCGGAGCCTAAACGCTGATGAAGCCCCCTTTGCCGATGGTCACAGCTGAGCCAGCTGAATTGTTAGCTGCGCAACAACAGCTGGACATTTATTGGATGCAGTATGCGTTAAAGTTGGCCGATAAGGCCGAGCAGGCTGGTGAAATCCCGGTCGGTGCTGTGCTGGTGAAAGATAATCAAGTGCTTGGTGAAGGCTGGAATTTGTCGATATGCCAGCATGATCCTTCAGCCCATGCCGAAATGCTGGCGATCCGGCAAGCGGCCAGCCAGGTCCAAAACTATCGGCTATTGGATACCACTTTATACGTCACCTTAGAGCCTTGTGCCATGTGTGCCGGTTTGCTGGTGCACAGCCGGATCAAACGGTTGGTATTTGGCGCCTTTGATGCCAAAACAGGGGCTGCTGGCTCTGTGGTGGACTTGGTCAGACATCCGGTGCTCAATCATCAGTTAGTGGTTGAGTCTGGCGTGTTGGCAGCGGAATGTGGTGCCAAATTATCAGCGTTTTTTCAGCGCCGGCGCCGTGAGCACAAAGCAGCCAAAGCGTTACAAAAAGCTGAATTGGCAGCCCGTTAGATTGGGTTTTGGCGGAGTGATAATCGACATCACGACAGCGAGCAGGACATGCAGGCAAGCTGCAACGGCGCTTAAGACAAGGCGGTCTCAGGCTGGTTCAGAGTTTGATAATTCCGTTGCCGACGGTGTAATTTCATCACCGCGACACAGCGTTTAATCCGCCGCCGTACTGCGCTGACATCCATGATCCGACGCTTTTTCAGCATCTTAGGTTTTTTTCTTCTAAGCATGTAGCGAACTCTGAGTTGATTGAAACTAATGACACTATAAACAGCGGCAAGGCCGAACTCAAGCCCGTGCTGTTGGGACTGTTGTGCAGGCATCCCCAGCAGGTGGTTGCTTAATCTGCCTTTTGCTGACGCTGGCCGTTTTTGGGTACTTTATCGCTGGTTTTGCCAGCGTTTTTCTCAGTGCCGGCTTTTGGCGCTGGCTTTTTGCTGCTATTGGTTTTGCCCGGGGTGGATTTTACCGGTGTTGGTACCGGCCCTAGCGGCAACTGCTCGGCATATTGTTCTGCCAACTTTTGTTTTTGCTGTTGGATTTTCAGTTCGGTTTGTTTTTTCTCGTCGACCCAGAGTAAGGTATCGTAATAACGGCGGATATTCTCGACATAATACACCGCATGATCACCACGGGCGTAGCCGGTCTGAGTCTGACTGTAATACTTGCGTTGGCGCAACAACGACAACCGCTGTTTCACTTCAGCCCATTTGTCCGGATCGGCGCCATCTTTTTCCGTCAGCATGCGCGCACTTTCGATATGGTTATAACCAATATTGTAGCCAGCCAGGGCAAACCACAGCCGATCGGGCATTTTCACCCGTTCCGGGATCCTGTCCAATAACCGTTGTAAATAACGGCTACCGCCTCTGATACTTTGCGCCGCATCAACCCGACTATTGACTTTCATCAAGGTCGCGGTCGGGACTGTCAGCATCATCATACCAACCACGCCCTGCGGACTGCGTGCTTTCGGATCCCAGCGTGATTCCTGATAGGCGATGGCTGCCAATAGTCGCCAGTCCAGATTGCCTGAATGTTGTTCAAACAAAGGTTGAAACCTGGGCAAGACTTTATCAATGGCTTCAATATAATCCAGCGTATCGGCGTAATTAAATTTGCGGACATGGCCAAAATATTTGTCTTCCAGGCTCAACAGTTCAGCAGCTTCATAACTACGGCCAAAAAACTCGACCAAGGTGCTAAACAGCGAATCATCATGATTTTTCGCCAGCAGCCAAGCCACTGGTTGTTGTGATTTCAGTACCTGAGCCACACCTATATTGGGAAAGAAACGTTGATTAATGGCCAGAATATGCGAATCGGTCACGGTATAACGAATTTTGCCATCCGCCACCTGTTGCAATAATTCAGTGGCATCATCGGTGTCATTGAGCAGTAAACGTAATTCGGGTTGTTGCTGCTGTTTTGCCAGCATCGTTTCAGCCTGGCTGGAGCCTTTAATCACCACGATATCGTCAGTAATGGCAGCCAGGTTTTTTGGTTTTTGCTCTGTGGTGCGAAATACCAACACTTCATCGCTCCACTGATACGCCGGTGCTAACCGGTATTGCTGGCGCAGACTTTCCGATACTGTCGAGCCCGCGGCAATCACGTCCACTTGACCAGCATTGAGTTTTTGTAACAATTCTTCCAGTTGAAAGCTTGGTACGAGGTCTAACTTCACCCCTAGTTTTTGTGCCAGTGCCAGGGCCAGTTCATACTCATAACCGGTTGGACCGTCGGCAGTGACGAAGTAGCTGGTCGGGCCGTTCAAAATGCCAATTCTGATGCTATCGCGTTGATAAATCTGATGTAAATGGGCAGGTTCTGGCGCAGGCGAGCAAGCCGCCAAAGTCAGTATTCCTACCAATAAGCATCCAATCCAACGCATGTATTTTTACCTGTCCGGCTTTACAGCCGCCTGTTATACCAAAAAACCAGCTTGTCGTCAGTTTTTACTCATACCCTTGTGCGCTGAAATTCTATATAATGCGCCGCCTGATTTGAGGTTCCATCGACGTTCAACCCACGGGAAAAAAAGCCTATGTTGATCCTGCGTGGTGCACCAGCACTGTCCGAGTTCAGAATTCAGAAGTTCATCGACCAATGCGCCAAAGCGGCGTTACCTGTTAGCAGCATCTATGCCGAGTTTGTTCATTTTGCCGATCTGACTGCCGCTTTAAGCGCAGAGCAGCAAGCAGTGCTGAACAAACTGCTGACCTACGGACCTACTATTACCAGTCATCAACCTACTGGTACTTTGTTGCTGGTGACCCCGCGTCCTGGCACTATTTCGCCTTGGTCTTCCAAAGCGACTGATATTGCCCATAACTGTGGTCTGAATCAGATCAAAAGGTTAGAGCGCGGCCTGGCGTATTATGTAAATACCAGTCGCATGTTAACGGCAGATGAACAGCAGCAACTGGCTGCTCTGTTACATGACCGGATGATGGAAACTGTCTTTACGGCCTTAGAGCAGGCTGACGCTTTATTTAGTAAAGCAGAACCTGCGCCTTTGTCATCGGTGGATATTCTCAGTGGTGGTCGGGCGGCCTTGGCGGAAGCCAATATCCGGCTTGGTTTGGCACTGGCAGAAGATGAAATTGATTATCTGGTCAGTAATTTCACGGCGCTGGGTCGCAATCCAAACGACATCGAACTTTATATGTTCGCCCAGGCTAACTCAGAGCATTGCCGTCACAAGATTTTTAACGCCGACTGGACCATAGACGGTGTAGCACAGCCGAAGTCGCTGTTTAAAATGATTAAAAACACTTTTGAAAAAACACCGGATTATGTGTTGTCAGCTTATAAAGATAACGCCGCCGTGATGGAAGGTTCAAAAGCCGGCCGGTTTTTCCCAACGCCGGATTCACAAGAGTATCAGTATCACCATGAAGACATTCATGTGCTGATGAAAGTAGAAACCCACAACCACCCAACAGCGATTTCGCCATTCCCTGGCGCTGCGACAGGTTCTGGTGGTGAAATTCGTGATGAAGGCGCGACCGGTGTTGGTTCAAAACCAAAAGCCGGTTTAGTTGGTTTCTCAGTATCGAATTTACGGATCCCGGGCTTTGAACAGCCCTGGGAAACCAATTTTGGTAAGCCAGACCGTATTGTGAATGCGCTGGATATCATGATTGAAGGCCCATTGGGCGGCGCAGCTTTTAACAATGAATTTGGCCGGCCGAACATCTTAGGCTATTTCCGCACTTATGAAGAAAAAGTGCCAAGCCACAATGGCGAGGAAGTGCGCGGTTACCACAAGCCCATTATGCTGGCCGGTGGCCTTGGCAATATCCGGGCTGAGCACGTGCAAAAAGGCGATTTGCCAGTCGGTGCAAAATTAGTGGTATTGGGCGGTCCGGCGATGAATATCGGTCTCGGTGGCGGCGCCGCTTCTTCGATGGCCTCAGGGCAGTCGGCGGAAGATTTAGATTTTGCTTCAGTGCAACGGGAAAACCCGGAAATTGAACGCCGTTGTCAGGAAGTGATTGACCGTTGTTGGCAGTTAGGCGCGGACAACCCAATCGTGTTTATCCACGACGTCGGCGCTGGTGGTTTATCCAATGCCTTCCCTGAGCTGGTGAATGACGGTGGCGTCGGCGGTAAGTTTGAACTGCGTAATGTGCCAAACGATGAGCCAGGCATGTCACCGCTGGAAATTTGGTGTAACGAATCACAAGAGCGGTATGTGATGGCGATCCCAGCTAACAAAATGCCGCTGTTTGAGCAGATCTGTAAACGCGAACGCGCACCTTATGCGGTGGTCGGTGAAGCGACTGCAGAGCAACACTTAACGCTGTCGGATCAGCATTTTGGCAATACGCCAATTGACCTGCCACTGTCAGTGCTGCTCGGCAAAGCGCCGAAGATGCACCGTGATGTTGCATCAAAACAAACTGCCGGTAAGGCGCTGGATTTTGCCGGTGTCAGCATTACAGACGCGACCGAACGGTTGTTACGTTTACCCACTATCGCCGAAAAAACCTTTTTAATCAGCATTGGTGACCGTTCTGTCACTGGTATGGTGGCGCGGGATCAAATGGTTGGCCCATGGCAGGTGCCGGTGGCGAACTGTGCTGTGACCACAGCGGCACTGGATACTTACCACGGCGAAGCGATGTCATTGGGCGAGCGGACGCCAGTGGCTTTGTTAGATTTTGCTGCTTCTGCGCGGTTGGCGGTAGCCGAAGCCATCACCAACATTGCTGCCACTGATATCGGTGAATTAAAACGGATTAAGCTGTCTGCCAACTGGATGTCCGCTGCTGGTCACCCAGGCGAAGACGCTGGTTTGTATGCTGCGGTGAAAGCCATTGGCGAAGAATTATGCCCGGCGCTGGAAGTGACTATTCCGGTCGGCAAAGATTCGATGTCGATGAAAACCAAGTGGCAACAAAACGGTGAAGACCAAGCCGTCACTTCACCTTTATCTTTGGTGATCACCGCCTTCGCCAGAGTTGAAGATGTGCGTAAAACGGTGACGCCACAGCTGCGCACTGACAAAGGCGCGTCGTCACTGCTGTTGATTGATTTGGGCTTGGGAGAAAACCGCTTAGGTGCTTCTTGTTTAGCGCAGGTGTATAAACAGCTGGGTGAAACGGCGCCGGATTTGGCCACACCAGATTTGTTAATCAATTTCTTTAACGCTATCCAGAAACTGACTTCTGCACAAAAACTGCTGGCTTATCATGACCGTTCAGACGGTGGCCTGTTGTTAACACTTGCTGAAATGGCTTTTGCCGGTAAAGCAGGCTGGACAGTTGACGTCGCGGCTGTAGGCAACCACAGCCAAAGCGATTTAGCGGTGCTGTTTAGTGAGGAATTAGGTGCCGTGATCCAGGTGGCTGACGCTGATCTGGCTGAGGTACAACAAGTGCTGGCTGACTTTAACCTGAAAGCCAACAGTCATCTGTTAGGCGCGGTCACCAACAGCGACGAGCTGGTTGTTCGCCGTGCAGGCCATGTCATTTTCAGCGATTCACGCACCCGGTTACGTTCGATCTGGGCTGAAACCACTTATCAGATGCAGGCGCTGCGGGATAACCCTGATTGTGCTAAACAAGAGTTTGCTGCCAAGTCAGATCAACAAGATCCAGGTTTAAATGTGAAGTTAAGCTTTGATCTGAATGAAGATATCGCTGCACCTTATATCCTCAAAGGCGCCAAACCTCGGATTGCCGTGCTGCGTGAGCAGGGCGTCAACTCGCATGTGGAGATGGCGGCGGCATTTAACCGTGCCGGTTTTACCGCAGTCGATGTGCATATGTCGGATATTCTGTCTGGCCGTCGTGGTTTGGCAGAATTTAACGGCTTAGTGGCTTGTGGCGGTTTCTCTTACGGTGACGTGTTAGGCGCCGGTGAAGGTTGGGCCAAATCGATTCTGTTTAACGATAAAGCGCGGACTGAATTTAGCCGTTTCTTCGAACGTGACAGCACCTTTACCTTAGGTGTGTGTAATGGTTGCCAGATGGTGTCGAACCTCAAGTCGTTGATCCCAGGCGCAGAGCTGTGGCCACGTTTTGTCCGCAATACCTCTGATCGCTTTGAAGCGCGCTTTAGTTTAGTACAAGTGCAACAAAGCCCATCGGTATTATTCGCTGGCATGGCTGGTTCGCAGATGCCGATTGCCGTCTCCCACGGTGAAGGTCATGCTGAGTTTGCCAATGCTGCTGCTTTAGCGGCGGCGGAACAAAGCGGCACTGTGGCGCTGCGGTTTGTCGACAACTACGGTCAGGTCACACAGCAATATCCGCAGAACCCGAACGGTTCGGCCAATGGTATTACTGCACTGACCACCACCGATGGTCGGGTCACCATTATGATGCCTCACCCAGAGCGGGTGTTCCGCGCGGTTAGCAACAGCTGGCATCCGGATGAGTGGCAAGAAGACAGCCCGTGGATGCGGATGTTCCGTAACGGTCGGGTCTGGCTGGGTTAATCAGCACGTTCAAGTCGCAAAGGTTGGTTCGCCAACCTTATCAACAATGCCGGTTTTGACCGGCATTGTTGTTTTTGGCCAATTCTCGCTTTTTTCTTACCTGTCGTAGCAAAAATATTTACCTCACAACAACTTTTTTGTTAGAAAGCACCACTTATTATTTGGAACCCTGCGAGAGGGACTGTTGTGGCCATTATTTTTTGCTTAAAGGTTGTATGGTGATGAAGCTTGTTCGTTTGATGCTTGGTGTCGTCGTTGCTGTTGGCACCGCAATGCCGGTTGCTGCAGATACGTTATACAAAAATGGTTTTTGGTTTCAAGACGGCACTTTCCAGCAGCAGGATGTGTATGTGAAGGAGGGGCGTTTTAGCAATCCCCAGGCGGCGACTGCCAACAGCAAAGTGGTGGATGTCACGGGTTTATATTTGCTGCCACCTTTTGCCGAAGGTCATAACCATCAGTTGCAAAATAGCTGGTTAGTCAGTCGATTTAGCAACAAGTATGTGGCAGATGGCATTTTATATGGCCTGATGCTGGGCGGTGATGCCTTTTCGGCGCAGCAGGCTCGTCAGCAATTGGCGGCCGATGGCAATTTGGATGTATTAATTTCAGGGACTACTGTCACTTCTAGTGATGGTCATCCGTTGCGGATGATCCTGCAGCCAGGCCCAGATGGCGTGGTGCCAACGAAACAACAAGTGGTGGATAAATGGGTGATCGCGGTGGATTCGCTGACGGACATCGACCGCAAAATGCCGTTGATGGTGCAAGGCAAACCGCAACTGGTGAAGTTGATTCTGGTGCATAGTGAAGATGAAACCAGACGCAATAACGCCGAATTTGACGGCGTGAATGGTTTGCGGCCTGAGCTGGTAAAGCCTCTCGTTAAAAAATTACAGCAACAACAAATCCGCGTCATAGCGCATACTGAGTCGGCGGCTGATTTTGCCGTGGCGGTCGAGGCAGGGGTCGATAGTGTGGCGCATTTACCGGGTTATCACTGGTGGGCTGGCAAAACGGCGGCAGATTATCGCTTAAGTGACGAGGCGATTGCGACAGCAAAAGCCAAGGGTGTCGCTGTGATGACAACAACAGGGGTAACCGCATTATTTAACATGCCAGCGTCACAACTAGCTGAAGTGAAAGCGCTGCAAAAAAGCAATTTGCAACGGTTGCGGGCGCAAGGCGTGACTTTACTGGTGGGTTCGGATCGTTTTGACAGTAATGTCCTCAGCGAAATTTATTATCTGGATGATTTTCAATTGCTGAATCGAGCTGAATTACTGACGATGCTGGTACAAACTACTGCGCAGTTTATTTTCCCGGCTCGCCAAATTGGTCGTATTGCACCCGGCTACGAAGCAAGTTTTGTTGCCGTCAAGCAAGATCCACTGCAACAACTCAAAGCATTAAATCAGGTGGTGATGCGGGTTAAACAAGGTAAAGAGTTAACGGTACCACAGCCTGCCGAGTAAATTGGCTGTGAACATGATTACAACGGCAGGCCGTCGATAAAACTTCGGCCTGCTCTGTTGGTTGAACTACATAGTCCAGCGTACGCCGACCATCACCACCAACGGGTCAATCTGCACATCCACTTTTTGGATTGAAGAACCGTTCAGTGTCACATTGGCGTCGGTGTCGATATCCATTTTGCTGATCATAAAGTGGGCGCCCCAGTGCTGGTCAATTTTGTAGTTAAAACCAGCCTGCAAGGCCAGACCAAAGCTATCATCCAGCTCCAGATCCACCATATCGCTATCTTTGAGTTTAGCCGGGGTTTTCAGTGCTTCTTTCAGCGCTGGCGAGGCTGAAGTGTCAAAGAATTTGGTGTAGTTCAGACCAACGCCGACAAAAGGATCGAAGTTGCTGTTGCCCAGATCAAAGTGATACTGCGCCAGTAAGGTTGGTGGTAAATGTTTGGTGCTACCAACATCCAGGCCGTCAATCACTGAACCTTCCACTTGAATATCATGACTGAACGGTGTCGCCGCAATCAGCTCCACAGTCCAGTTGTTATTGAATTTGTAATCAAAGGTCAGACCCAGTTGGGTGTTGTTATTGACGCCGACAGCAGTCGAGCCAGCTGGTAATTTCGCCAGTTCTTCGACTTTATTTAATGATGTGCTGCTGTCATTTGGTGCCACTTGAATGGCACCGACATTGACAGAGAAATCAGCCATGGCAGAGGCAGAAGCCAGAGTACCGAAGGCAAGAACTAAGGCGCTGATTGTTGTTTTCATCACAGTTTCCTTTACAGAGGTTGGGTCTTCATCAGATGTCGGCATTGTGCGCTCTGGCAGATTAAAAACTTTGGGCTGGATCAAACTTTCGGGTAGGTTCTGGCTTTTTCGGCGGTAATCCTTGATTTAGAACAAGCTTTCGACTGGCTGTGCAGCAAAGCAGAATGCGGACAAATGTAGAAAAATTACATACGTATGCAAGTGGACGGGCTTTGCAATCAGGCAGTCGGCGCGTATAGTAATCAAAGCTCATATGCTGGGCGAGCCTTGACGTTCAAGCGTGGCAGGGGAGAGAGTCGCCAGACAGCAACTGAGTACATCACAGGATAGACAGACCATAACAAGAGAAAATGTATGTCAGTAACCACACCAAGCAGTGCGCAGCTGTCGCAGGGCGCGACCGGGCAAAATCATTATTTTGCTTTAAGCAGTCTGACCTTTTTATTTTTTATCTGGGGTTTTATTACTTGTCTGAATGACATTTTGATCCCGCATCTGAAAAATGTGTTTGACCTGAATTACACCCAGGCGATGCTCATTCAGTTCTGTTTTTTTGGCGCTTATTTTCTGGTGTCAATTCCAGCCGGATATCTGGTGAAAAAAGCCGGTTATCAGCGCGGTATTGTGATCGGGTTACTGATTGCAGCTGTCGGCTGTCTGATGTTCTATCCTGCCGCTGCGGCACAAGTTTATGCCTTGTTTTTACTGGCGTTATTTGTACTGGCGTCAGGGATTACCATTTTACAGGTTGCCGCCAACCCTTATGTAACAGCTTTGGGTAAAGCCGAAACCGCATCCAGTCGTTTAACCATGACCCAAGCGTTTAACTCTTTAGGCACCACTATTGCCCCATGGTTTGGCGGCTTGCTGATTTTAGCTGCTGCGACGGCGGAAGTGGGGACTGCAGAGTTTAAAGCGCAAGAAGCAGCGGCAGTCCAAGTGCCTTATCTGATGCTGGCAGCGGCGCTGTTAGTATTAGCAGCAGTGTTTGCCTTGCTGAAATTACCGAAAGTGACTGAACATCATCAGTCTGAGATTGCCGAAGCAGATGCTGGTTCTGCCTGGCAGTATAGCCATTTGGTGCTGGGCGCTTTAGGTATTTTTGTTTATGTTGGTGGCGAAGTCGCGATTGGCAGTTTCCTGGTGAATTTTATTGGCGAGCCTGAGATTGCTGGTCTTGCCGAAGCCGATGCTGCCAAGTACATCAGTTATTACTGGGGGGGCGCAATGGTCGGTCGTTTTATTGGCGCGGTAGTGATGCAAAAAATCGCTGCTGGCAAAGTATTGGCCTTTAATGCCGTCGCTGCTGCTGTCTTAGTGCTGGTGGCGATGAGCAGCTCTGGTGGTCTGGCGATGTGGGCAATTCTGTCAGTTGGCCTGTTTAACTCTATTATGTTCCCGACAATTTTCAGCTTAGCTGTGACTGGCCTGGGTAAATATACCAGCCAGGGCAGTGGGGTATTATGTCTGGCTATCGTGGGCGGTGCTATCATCCCGTTATTACAAGGGGTATTGGCGGATAATATTGGCTTACAATTGTCCTTTATTCTGCCGGTGTTGTGTTATGGCTATATCTGTTTTTATGGCTTAAAAGGTTCAGTACCAAAAGCCTGAGTCATTTCAGTGCAAGCATAACAGCAGCGGGGGCCATTGCCCCCGCTGCTGTCCATCCTGGCCAGCGGTATTAGAGCGTGTTGACCTTGGGTGTGTGAATTTTGTTCAATCGGGGGCCGCCAGCCCGCGAAAGGAGCTGCGAAGCTTAGCTTCCTAAGCGAGTAGCGAGTGACAAAGGGCTGGCGAGTCCCCGGTTGAACCCTACGGGCAGCGTTTGGCTGACCTTTCTACGGCGTTATCGCCCGCTCATGTAGAATAGCTACACATCGCGGGCTCTGCCTTGTATAAAAGCCAGCCAAACAGCTGCAAAAACATACACCAAAGGTCAACACGCTCTAGACGGCAGTGCCCAGATAACGTTGTTTTTTCTGCGGTTTTAACTTTTCTACATCCACCAGTACCAAGCCATCAACACAATCAGCAAAATCCGGGTCGATCCCAAAAGCCAGAAATTGCACGCCACCAGGTTCGGCTACTTCACCATATTGTTTATATAAAGTCGGAATACTCAGTCCCATATGGGCCAGCAAATGTTTTAGCTGGGTAAAATCGGCACTGTAGTCTTGACCGCTGAAATGTTGTTGCAGTTGTTGCAGTGTGTCAAATGGCAGTTGGTAAGGCAGATTGGGGATCGCAGTATCGTTTTCTTCGCTGAAATACAAAGTGTAAAAATACACCAATAAATCTCGGGCTGCTTTGGGGTAGCTGTTGGACAAACTGACACCACCAAACAGATAGCGGATCTGCGGATTTTGTTGTAGATAGGCACCAATGCCATACCACAGATAATCCAGACTGCGTTTGCCCCAGTAACGCGGCTGCACAAAGCTGCGACCCAGTTCCAGTCCTTGCGCCAGATAAGTATCCATTTGTGGACCAAATTTAAATAAAGATGCGGTATATAACCCGGCTAAACCTTGCTCGGCGATAATTTTTTGGGTATTGGCAAAACGATACGCACCGACAATTTCCAGATCATCTTTATCCCACAGGATCAGTTGCTCGTAATAACTATCAAAGCGGTCGATATCGCGGCGGCGGCCACTGCCTTCACCGACAGCACGAAATGATAATTCACGCAGCCGGCCAATTTCACGCAGCACTGGCGAGCTTTGCGCCGACTGGTATAAATAAATCTGTTTGCCGTCCGCCGTTTCTCCCAGCAATTGACAGGCTTCAACGGCTTTACGCAATTCCAGCCGATCTTCCGGATGGGCAATGGCGGTCTGGGTTTTTAGCAAGGGGGCTTTGTCTTTGCTAAGCCGGTATAAGTGTTTCTTAAACACTTTGACAATGGCCTGCGTTTCTAACGGCAAGCTGGCAAAACTATCATAAGGGATCAGCTCGCCAACCCGCATACTGATGCTTTTATGTTTCTGCTTAAACATTTCCTGCACCAGCAACATAGTCGCCAGCGGTTTGTACAGCATGGAGGCGCCATAAAATAACGCCGAATTGCGGGCATCAATATACACAGGTAACACTGGTGCTTTACTGCTGCGGGCAAAACGCAGGAAACCAGCATGCCATTTGCCATCGCGAATGCCGTTCGGTTTTAATCTGGAGACTTCACCGGCTGGAAACACAATGACAGCGCCTTCTGCAGCCAGATGTTGATGAATAAGGTCGATACAACGGCGTTCAGTGCCGCCTTGCATATTGTTCACTGGCAGTAGCAGCCCATGCAGGGGTTGCACTGCGGTCAACAGTTGATTGGCAATGACTTTGACATCAGGTCTGACATCGTGCACCAGTTTCACCAATGCCAGGCCATCGAGCGAACCAATTGGATGATTGGCAATAATCACCACCCGGCCAGCGGTCGGGATCCGCTCTAACTCATTATCCCGCACTGTATAACTGAATTTAAAATAATCTAATACTTGCTCAATAAATTCAATGCCTTGCAGATGAGGGTATTGCTCGGAAAAAGCAATAAATTCTTGTTCATGCAACAAGTGTTTTAAGGCGCCTTTGACTGGTTTTTCCAACCAGGGTTTTTGCTGCAATTGCGGTAAATGTTGCTGCACCATTTTTTCGACGCTGATCATTGTTGCTCCTGCCCTTTGGCTTTGTTAGCGCAAGGCTAAGCGCGGGGTATGACAATTCAGTCACAGATTTATGGCAGTTTGCTGAAATTTTGTGCCCTTTGCGCGGCTTGGACCGCAGATGAACGGGTAGGCTGGACAGTCAGTCGCGCTTTGATAGAATGCTGGTTTTATCGCTTTGG
Source organism: uncultured Rheinheimera sp. (assembly GCA_964525695.1). GTDB lineage: Bacteria > Pseudomonadota > Gammaproteobacteria > Enterobacterales > Alteromonadaceae > Pararheinheimera. The sequence goes on along the minus strand of CAZGHW010000005.1, from coordinate 110,652 downwards.
TTCCGTTTTGGTTCCGGTTTTGTTGTCCTCTGGAGTTGGCATGTCTATTGCACTGGTGATCCCTGATCGAAAACTCGATCAGTTACAATCGAAATTACAACAGTTGCTGCCAGAGGTCAGGATTGAAATCTGGCCTGAAATTCAACAGCCGGAAACGGTGAAGATGGCGGTATTATGGCGCCAGCCACCTGGCGCTTTGACGGCGATGACAGGCCTACAGGCGTTACATTCCTTTGGTGCTGGGGTTGATAATATTCTGGCCGATGCCAGCCTGCCAGCGTTGCCGTTGGCACGGATTATTGATCCGGCGCTGACCAGCTCAATGTTGGCTTATTTAAGTGGCGTGGTGCGGCACTATCAACTGCGACTTGATCAATTTGGCCGCCAACAACAGTTACAGCAATGGAAACCACGCAGTCCAAGGCGGATACAACATATTTGTGTGCTTGGCTTAGGTGAGCTGGGCGCTGCGGCAGCGCTTTATTTTCAGCAGCAGGGATTTCAGGTGTCTGGCTGGTCGGCCAGCGCTAAACAGCTGGCTGATGTCCGTTGTTATCATGGCGCGGCCGGTTTTTCTGCCGCTGTGGCTGAAGCCGACCTGGTGATTTGTTTATTGCCGCTGACCGCCGCCACCGAGAATCTGTTAGATCAGCAAGCCTTCGGCCAGTTTAAAACTGGTGCCATTCTGGTGAATGTCGCCAGAGGCGCTATAGTAGATGACTTAGCATTGTTACAGAATTTAGACAGTGGGCAACTCAGTGCCGCTTGTCTGGATGTGTTCCGCACCGAGCCATTACCCGTTGAACACCCATTCTGGTTGCACCCGGCGATTCTAGTGACACCCCATATTTCGGCAGTGACCAACGCCGATACTGCAGTGGCGCAAATTGCTGAAAATTATCGCCGCACCCTGGCTGGTTTGCCACTACTCAATTTGGTTGATCAACAACGAGGTTATTAATGTCAGCATTTCAATTAGAAAAACACGGTCATTTGGCCGTCCTGACGCTCAACAGTGCCGAAAAACGCAATCTGTTAACCCCACATAGTGCGCTGGCAATTGCCGAAGCCGTGCAGCAACTGACACAAGACTCGACCATTAAAGCGCTGGCCGTGACCGGGCGCAACGACTCCTTTTGTTCCGGTGCTGATTTGGCCGCGCTGCAGCAAGCCGCCTTGGGCGATGGTGAAGAGTTACAACAAATTTATGCCGCTTTTACCTCAGTGGCTTACAGCCCACTGTTGACCATTGCGTTGTTGAATGGTCCAGCATTGGGGGCCGGTTTAAATCTGGCGATGGCCTGTGATATTCGACTGGCCAGTCCGCAAGCCTGGTTTGATAGCCGGTTTTTTCAATTAGCGATCCATCCCGGCGGTGGTCATACCTGGCTGTTGCCACAACTGGTCGGCTGGCAGCAGGCGGCGGCGATGATTTTCTGTGGTGAACGCTTGTCGGCGCAACAGGCGCTGGCAGCCGGTTTTGTCAAAGAGGTGTTGCCAGAAGAGGAGTTATTGACCCGGGCCAAACAGCTCACTGCCGCTATGGCGAACTTACCGACTGAACTGGTCCGGCAAACCAAAAATACCATGTTGGCGATGCGGCACTGTAACCGGCAGGATGATGCGGTAGCTTTTGAATTCAGGCAGCAATTTCATAGTTTACAACAACCTGCGGCGCAGCTACATATTGCCGCGCTGATCGACAGTATCAAACGGAAGTAACATGACCCAAGTTGCATGCAGTACCGAACCGCAGGAAGGCGCGATTATCACCTGGTATTTGGATTATCAGGGTGCGCCATTATCCTTGCCAGATTGGCCTCTGGGCGTCAGTTTGATAGAAGCCGAAGTTGCAAGTCCGGAGCTGAGTCAGTTTTTATTTTGTGCCGTTGGTCAGCATTGGCGTTGGTATAGCCGGTTAAGTTGGGATTATGCGCAGTGGCTGGCTTATTTAACGTCAAAGGATGTCAGAACCTGGGTGTTGTATCAGCGTGGTACGCCTGCTGGGTTTGTTGAGCTGGTACGGCATTTGGATCCAACGGAAGGGCGGCCCAGTGTTGAACTGAAGTTTTTTGGTTTGTTACCAGCATTTATCGGTCAGGGGCTCGGTGCTTTGCTAGCGAAAGCTGCGGTGGCACTGGCACAACAATGGTTGGCTGATGCTGAGCAGGCGAGGGTTTGGTTGCATACCTGCTCGGCTGATCATCCCAGCGCGCTTCGCACTTACCAACAAGCAGGCTTTGTCATTATCGCCAGCACTAGCGAGGACAATGACATGCCGGCGGATTATGCGACAGCAGCATTGGCGGCCCCCTTTGTTCATAGCAGGCTGTTGTATTTCAAGCGTTAAAAAAACTGGCAACAGAACAACTTAGCAGCGTTTTACCTGTTGTATCCTGGTATGAAAATCTCTACACTGCTTCAGGTGAATGGCAAATGAATAATATGTAACCTGAGTTCAGGTTATTGACCAGCTTGGTGCTTGCTGTGAACTGTGTAGGACCAACTGGCTTATTGCCAGCACAAAAAATAACAATAAAGTGTCTGAGGTTTATTTATGAGTAAAGCGTCCAGTCGTGGTTTTGGCTTTACCGCAATCGCTATCTTGGTGATTTTGATGGCGTTATCGGCAGTGATGACCACAGTTGAAGCCAGCGGATTGTGGTAATACTGCGCTAGCAGTGTGATCACAAATTGTGGTGAAAGGTGAAAATAACAGCGTCGCAGGTTGTCCAGTGCGACTTAGTAGAAAAATACCCTCGATGAGGGTATTTTTTCTACTGAAACGCATCAGCGTTTTTGGTGCCGCTCCCGGTTTTCCCGTTTTTGCTCGGCATTTTTTTGTAGCAGCACATAGGTGGCTGCGCTACTGCCATGAATTTTCTGCGCACTGTGGCAAGCCAACACTTCCGGAATTTGCTGTAACCATTTGAATGTATAACTTTTCAAAATAGCTGGATGCGGTTTACTGTCCCGCCCCATGCCATGATGCAGCAATAAAGTCCGGATGCCGCGCTGATGACAATCAGCGACAAATTCAAACAGGCTGCGTCTGGCGTCTGTCAGATTTTTTCCCAGCAGCATCAAGGTTGCATCAATCTGATACTTACCCAACCGCAAGTTTTTATAGACACCTTCCTGCACACCGTCCTTTTTGTAAGCTAGGATTTCATCTGGCGCCACCAAATCAACATATTCCATACTGAGATAGTTGGCATCGTATTCTGGCTCAGTTGCCGCCGCTTTACGTCTCGCTAATTGCGCCAGCGTCGGCTGATGCTCACCATTGATGTCACTCAGGACATCGGCTTGCAGCCGTTTGACGTCTGCCATTTCCTGTAAAAACAACTCCAGTTCATTGTCAGCCATCGACCGCCCCTCCGTTCAAATTTAACGATTATACCCAGACTTAGCGGTCCAACCTAAATAAAACAGCTAGACTTGCGCTGCTTGGTCATGGCACTTTAACAGCAGAGGTTCAGACCGCACCGCGATCTGGAAGTCTATTGTTGCAATCAGGATGGATTATGTTACCTCATCGTCTGTATGAGTTTTTACCTTATGCTTATATGCTTGCTGGCGTTGCAGTATTGTTATGGCTTGATAATGTGCTGGCAGCATTTTCTGCCATATTGCTGATTACGGCTGGGGCATTGGTTTGGATCCTGCGTTCCGATCACAGGCGTCAAGATGTGGCCGAAGGGATCCACCGGCAAGGCCGCTGGCCATTTTGGTTGTATGAACTACAACCTTTTGTTTATGCCAGCGCTGGCCTACTGCTATGGCGCTTTAGTCATAACCTCTATTTCATACCATCAGCCATGATTCTGCTGGTGGTCGGGTTACAGATTTGGTTGATGCGCAGCATCCATCGCCGGCATCAACCAGGACAACCGCAGAAAAACGATTAAAAACCCAGTGTAAATAGCAACACATCGACCAAGCCGCCTTGCTGCAGGATTTGATACCGACTGCATTGCTGGGCTTGTTCGTGCTGATAACACAAATTGAGTTCTTGTCTGGACCTGTCGATATAAACTGCTAAATCACTGTCCACTAGGCCTTCACCAACACCGTAAAGACCGGGCCAGTAAATACTGGTGGCGACAGTATTGAGTTTCTGGTATCGCAACAGTTCAGGCTTAGGCAATAAAATCAGCAGCAGTATCAGCAGCAACATCAGATAACTCAACACTTTCACAGTGATGGTTGAGGCTCTGGATGACGATTGGGCAGGTACACGCGAGCCAGTCCGTGCCGCATTGTTGTCCGTTGTGGCTGGGTTGTTGGTCTGATATGTCGGTTTTGTGGCGGGCTTACTGTCTTTCAGCAGCCCGACTTTGCGGATATTCTTTGCCATTATTTTCGCAGATTAACGTCGCTGTTGGCCAACTCTTGCGTCATGATAAGCCATGCTTGCAGATTCTGCCTAAGTGCAGCCTGATCAATTTTATCCAAGGTATCATTCGGCGTGTGATGGTAGTCAAAGTAATCACTGCCATCTTGCTCTAATGACACCACCGGGACCCCTAAACTGGCCAGTACTGACACATCAGGCCCGCCATAAGCCTGATTGCTGCCAGCTTCAATCTGCAGATGGGCAAGTTTTTGCTGGATTTGCGTGGCCACTGGTAAGGCTTTATCGGCAAATTTGCTGTCAAACCGCCAGATCCGACCCGCACCAAAGTCTGACTCAGTCGCGACAATATGACGTGACAACTCAGTGGCGTGTTTGGCGGCATAAGCACGGGCGCCGACCAGACCACCTTCTTCATTGCCAAACAACACCACTCTTATGGTACGTTTTGGTTGCGCCATTTTTTTCAGTAGAGCACCTGTCGCCATCACCAAACCAACCCCGGCACCATCATCCAGCGCTCCTGTACCCTGATCCCAGCTATCCAGATGCGCGCTGATCAAGACAATTTCGTCTGGTCGCTCTGAACCAGTGATTTCAGCAATCACATTGTGGCTGACGGCATCGGCGGTATGATTCTCCATCGTCAGTTTGAGTTTGGCCTCAGGCGCACGTTGCAAAATTTTACTGAGTTGCATGGCGTCTGGCGCCGAAATAGCAACGGCTGGAATTTTAGCAACACCCTCTTGATAACTCATTTTGCCAGTATGGGCAAAGCGGTTCTGACTGGTACCAACTGAGCGGATAATCAGCGCTTTTGCGCCCAGTTTCGCCGCTTCGACCGCGCCTTTGGAACGCGCTCCGACCACCTGGCTATACTGCGAGCCCATTTTGTCTTTGGTCATGATTTTGTTGATAAACACAATTTTACCTTGCACTTGCTCTGCCTTGGCGGCCAGCAGTTGTTCCAGGCTGTCAAACATCACCACACTGGCATCAATCCCAGCAGCATCAGTGCCAACTGATCCCCCGAGCGCGGTTAATACCAGTGATTGTGGGAAAGGTGACAACACTTCCAGTCGGGCATTACCGCGTTGCCAGTAAGGGGTGGTGAATTGCTCAGTCCAGACCTTGTCATACCCCAACTGATTAAATTGTTGTACTGCCCAAGCCACAGCTTTGGCATCTGCCGGGCTACCGGCCAGGCGCGGACCAATTTCCACCGTTAATTGTTCGACCAACTGATAGGCCAACTGCTCATCAATCTTGAGTTGATTGGTTGGCTGACTAAAGGCATGACTACAACATAATAGCGTAGAGTAGCTCAGGATTTTGCTGACTAAATTCATTAAAGGGACTTTTCCATTAGGTAGGGCAAGTCAATACCTTAGCATGATCAGACGCGTTATCGACAGTGTTTCAAAGCTGAATATCTAGCTGCAGTCGACAGAATACTGCAGCAGTTATTCTGCTAGCATTTTTAACACAAAGGTTAACTTAAGTTGAATGCAGAGGGGCTACTTTAGGGCTGTCTGATGGCGTTTTAAGGTTAAAGTTAGATATAATGCTGTCTGTAGCAAAATGTGTCTGTGCTTATTTAGTTCTTTGTCGTGCAACAATTGTAACAATATTGGTCTTACCAGTGTGTTTTTTTAGCAAATTACTGGCTTATTTCAACTTTGTCTATTGTATACACTGCATAGACTGATAGATAATGAGACGTCTAGACATTCATGGTGTGATGAAAAATGAAATTACAAGATATGGTGGATAACTCAGCTAAAGCAGTGAAGTTGCTGAAAGCTGTATCGAATGAACGTCGGTTATTGATTCTGTGCCATTTATTAAGCGGTGAATTATCCGTTGGCGAGATGAATGACAAGCTTGGCCTGAGTCAGTCAGCATTGTCACAGCACCTGGCCTTATTACGTCGGAATAAGTTGGTGAAAACCCGCAAAGAAGCACAAACAGTGTTTTACAGTATGAACAGTAAAGAAGCAGAAGCCGTGATTGGATTAATGCATCAGTTGTATTGTCCTAAACTTTAGTGACCGACCGCAGAGGGTGCCTGGCAGTCAGAGTTTAAACATCTGGCTGCAAATTGCTTCACAGTGTTGTGATTTGGCGTTTAGCGGCGTTTTATCCTGATGCTGTTCTTCTTTGTCCACTCTGTATCCACACTGTGCATCTTGCCATGTTCGACTATGGCTGCAGGACAGTCTTGCTCATCTGATGTATTCAGGCGGTGTGCGGGGGAATTGAAATAAAAAAGCCAGCGTTAGCTGGCTTTTTGCATGATTAAACGACCGCAGGTTTGTATTTTGAACAGATACAAAAAAACGCCTTTCGGCGTTTTTTTGTTGGTGTCAATTAAGCAGCTGTTACCAATGCCTTAACGTGGGCATTTAAACGTGACTTATGACGAGCAGCTTTATTCTTATGGATCAGACCTTTGTCTGCCATACGGTCAATCACTGGAACCATTTTCTTGAACGCTTCTTGCGCAGCTACTGCATCAGAAGTTAACACTGCTGCGTAGGTTTTCTTGATGAAAGTACGCATCATTGAGCGCTGACTTGCGTTTTGCTGACGACGCTTTTCTGATTGAATAGCGCGTTTCTTAGCAGACTTAATGTTAGCCAAGGTAACACTCCTAAAAACTAAACCGGGACTCTTTAAAGGCCGCATAATATGCCTATTTTGTAGGCCCTTGTCAAATGATTTTACCGCCGTAACACAGAATTAAATACCGTTGTTACTGGCTTTCAGTAAGGTCTCAGGTGACAATAGCGCCATTATGACAGAAGGAGAGTAGCGTGTCCGCTAAGTTATTCAAATCAGGTATGATTGTCAGTGCCATGACCCTCATTTCCCGGGTGCTTGGATTGGTCCGGGACGTCGTCACCGCCAACGTGCTGGGCGCTGGCGCTATGGCTGATGTATTTTTGATGGTCAACCGTATTCCGAACTTTTTGCGCCGGTTATTTGCTGAAGGTGCATTTTCGCAAGCTTTTGTGCCGGTGTTATCCGAAGTCAAAGCCAGGCACGGTGACGATGCGGTCCGTGAGTTGATGGCCAAAGCATCTGGCACACTTGGGCTGATTGTTACCTTTGTCACTTTGCTCGGTATGATAGGTTCGCCAGTGCTGATGGCGCTGTTTGGTATGGGCTGGTTTGAAGCTTATCTATCGGGTGAACCCGAGGGCGCCAAATATGAACATGCCAGTGTGCTGTTGAAAATTACTTTTCCTTATTTGTGGTTTATTACTTTTGTCGCCTTATCCGGCGCCATCCTCAATACCTATAACAAATTTGCGGTGGCGGCTTTTAGTCCGGTGTTCCTCAATATCGCCATGATTGCCGCTGCTATTTTGTTGACGCCGTATTTCGATGATGCCTCGACGGCTTTAGCCTGGGGCGTATTTTTGGGCGGATTATTGCAGTTTATCTTTCAATTACCGTTTTTAGCCAAAGCTGGCTTATTGGTGAAGCCGCGTTGGGCCTGGCAGGATGAACATGTCACCCGCATCCGTAAATTGATGTTGCCCGCCTTGTTTGGTGTCTCTGTCAGTCAGATCAATCTGCTATTGGATGCCGTCATCGCCTCATTTTTAATGACAGGCTCGGTGGCCTGGTTGTATTACTCGGATCGATTATTGGAATTTCCGCTCGGCATGTTTGGTATTGCCATCGCGACCGTGATTTTACCCAATTTGTCCCGTCAATTTGCTACTGCCGATCATCATGAGTTTAAACGGACCCTAGATTGGTCGGTCAGTGTGATTTGTTTATTGGGTCTGCCTTCAATGGCCGGTTTGATTGTGCTGGCGGAGCCTATTTTACTGACGGTTTTTGCCCATGGTAAATTCACCGCATTTGATGCCAGTCAGAGCAGTTTAAGTTTGATTGCTTATGCCACAGGCTTAGTGCCATTGATGTTGATCAAAGTGCTGGCGCCTGCGTTTTATGCCCGTCAGGATATTAAAACGCCGGTGCGGATCGGGATTATTGCCATGGTCGCCAATATGGTATTTAACCTGATGCTGGCGCCTTTTATCAGTTATGTCGGGCTGGCGTTGGCAACTGCCATGTCAGGCGCTTTAAACGCTTGGTTGTTATATCGCGGCTTGGTGAAAGGCGATATTTACCGGTTAGGGCGATCAACGTTGTGGTTGTTGGCCAAAGCTGTGCTGGCATCTGGTTTGATGGCCGCAGCCATGTGGTATTTTTCACCAACCATCGCCGTGTGGCAGCAACTGCCGTTTGCAGATAAAGCGCAACAACTCGGTTTACAGCTTTTGTTAGCAGTTCCACTGTATTTTGGCCTGTTATGGCTGTTTGGTGTCAGGATAAAGCAGCTGAAACGGCAGACAATTGCTGAAACTAAAAGCTGATGCAGTTATAATCGGCCGTTTAGACAGCAACTCAAAGTAGTGAAAGCGGCATGGAGTTAATTCGCGGCCTGCATAATATTCAGCCGAAGCATCGCGGTTGTGTGCTGACCATAGGTAATTTTGATGGAGTGCATCTTGGCCATCAGGCCGTGTTGGCGCAAGTGCAAGCGATTGCCCGCCAGCTCGAATTGCCCGCGGTGGTGATGGTGTTTGAACCACAACCATTGGAATTATTTAATCCGGCGGCGGCGCCTGCGCGGTTAAGTCGGTTCCGGGAAAAATATCATTGGCTGGCTCGGTTAGGCTTAGATCGATTGTTGTGTGCTGGTTTTACCAAGGAGTTTGCCAGCCAAGAGCCACAACAATTTATTGAACAATTGTTGCTGCAAAAGCTTGGGGTCCGGCATTTAATCGTGGGCGATGATTTTTGCTTTGGTAAAAACCGTGCCGGTAACTTTGCTTTGTTACAACAAGCCGCCAATCAGCATGGCTTTGGCCTGACCAGTACGGCCAGCTTAAAACAAGGCGAGGTTCGGGTGTCTAGTACCTTGATCCGCCAAGCGTTAGAGCAAGCTGAGCTTGAGCAAGCCAGCCAGATGTTAGGTCGGCCTTTTTCGTTGATGGGGCGGGTACGGCATGGCGAGAAAGTCGGTCGTCAGCTCGGTTTTCCAACGGCAAATGTGTGGTTATATCGCAATAAATTGCCGGTGCGTGGTGTGTTTGCCATCGAAGCTGTGACAGCGCAGGGGCATTTTTACGGCGTGGCCAATATTGGTGCCAGGCCAACCCTGCAAGGCAAGCAAGAGCAATTGGAAGCCCATTTTTTTGATTTTCAGGGCGATTTATATGGCCAGCAGATTGAAGTCTTGCTGCGGCATAAAATTCGGCCGGAACGTAAATTTGCCTCTTTGGCAGAATTACAACAACAAATTCAGCTGGATGCCGCTGCAGCGCGGCATTATTTCAGCAAATAACGTTCGGCCAATAAGGTCAGGCCAATAACGCGGCAGCAATCCGCCACCCAGTGGCAGATAGTTGTGCAGAGACAGTATTTTCGGCATGCCAGCCATGCCGGCAGCAGCACTAACACGGGATTGATTGGATGAGTGATTATAAACAGACGTTAAATTTGCCGGATACGGCTTTTGCGATGCGGGCCAATCTGGCACAGCGTGAACCGCAAATGCTGGCGAACTGGACCCAAGCCGATTTATACGGCCAGATCCGTGCCGCCAAAAAAGGCAAACAGACTTTTATTCTGCACGATGGCCCGCCGTACGCCAATGGCAGCATTCATATCGGTCACGCCGTGAATAAAATTCTCAAAGACATGATTGTCAAAGCTAAAACTCTGTCTGATTTTGATGCGCCTTATGTGCCAGGCTGGGACTGTCATGGTTTGCCAATTGAATTGGTGGTCGAGAAAAAATACGGCAAACCAGGGGTGAAGTTATCCGCGGCTGAATTCCGGCAAAAATGCCGTGACTATGCACAAACGCAGATCGAAGCACAAAAAACCGATTTTATTCGGTTAGGGGTGATTGGTGACTGGGACAATCCGTACCGCACCATGGATTTTGCTTTTGAAGCCAATATCATCCGCTCGCTGTCACGCATTATCGACAATGGCCATTTACAACAAGGTTTTAAACCAGTGCACTGGTGTACCGACTGTGGTTCAGCTTTGGCTGAAGCGGAAGTTGAATACCAAGATAAAATTTCGCCAGCCATTGACGTGCGTTTCCGCTTTGTGGATGAGTCAATTGTCGACAAATTTGATCATCCAGCCGGGCACGGCGGTCAAGGCCCGGTGTCTGTGGTGATCTGGACTACCACGCCATGGACCATTCCAGCCAACCGCGCTGTGGCGCTGCATGCGGACTTAAACTACAGCCTGGTACAGGTTGAAGCAGGGCCCAATGGTGCTGAGCGACTGGTGTTAGCGACCGATTTAGTCAAAGAAGTGATGGCACGTGCCGGGATTGAGAAATACCATGCGCTGGGTTTCTGTAAAGGTGCGGCGTTGGAACTGGCGGCACTGCAACATCCGCTGTATGACTTCCAGGTACCCGTGGTGCTGGGCGATCATGTCACGACAGATTCTGGTACTGGTGCTGTCCACACTGCACCTGGCCATGGTCAGGAAGACTTTGTGGTCGGCTTAAAATATCAGTTGGAAGTGGCCAATCCGGTTGGCGCGAACGGTGTTTATCTGCCGGATACACCTTTGTTTGCCGGTCAACACGTATTTAAAGCCAATGATTCCGTGGTTGAAGCGCTGCAGGCGGCTGGCGCTTTATTGCTGCACAAATCTTATAACCACAGCTATCCGCATTGCTGGCGGCATAAAACACCAATTATTTTCCGTGCCACGCCACAGTGGTTTATCAGCATGGAACAAGCTGGCTTGCGCAGCAAATCACTGACAGAAATTGGCCAAACCCGCTGGATCCCAGATTGGGGTCAGCAACGGATCGAAAAAATGGTGGCTGGCCGGCCAGACTGGTGTATTTCCCGCCAGCGCACCTGGGGTGTGCCTATTGCGCTGTTTGTTGATAAAGACACCGGTGCTTTACACCCAAATACCCAAGCGCTGATGGAACAAGTAGCCCAATTGGTGGAAAAAGACGGCATCCAGGCTTGGTTTGATTTGGAAGCGGCCACTTTGCTGGGCGCTGAAGCGACGCAATACGTTAAAGTCAGCGATACGCTGGACGTTTGGTTTGATTCAGGCGTCACTCACGCTTGTGTGATTGACCCAAGACCAGAGTTTGGCGGCGCCACCCAAGCCGATCTGTATTTAGAAGGTTCAGATCAGCACCGCGGCTGGTTTATGTCGTCCTTGATGACCGGGGTATCGATTAAAAACCATGCGCCTTACAAACAAGTGCTGACCCATGGCTTTACCGTCGATGGTGAAGGTCGCAAGATGTCCAAGTCGCTGGGCAATGTGGTGTCACCGCAGGATGTGATGAACAAGCTCGGTGCCGATATTCTCAGATTATGGGTGGCCACCACCGATTACACTTCAGAAATGACGGTTTCGGATGAAATTCTGAATCGGGCGGCCGACAAATACCGCCGTATCCGCAACACCGCCCGTTTTCTGCTGGCCAACCTGAATGGCTTTAACCCAGCCACTGACTTGGTGCCATTAGAGCAACTGGTGGAGCTTGATCTGTGGATGGTGCAACGCGCCGCCACGCTGCAACAGGAAATTGTTGCTGCTTATGACGACTATCAGTTCCACCAGGTCAGTCAGAAACTGATGAACTTCTGTACCATTGAACTGGGCAGTTTTTATCTGGACGTGATTAAAGATCGGCAGTACACCGCCAAAACTGAAGGCCATGCCCGTCGTTCTTGTCAGACCGCTTTGTACCATATCATTGAAGCTATGGTGCGCTGGATGGCGCCGGTGATGAGTTTCACCGCGCAGGAAATCTGGGAAAGTCTGCCAGCACGCAGTGAACCTTTTGTCTTTACCGGCGTTTGGTATCAGGGTCTGCAAGGTGTGCCTGCTGGCAAGTTGGACGATGCGTTCTGGCAACAACTGCTGCAAGTGCGCGATGAAGTGAACAAAGTGATTGAACTAAGCCGCAAAGAAGGCAAAGTTGGCGCTTCATTACAAGCTGAAGTGACCTTGTATGCTGAAGGTGAACTGGCGCAGGCGCTTGACAAACTCGCCAGCGAATTACGCTTTGTGTTGATTACATCGACTGCCACTGTGGTGACCGGTCAGGCCCCGGCCGATGCGGTGGCAACTGAGATCGCAGGTTTAGCGGTGCAGGTGCAGGCATCAACGGCAGCTAAATGTGATCGTTGCTGGCATCACCGCCATGATGTGGGGCTGAACCCGGCGCATCCGCTGATTTGTCTGCGTTGTGTTGATAACGTCGAAGGCGCAGGTGAAAACAGGGTGTTTGCATGATGCAGTTATTCAAACAGTCCGGCTGGCGGTTCTGGTGGCTGGCGTTGTTGGTGCTGGTCGCTGACCAGCTCAGCAAAATTTGGGTGATCCGAAACTTTGTTTACGGCGAATCTATTGAGTTGCTGCCGGTGTTTAATTTCACTTATGCCCGCAACTACGGCGCCGCTTTTTCGTTTTTAGGCGATGCTGGTGGTTGGCAACGCTGGTTGTTTACCGCCATTGCGGTAGGGGTGTCGCTGGTACTGAGTGTCTGGCTAGCGCGGTTAAACCGCCGGCAATGGAAATTATCGCTGGCGCTGGTGCTGATTGTGGCTGGCGCTATCGGCAACCTGATTGATCGTAGCCTCTATGGCTATGTAGTTGATTTTTTACACGTTTATTATCAGCAGTGGCACTATCCGGTGTTTAATATCGCCGATTGTGCGATCACCATAGGTGCAGGCTTGCTGATCTGGGACAGTTTTTCGCCAGATGTGGCGGATGATAAACACAAGTGAGAACGATATGTTGATTGGAGCGGGCAGTACCGTCATTTTCCACTTTGATATTAAACTGGCCGACGGTAGTGCAGCGGAAAGTACCCGCGTGCACAACAAACCAGCGAAATTACAAATGGGTGATGGTTCTTTATCACCGGCTTTTGAAGCTGAGTTAACCGGGCTACAGGTCGGCGATAAAAAAACTTTTACGCTGGCGCCTGAGGATGCTTATGGCATGCCAAACCCAGATAACATTTATTATGTCGACCGCAGCAAGTTTTCGCTGGATGCGCCAGCGCAGGTTGGGATGATTGTGGGTTTTGCCATGCCGGATGGCTCAGAATTACCGGGTTTGATCCGTGAGGTGGTGGGTGATTCGGTGACCGTGGATTTTAATCATCCATTGGCCGGTCAAACGCTGACCTTTAATGTCGACATAGTGCAGGTGAGCAACTAAGCATGGATATTTTTCTGGCAAATCCGCGTGGTTTTTGTGCCGGTGTTGATCGGGCTATCAGTATTGTGTCCCGGGCATTGGAATTGTATGAGCCGCCCATTTATGTCCGCCACGAAGTGGTGCATAACAAATTCGTGGTGGACGGCCTGCGTCGCAGTGGCGCCGTCTTTGTCGACGAATTAGACGAAGTGCCAGATGGCAATATCGTGATTTTTTCTGCCCATGGCGTGTCTCAGGCGGTGCGGGAAAATGCCCGGCAACGCGGTTTAAAGGTTTTCGATGCCACCTGTCCGCTGGTAACTAAAGTCCATATGGAAGTCACCCGCGCCAGTCGTAAAGGCGTGGAGTGTATTCTGATTGGACACGCCGGCCACCCGGAAGTCGAAGGCACCATGGGCCAATACGATAACCCGGAAGGTGGGATTTATCTGGTGGAGTCGGTCGAAGATGTCGCGCTGTTACAGGTGAAAAATCCGGCGGACTTGTGTTTTTCCAGCCAGACCACTTTGTCGGTCGATGATACCGCGGATGTGATTGATGCCTTGCGGCAAAAATTTCCGCAGATTGAAGGCCCACGCAAAGATGACATCTGTTATGCCACCCAAAACCGGCAGGATGCCGTGCGTGAGTTATCGGCCAAGGTAAATTTATTACTGGTGGTTGGTGCCAAGAACAGTAGTAATTCTAATCGGCTGCGTGAGCTGGCAGAGAAAATGGGTTGCAAAGCTTATTTGATTGATACCGCAGCTGACATTCAGCAGAGCTGGTTACAGGATGTCAAAGCCGTTGGGGTGACTGCTGGCGCTTCAGCACCGGAAGTGTTGGTGCAACAGGTGGTACAGCAACTGACGGCTTGGGGCGGCAAACAAGTGATTGAACATCCGGGCCGGGAAGAAAACGTGGTATTTGCGGTTCCGGCCGAGTTACGCTGAGTCCACAGATGACTGCTCAGACCATGCCAACCATGCAGTTTGAGCAGTTATTACCGGCCTTTTGCCGGGCCCATATCGTCCTTCGTGTGATGGTGCTCACCCAGGCACTGGCAATTTTGCTGGCTTTGGCGGCTGATCTAAGTCAGGATTTCTGGCCCAGATTAGGCGCCACTTCTTTGTTTATGCATTGGGTGGCGTTACTGACTATCGCGGTGTTATGCCGCTTACAACGTTATTTGGCGCGTTGGTCGCCCTGGCAACTGGCGCTGCTAACCTTGTTGTTATTACTGCTGCTCAGTGCTTTGTTAACCTTGTTGACCTTTGCGGTGTTTGCTCAGCCGTTGGCTGCTTTATCTCAGCAGTTTTATCCATTTTTATTTCGGGTTTTGCTGATCGCGCTGCTGGTTGGCGTGATCGGCATTCAATTGTCGGCTTTGTACCTGCAGCACAGTCGTCGACTGGCGGCCCAGTCCCGTTCCGAATTGGATGCACTACAAGCCCGCATCCAGCCGCATTTTTTATTCAATAGCCTCAATACGGTCGCAGAGTTGACGCAACAAGATCCGGCGGCAGCAGAAACGGCCTTATTGGATTTAGCCAGTTTATTCCGCGCCGCCTTACAGGCCGGACAACAAGTCGAGTTAGCGCAAGAGCTACAATTAGTTCGCCAGTACCTGGCGCTGGAGCAATGGCGGCTCGGTGCTAAATTGCAGCTTGACTGGCAGGTGCCAGCACAGTTACCCAACTTGCAGTTACCTGCCTTAACGTTACAGCCGCTATTTGAAAACGCCGTCCGCTATGGCATTGAACCCCAAGTCGGCGCTGGTGTGATCCGCTTTGAATTATATTGTAGCCGCAGTCATGTCACTTTACTGCTGACCAACCCGCTGCCAGCGATGCCGCCTGAAATCAGTACTGATTTGGCTGTCCCCAAAGGCAATGGCATGGCGTTGCAGAATATCCGTCGCCGTTTAGCCTTGCAGTTTGAGGATGCGGCCAGACTGACGCTGAGTCAAACGCCGACCGAGTTCAGATTAAAATTGGTGTTGCCGCTGACGCGCACACAGGGGGCTGGATGAAAATTCTGCTGGTTGATGATGAACCCTTAGCCCGTGCCAGATTGCGTCGATTGCTCGCTGCGCTGCCACAGCATCAGGTGGTGGCAGAGGCGGCTGATGGTCCGACCGCGCTGGCACAAGCCCAGTTGCTGTGCCCTGATCTGGTGTTGCTGGATATTGCGATGCCAGGGCAAAACGGCTTGCAGCTGGCGGCAGAATTATTACAATTTCAACCCCCGCCAGCTGTGGTGTTTGTCACCGCGCATCCACAACATGCACTGGCGGCCTACCAGGTGGCAGCGGCGGATTATTTATTAAAACCGGTGTCAGCTGCCGATCTGACAGCCATGTTGCAGCGGGTTGGTTTGACCACCAAAGCGCATCTGGACAAGCAACAAAGCCGCACTTATCTGACTTACCGGCAGGGCACTGCTTTGCAGCGTATTGAACTACAGCAATTATGGTATTTACAGGCCGAAGATAAATATGTCCGGCTGGTGTTTGCTGGCGGCGAAGCCTGGTCAGAGCTTGCACTAAAACACTACGAAGAATTATTCCCACAGCAGTTGGTCAGGATCCATCGACAAACCTTGGTGCTGCGATCACGGCTGAAGGCTATCCATAGCGCTGCCGATGGCCGGCATTTGTTGCAACTGGACTGCGCCGCACCCTGGCTTGAGATCAGCCGACGCGAGTTGGCAAAGTTGCGACAGCTGTTAGCCAAAGGATAACCAAGCTGGTTGCGAACAAACGTTAAGCGCAGCGGCGGAGCAAGCGCAATCTGCGTGAGCGTCAGTCAAAAGCACCGTTTATCAGAAAATTTTACCTTTGGTCTGACTCTGCTGGCAGTTGCTATTTTCACCGCATATATTCATGATTGTTAAATTAGAATCAGTGGTTTATCAGCGTTCATCGAACACAGCATGGAGTCGTATGAGTTGTTTCCGACAGTTGCACAGCAGCTTGGCGCGAAAAAGCCTGCCTTGGCGCAGTACAGGCTTTAGTTTGTTGGAATTGATGGTCGCTGTGGCAGTCTTGATGATCGGTTTGACCATCGTCGTACCAGGCATCAGTCAAGTCATTCAGAGCAATAAATTAGCGGGTGCCAGTAGCGAGCTGCAGTTAGCACTGACCTATGCTCGGATGGAGGCGATCCGACAAAATCGTGGCATTTTATTTTGTCATAGTGGCAATGGCACTAGCTGTAGTGTGGTGCCAGAGGATGGCTGGCAAGGTTTTTTGATCCGTGCTGCTGGCTCTGCTTTTGGTTCTGAAACCGGCACTATTTTGCGCAGCCAGGTGTTACCGGCGGGGCCGCTGCGCATCAGCTCTGGCTCTCAGTTAGCTGGCGGTAAAGATGCCATCTTGTTTACCAGTACCGGCCAGTTGCAAAACTTCACCACAGCGCAACCGCTCGGCGACTGGTTGCAACTCTGTATCACGCAGTCCGGCATGAAAAATAATATCCGGCGTATTCAATTTAAATCCAGCGGACGGATCTCAGTGCTGACGTTGGACGGAGGTGGTGTATGCAGCTAATCCAAGCCAAAGGCACAAGCTGTCAGCAAGGTTTATCCTTGTTGGAAGTGTTGATTGCGGTGCTGGTGTTATCGATTGGCATGCTGGGTGTGGCAGCCATGCAAACCACCAATATCAAAAACAGTCAGAGTGCGCAATTACGCAGCGTAGCCGTGGTGCTGGCAGCTGGTATGGCCGAACGGATCCGGGCCCAACCGCAACTGGCCAGCGCTGGCAGTTTTAGCCTGGCAAAACAATGTAGCAGCCTTAGTGCTGGCAACTCGTTGGCGCAGCGGGAGTTAGCCAGTTGGATCAGTGATATCCGGCTAAAACTGGGGGCACTGGAGACCACTTGTGGTGCCATTGTGCATGATGGCAACAGCCGGACTTATACCGTGCAGGTGATCTGGGATGATTCCAGAGCCTTGGGTGGACTCAGTGCGATGACCATCAGCAACACGGTCAGGTATTAACGATGCAAGTACTGACTCGCCTTGTGCGACAACAAGCTTTTAGTCTGATTGAATTGATGGTGGCGATGTTACTGGGCAGTTTCGTGATTGCCGGGGTGGTCACTGTGTATCAGGTCAATCTAAATACCGCAGCGTTAAATCAACAATTGTCGCAATTACAGCAAAGTGAACAATTTAGTTTTCAGCTGCTGAGTAAAGATGTGCAACACGCCGGCTTGATTGGTTGTGCCAATATCGACAGTAGCCGGGTGGTCAGTGTAGTGACTCATGCCAACGCCGGTGACCAGCGCTGGACGGATTGGCGTAATGTGCCAGGTATTCGCGGTTATGAACAAGGGGCGGTGCCACAATTTGCCGGTTCGGCCCTCAAAATTGCCAGTGGCTCTGATGCCATACAGCTGGCTTTTGCGGGCGGTCCGAGCAGCGCGGTCGTCAGCCATGTTGGCACTGATATCCGACTGAATCACAATCATGCCGCCATGGCCGCGAAAGATGTGGTGATTGCGTGTGATTCCAGAATGGCGGCTATTTTCCGGATCAGTAAAGTGGTCGCCAGCACTCAAACTATCAGCCACGAAGCCAGCAGTAACAGCAGCGCGAACCTGGGGTTTGGCGCCAATGGCGTCAATGTGGCACAACAATTATCCGCCGACGCAGGCACTGTGATGCCACTCACCTCAGTCGCTTGGTTTGTGGCCGAAAGTAATGGGGTGATCTCCTTGTATCGTGCCAGTTATCAGGCTGACAAACTGCAAACGGAAGAAATTGTGCCGGATGTGGTGAGTCTGCAACTGAGTTATTTGGTGGCAGGAGCTGACAATTATGTCGATGGTCAAAGCAGCGATTTTAATGCTGTTGCCACCGTCGATTGGGGCCGAGTGGTCGCAGTGCGGGCGACGCTGATCCTGCAAGCCGATGCCAAGCAGCCATTGGCGCAGAGCAGCCGGACCCTGAGCCATGTCATTCATTTGCGTAATCACTAAGCCATTGGCTTTCGCAGGAGCAAGCATGCAAAGCAGTCGTCAAACCCAGCGCGGTATTGCCTTGATTGTCAGCTTATTATTGCTGGTCGCTATTACGTTGTTGGTGGTCAGTGCCATGCGCGGTACCAGCATGCAGGAGCGGATGGCGGTGAATATGAACCAACGCGAGATTGCGCGGCAAGTGGCTGAAGCGACGGTGTTTTATGTCAGTACCCAGTTGCCGCCCGTTGGCACTCCGGCTTGGTATAAAGCCACTTTACCTGCGCCCGTGGCTGGGGAAACAGAGGTGTGGTTACAAAGCGATAACTGGGGAAGTACCCAAATTAGTCTGAATAAGAAAAATTATCCGGCTGAATTTAAAGTGGAAAACATGGGGTCCTGGACCAGTCGGGAAGATCCGACCTGTAAAGTCAAAGAAAATCCGTTATGTGAGCGACAGACCTATCGCATCACGGCCAGGGTCAAGCCACAAGATGGCGAAGCGCAATTGATGTTACAAGCAATCTGGCGGTTGTAAGCCAATCACAGGAGTTAACCATGGTGCAAAGAACGAGGATCCGCAGCGCGCTGGGCAGTTTTTTACTGGCGCTCAGTTGGACTTCAGCCTCGGCTGGGGCAGCAATTGATATCGCTCAGCAGCCGCTGGAAACAGGCAGCACGGTAGAACCGAATATTATGTTTTTATTGGATGACTCAGGTTCCATGCGTTATGGCTTTATGCCGGATGAGTTAGACAGTGATTTTAATGTCACTTACGTCTATCGCAGAGTCACTTATCTGAATACAGACGATTGTGGCAATCTGATTAATTATGCTGGTGCCCAGGTGCATCCTTGTAATGCGAAAAATCGGCGTTATCTTGCATCAAATCAACTGAATAAACTCTACTTTAATCCAACCACGGATTATCCAATCCCAATGAAGCCAGATGGAGTCACGCCATACCCGCAGCCCGCTTATAACTCGGCGCCGCATAATGGCTATGATACCTCCTCGACAAAGGTTGATTTAAGCAAAAACTATCTGGCATTAATTGTCGATATTAATTACGGGGTGGATGACGATAACGGTTTTGCCATCAGTCGCTCTGATACCAATCAGAAATTGTCTGGCGGCTTTTATTTTAACTACAACAGTGCCGCTGGTTGTAGTTTAACCTCGCGCAGCGACAGCTGTTTTAGTCTGGTTGATGTCAATAATGCCAGTGCCGAGATTAAACAAAAATTTGCCAACTGGTTTGCCTTTTACCGCACCCGCTTGATGGTGGCGAAAGCCGGAGTCACGGCGGCATTCTTACAGCAGGAAAGCGGGATCCGGGTTGGTTATGGCGCTATTAACCTCAATCCGGTGATTGCGGCTGATGTTGGCCGGTTTAGTAAAGGCGATCTCAATGGGCAGAAAAAAGCCTTTTTTAGCTGGTTGCATAAAAAAGGTGCCAGTGGCGGTACGCCCTTACATGGCGCTTTACAGGCGGCAGGTGAATATTACAAAACCAGCGATACCCCCTGGCAGAGTGATACCGGGGATTCTTTACTGGAATGCCGGCAAAGTTACACCATCCTGATGACTGATGGTTATTACACTTCAACGCTGGAAGTGCAAAATCAGGACAATAGCGCTGGTCAAACCATTGTCGGACCTTTAGTGGCCGGTCGCGAACAAAAAAGTTATACCTACCAGCCGTCTGGTCCTTTTAAAGATGAAGCCAGTGCCACGCTGGCGGATATGGCGATGAAATACTGGAAAGAGGATTTAAAACCAGATCTGCCCAATACAGTGCCCACTTCGGATCCGAGTTTTAACCCGGCATTCTGGCAACATATGGTAACTTTTGGCGTCGGCCTTGGGGTCTCAGGTTCAGTGAAACCAGAAACGGCTTTTGCAGCGATTCCAACTAAAGCCAATATCAGCTGGCCATCGACCAGCAGTAACAGTGGCAAGATTGACGATTTATTGCATGCGGCGGTGAACAGCCGCGGTGGTTTTTTCAGCGCCGGCGATACCACCGCCTTTGCCAATGGCCTGGCCAGTACTTTGCGTTCCATCACTGGCCGGGTGGCTTCGGCCTCCAACATTGCCGCCACGGCACTGAATTCACTACAAACCGATTCTTATTTATATCAGGCACGTTTTACTGCGGGCAACTGGACAGGCGATCTGTATGCCTATGATGTCAATAATCTGGCGTTGCCACTGTGGAAAGCCAGTGAAAAATTACCTGCGCCTGCCGCCCGCAATATTTGGGTCGGCAATCCGGATAGTGAAACGCTGGCGGTACGTAGTTTTAGCTGGAGCAACCTCAGTGCGAATGAACAAAAAGCGCTCGGCAATGAGGCCAGTATTATTGATTATCTGCGAGGGGTGAAAACATTAGAAAAACCGGCTGGGGCTTATCGCACCCGCCAGACGGTATTAGGTGATTTGGTCAATTCATCGCCGGTGTTGGTCGGTGAGCCGCTGGATTTAAGTTATCACCGTTATAGTTGGGACGGGGCCAGCGACTATCGCACCTTTATCAGCGGTGCAGTCGCCAGTCGGCGCAAAACCTTATATGTCGGCAGCAATGACGGTATGTTGCACGGCTTCTCGGCTGAAGATGGAGTTGAGACTTTTGCCTATATTCCGCGTGCTGTGATGGCACCATTGTCAGGCGATACCGTCAATGTGCTGAAAAAATACGCCGATCCTTTATATCTGCATCAGTTTTCAGTGGATGGCACCCCGGTGGTGGCCGATGTCTTTATCAGTCGTGCTGGTGAAAGTACCGCACAATGGCGCTCGGTGTTAGTCAGTGGCTTGGGCAGAGGTGGCGCTGGGATGTTTGCCATTGATGTGACAAATCCGAATAACCTCAATGCCAGCAGCGTAATGTGGGACAAGAAAAATCAGACTGATCATGCCTTGATGGGCACTTTTACTGGCAAACCTGTCATTGCCAGGCTTAATAATGGTAAGTGGGGCGTCATTGTTGGTTACGGTTATAACAACAGTCGTCATACCTCAGGTTTGCTGGTGTTTGATATTGCCAGCGGCGAAACCTTATTGAATTTACCGACTTCAGCCGGTACAGCAAGCAATCCGAATGCCATGAGTGAACTCAACGTTATAGATTTGAATGCGGACGGCAATGTTGATTATGTGTATGGCGGGGATTTGCTCGGTAATGTCTGGAAATTTGATTTGTCAGCCAGTCAAAGTAGCAGTTGGGCTATTGCTTATAACGGCAAACCTTTGTTTAGCGCCAAAGATAAAAATGGTGCAGCACAGATGATTACCGGTGGCGTGCTGGCCACGCAGGAACCCAAGACCGGCAAGGTTTGGCTATTTTTTGGCACAGGTCGTTATCTAAACCTCGATGATCCCAGCAACAATCAGCCGCAAAGTTGGTATGGACTGATCGATGAAACGCTGATCAAAGATCGTACTGAACTCAGTCTGCGGCTGTTAACTAATGTGGAAGGGGGGCGGGTGATCAGTAAAGTAACTGCACTGGAAGATAACAAAAAAGGCTGGTATATCGATTTGATTGATACCAGAGAACGTATTGTCGATATCCCGGTGATGGTTGGCCATGAGTTGGTGATGAATACCACGATCCCGGATACCAATGTCTGTAATCCAAGTGGTAGTGGTTATGTGATGGCGGTAGAACCCTATACCGGCAGTGGCTTGAAATATAACTATTTTGATATCAACAATGACGGTGTGTTTGATCAGAAAGATCAACTGACCAGCGGGAGTAGCAAAATTAGCGCCGACGGGGTGAAAGTACAAAGCCTGAACAGTGTGGTTACCTTTGTGAAAAAACCAAAAACTACTACGCCTGACAATCCGGCTGGCAATATTAAGGCAGTAACTAATTGTGGTGCTGCTGAACTTTGTGCGACCAATGTGCAGCCTAAGTTGAACTTGGGCATGCAATCCTGGCGTGAAATTAACTGATGGTCATGAGTGATGAAACAGCAACAACGAGGTTTTAATCTGATGGAACTGATGGTCGCCGTGGCGATTATCGGTATTATTGTTAGCGTGGCCTTACCCTCTTATCAGGGTCATATGCAGTCGACCCGACGGGTCACTGTGACATCTTGTCTAACGGAATTAGCGCAATTGATGGAGCGTAGTTACCTGACGTCGATGGCCTATGCCCAGACGCTGCCGGCGACTGCTTGTCAAAATGAATTAGCAGAGTTTTATACCCTGACGCTGGAAGATAAAAGTGCTACCACTTTTACCCTCAAAGCGACGCCAAAAGGCATTCAGCAAAGAGACAGTAGTTGTGGCACGCTCACGTTGAATCAGGCTGGCAGTCGAACGGCCAAAGGGTCAACGGATGTGGCGTTGATCCGCCAGTGCTGGTAACGGTTGCGCTGCAACGCACTTCTGCTGCTGGACAGGGCGAGAGAATATCACCAGCCTAGTCCTGAGCAATAAATCCGCCATTGGAAATGCATACCGGCAGTGCAATGCCGGTTTTTTTACTGAAAAAAAAGCCTCAATAAAGTTGATAAATTGATTTTTTAAAGTAAATTTAAAGTTAAGTTTAATGTGTGGATATCACAATGCCAAAAGGATTCAGTTTCCTTGAGCTGCTATTGTGTTGTTTGTTGTTCAGTATCAGTATGTTAGGAGCTATCAGCTGTCAGTTATATGCCAGACAGCAAGTATTGCAGGCTAACCAGCGCTTGCAAGCAACCGCCATGTTAACCGACGTGCTGTCGGCAATGCAGGGCAGTCCGTTGGCGCTTGCGCGTTTTCAAGGTCAATTTGAGCAGATGCTGCCGCCGCAGTCAGTCTGCCAGCAAGACGGCGATTGTGATGCCGCAGCTGTGGCGGCACACCAGCTGAACCAGCAGTTGGCGTTGTTATTTGATGCGAAAATATTACCTGATGCGCAGTTATGTGTCGCCGGTAACCAGCTGCAGCCGGTATTGCATCTGAGCTGGCGAAGTATGTCACCCCATCAGGTGCAACCTGCAGTGGCGCTTTGTGCCGTCGGTACTGGCAGGCACTATGTTGAAATCAGCACTGCGGTTGGGGGCTGAGATGCAGCAAGCGCAGCGCGGCTGGACTTTACTCGAAGCAATGATCAGCATGTTGGTTGGATTGCTACTGTTATTGTTACTGGTTGGCGGCTGGCAGTTGAGTTATCAAGCCTTTCGCCAGACCACACAACTGAGCGAGCTGCAATATAACGCCCAATTCGTCCACAGCTTTTTGCAACAGGAGCTGGTGAATCAAAACTTCTGGGCTGGTTTTCATAGTCAGGAAATTTCGGCACCCAACCTCATTCCACCTGCGGCTGATTGTCAATCGGCGCAAGATGCTGGTAGTTTACCGACGCCAACACAACCATTTTTGCAACTTTACAGCGGTACTGTCGGCAGTGCTGATACTCCGCTTTGTCTCACCAATGCCAAAGCTGATTCTGACTTTTTGCAGTTAAAACGCTTAGCAGGTGATCCTGTCACGCTAGCCCAACTGAGGCCTAGCCGATTGTATTTACAACAATTGCCGCAGCATGGTCGATTGATCAACCCGACGGCTGCCGGTTTGGACGCCAACGCGACTTATTGGCCTTATCTGCATCAAGTGTTGTATGTCAGCGAACAAAGTTATCAAGACCAGCAGATCCCGGTCCTGATGCGTAAGCGATTGGTTCGCCAAGCTTCAGGTCAGCTCGCAATAGATACCGCTGCGGTGGTGGATGGGATTGAACTGCTGGTATTTGAATTTGGTATCGATAGTAATTTTGATGGTCAGACTGATTATTTTGTCCCGGCATCTGCGGTGGCGGCAGCGGTTTGGCAGCAAAACAGTGGACGGGTGACGCAGCTCCGTTATTTTGTGCTGTTACGGAGTCTGACGCCCGATCCTTCCTACACCAACCTGCAGCGGTACAGTTTGGGTCAACGTGAGTTTTCAGCACCGGGCGATCAGTTCCGCCGTTTATTATTGTCCAGTGCTGTCACATTCCACCACCCTTAAATAGATGGAGCTTAAGATGGTCCAGCGTGGTTATATCCTCATCCTATGTTTGTGTTTTATTGCTTTGGTCAGCGTGATGGCGCTCAGTAGTTTAACCATCAGTCAGTTAAGTATTCGTATCAGTCAAACCGGTCAGCAGCAATTACAATCAGCCTTAACTGCCAGATTACGCCATTGGCAACAATTGGCAGACCGGCAACTGGCTTTGCAACAGCGATTGATATTGCCAGCATGCCCGGCGCAATATGCCGTCTGGTTATCGGCACAGTCACGCTGTGAACAGGCCAGGGTCACCACGGCCGCAGCGCCTGAGCTGGCAACCTTAGCCTGGTCCAGTTTGATAGTACGCCAACATCTGCAGTTAGCTCAGCGCCGGGGCCAATAATGGCAGCGCTCTGGTTGTGGTTACGGCAGAACCAAATCTGCTTTTTCCTGTTATTAAGCGCAACGCTATTGCCGTGGTTATCGCAGGCGGCATTACCAGCTGGTACTGCAGTACCGGCGCTGTGCCAGCCCTTGGCTGCCGATACGCCGCCTTTAACGGTGCAGGGAGCGAATGGCCACAGACTGCAGCAACAGTTTGCCAATCAGCAAGGGGTATTACGCTGGTGGTCAGTGGATGATCTGAGCGCTGGCGGTCAATTTGATCTGTTGCCGGGGCATCCTAATGCGACAGAAGTCACTTCAGAACCGGCGACAGCCGCCTTGTCTTGGTTGTCACTGCACCAAGCTAGCAAGTCAGCACTGACCGGGACGGATGATGCCAAGGTTGTGCCAGCCTTGAAGCCGGAACGTCACCCCCCGAGCGGGCAAAGTACGTCAGCTACAGCTGCTGATGGCGGACTCATGTTGGCCTGGTTTGATCCCCGCAGTCAGCGTCAGCAAGTCGCACTGCTAAAGGATGATGCCGAAGCAGAATTATTATGGCAAAGCCAGAGTTATCCGCCCTTAGCGAGCGATGAAGTTCCACCTGCGGCACCCGCACTGTATTATTATCGCTGGCAACAACAATTGATCCCAGTCGCCTTACACCATGCCGATCCGGCCAGTGGCAGTCGATTGCAGCTGCAAGATGCCAGAACGGGTGAAGCCTTGATCAATTGGCCGTTAGTTGCAACAGCAGCGACTGAGCCACTGTTGCATTTGCGCAGATTGGTGGCGGCGCCGGCGGCACTGGATAAAAATCTGGATGGTGGCATTGACCGCATTTATCTGTTGGATCAGAGTGGTCAACTAATACGGCTGGAACTTGCAAGCGATTCGTCGCAAGCCAAGGTCGAGTTGGTGGCAGATTTATCCGGCAGTGGCTGGCAGTTTATTTTTAACTTACAAGCCAGCCGGGCTATGCTCGCCACGGCTTGGTTACCGGCTGCTAAGCCGGACGGCTCTTCGGCGCAACCTGCTGCCAGTGCACAGAGCAGGTATGGTAGTAGCAACAATACGCCGCTCAATAACAGCTTACAGCAAGCAGGCGATGTACTGGTGCTGTTAGCAAAACGGCAGCAACAATACAAATTACTGGTCTTGCAGTTGCCGGATCAACGGCCCGCTGCGGTGATCCGCTGGCAGGATCTGGCCAAGGTAACCAGCCTGCAGCCACAGGATGGGACTGTGGCACCCCAGGCCACAACTACGCAGTTGAGTGGCTTGTCTGGTCATGGCTGGTGGACAGATTTGCCTGCTGCACCGGTTAGCTTACCGGCCATTCTGGCTGGGGTGATTTATCTGCCGTTAGCGCCACAAACGCCAAACTGTCTGGCTCCCAGCCTGGCCACACAGGTGCTGGCATTACATCTCTATCAGGGCAGTGCTATCTATCCACAAGCGCTGTGGTCGCTACCTGCTGCCACACCAGCCTGGCTGGAGTTGGTGCCATTACCTGATGAGCGTTTAGGTCTGGCCAGTGCAGCCGGAGGACCTCTGCTGCTGGAAGGGGTACGCGGTATTACCGCCGAGTGTCCGCGTTGCTCTGAATTACTGTCAGTACAACAATTTCCAATCTGGCAGCGGCTCAGTAGCTATCAGCATGAACAAGGTGCCTACTGATGGTCGCGGTCTGCCAGCAGCGCGGCTTTGTGCTGATTGAAATGGTGTTGGTGATGGGACTGATTGCGGTGCTGTTGTCAGTGCTGCTGCCTGGCTATCAGCAGTATGTCTGGCAAAGTCACAGGCGGGAAGCAAGTCAGGAGTTATTAAAACTGGCCAATTTGCAGCAATTATTGTTTGCCGAACAAAGCCGCTATAGCGATGATCTGACCGAATTTGGTTTTAGCGACAGTCAGTATCTGCTGCCGTCCGGCCAGTTTCTTGTCAGTGCAAGGCTAACGGCCACTGGTTACCTGCTAACGGCCGAGGCGCAAGCTAGTCAGCGGCGCGACGAAGATTGTCTGCAGCTACACCTGAATCAATATGGCCAGCAAAGTAGTCAGCCAACGACCGAATGCTGGGATTAATTTGGCCACTTCGGCTAGAACCTGCCTGTTACCGCAGGTTCTGGCTTTTATTGATTTAATGCTGTGAAAAGACGGACTCACGCTGCGACGTACCCAGCTTAGATCCAGCACTTAGCTCCGACACCTTGATTAAAGCACAGCACAGCGCTAAGCCAGGCTGCTGGCAGTCTGTTTGCTTGAGCCAGTCGCGGCAATTGCAACAGTCATGCTGGCTAGTTTATTTAGCGTGGGCAAGGTTGGGGCACAAAACTAAGCTGGCTGCGGCCCGCTTGACTAAGTGTGAGCTTGTAATGCCAGCGATAATTTTTGGCACAATAGATAAAGGTACCATTTTGCAAGGCATTCAGACTGCCGTCGGCACGAAACTGCAATTGTTCTCTGTTGTAATACAGCCAGTGTGAGCTGGTCGGTTGTGCCATGATGCGTAATACTGCAGGCTCAGGCTGGTTCTGCTGCTGTAACCGGATCTGAATCGGTAACTGCCACCATTGATCCAGACATTGCGCACCAGACAGTGGACAAACCTGCACTGTCTGACCTGAACTGACGGCACTGACTCTGGCAAAATTCAGTTGCTGCCGTAATTGCCTTACATAGCTTTCGGCTTGTTGCCGATCTAACCATTGTTGCATCGCTGGCAGTGCCAGTACGCATAATAACGCCAGAATATTAAGCGCCAATAATAGTTCAAGCAGGCTAAAAGCCCGATTTTTATTTCGTTGCATTAACAGGGGGGCAGCATACATGGCTGTTGGCATGACAAATCCTTTTGTCATCAACCCAAGGATGGGATGTTAAATTTAAAGTTAACCATAGTTGTTGTAATTGTATATTTCAAGTGCGAAGTGGTAAAAGGCTGCTGCGAGCGCCGTGCAGGCAAATTTGAGAAAACAGTGAAAAATCGCTACCATAGCGCGGAAAATTTTTAACTGAGCAGAGCTTCATGTCGCAGTCCGTATCGATCAGTCTGGTGCAACAGCAATTTCCTATTGGTGCCGTGCGGCAAAACAGTCAGCAAGTGATTGAACTTGCCGAGCAAGCGGGTACAGATCTAGTTATTTTTCCTGAACTTACCCTGACCGGCTATCCGCCGGAAGATTTGTTATACCGCACCGATTTGCTGGCGCTGGTAGAGCAGGGACTGGCAGATATTATGGCGGCAGCTTATCCCGGCGTGCTTGTGGTCGGTCATCCGTGGCGCGAAGGTGGGCAATTGTTTAATGCAGCCTCTGTGATCAAACAAGGCAAGTTACTGGGCCGTTATTACAAACAAGCGTTGCCGAATTTTGGTGTGTTTGATGAACAACGCTATTTTGCGCCGGGCCAACAGAGCTTCATTTTTGAACTGAAACAACAGACCTTCGCCGTATTGATTTGTGAAGATGTCTGGCAAGGTTATCCGGCTGCGGATGCCAAGGCGGCGGGGGCGGATTGGGCCTTGGTGCTCAATGCGTCGCCTTATGAAATCGGTAAAATTGCCCAGCGTCAGCAATTACTCAGCACCTTAGCCAGCCGGCTGCAACTTGGCTTTATTTATGTTAATCAGGCACAAGGCCAGGATGAACTGGTGTTTGATGGCAGCTCCATGCTGGTGCAATCAACCGGCGAAATTGCCTGGCAAGCCCCAGCCTTTAGCCGGGATATTTATCGAGCCAGTCTCAGCCGCCATGGTCAGCAGTCGCTGATTAGTCATCAATTAGCCGTCACCCCAACTCAGTCGCTGGAAGCTGAAGTCTATCAGGCTTTAGTATTGGCGACCCGCGACTACATCAGCCAGAATGGCTTTCCTGGCGCTGTGCTCGGCTTATCCGGTGGCATTGATTCGGCGTTAACTTTGGCCATTGCGGTGGATGCCATTGGTGCTGATAAAGTACAGGCTTTGATGTTGCCGTTTCGGTACACCTCGTCAATGAGTGTGGAAGATGCCACGGCCCAGGCCACCACTATGGGGGTTGCCTTTGATATCGTGTCGATTGAACCGATGTTTGATAGTTTTATCCAGCAGTTGGCACCGATTTTTGCAGGCAAAGCCGTGGATACCACTGAAGAAAACCTGCAAGCCAGATTACGCGGTGTGTTATTAATGGCACTGTCGAATAAAACTGGCAAGATGTTATTAACTACCGGCAATAAAAGCGAAGTGGCGGTGGGATATTGTACCTTGTATGGTGACATGTGCGGTGGTTTTGCTGTGATCAAGGATATTCCCAAAACGCTGGTGTTCCGGCTGGCGGAATATCGCAACACGATATCGCCGGTGATCCCGCAACGGGTCATCGACCGACCGCCTTCAGCTGAGCTGGCGCCAGGTCAGACCGATCAGGACAATTTACCGCCTTATCCGGAGCTGGACGCCATTATTGAAGCATATGTCGGTCAGGATAAATCACTGTCTGAGATCACCGCCATGGGCTATGCTGAAGCCACTGTGCGGCGCGTATTGAATCTAATTGATTTAAATGAATATAAAAGACGACAGTCGGCGGTTGGACCTAAAATCACCAGCCGGAACTTTGGTAAAGACAGACGCTACCCGATCACTTCGGCGATGCGCAAACAGCGGTAACAAGGCTTATGAAAAAGATCGAAGCGATTATCAAACCTTTTAAACTGGATGACGTGCGCGAAGCATTGGCTGATATCAACGTGACAGGGATGACGGTGACCGAAGTGAAAGGTTTTGGCCGACAAAAAGGTCATACCGAGTTGTATCGTGGCGCTGAGTATATGGTCGATTTTTTACCGAAAGTGAAGTTGGATATCGTCATCGCTGATGATCAAGTTGATCGTTGTGTCGAAGCCATTATGAAAACCGCTCAGACTGGCCGGATTGGCGATGGCAAAATTTTTGTGTTTGATGTCGAACGGGTCATCCGGATCCGTACCGGCGAAGAAGACGAAGAAGCGATCTGAGCCTGATGCAGCCGACGCCGACGCTGTCTCAGGGCGGCGTGCCAGCGCAAACTGAATCCCCGCAGGCACCGGCTGAGCTGGTGCTTTGTCGTTTCTGCGATTTATTGCAAACGCTGCCTTCTTTGCAAGACGGCGAAGCGGCGGATTGTCAGTGTTGTGGTCACGAGCTGGATGCGCGGCAGCGTGAATCGGCCTTAAGACCGATTTTGTACGCGCTTAGCGCGCTGTTTATGTTGCTGCTGACCAATTTATTTCCTTTTGTCGGCATGGATGCGGCTGGCAGTCACCGCGACATGAATTTTGTTGATGCTTCGGCGGTGTTACTGGAAGAAAACTATCCTTGGCTGGCGGTATTGGTTTGGTTGTTTATTCAGGCCATTCCGGCATTTTGTATGCTGGCGATTATATATCTGAAGTTAGGGATGTTTATTCGATTGCCAGCGTTGGTGTTGATGGCACGTTTGTTATACATGCTCAAACCCTGGAGCATGGTTGATATTTTTCTGATGGGGCTGATCGTCAGTTTTGTTAAACTGCTCAGCCACTTTGATATTTCGCTTGGCATGAGTTTCTGGGCTTTTTGCCTGTTTTGCTTACTCCATTTGCGCACCTTTCAGGTGGTTGACCGGCACGAACTCTGGTCGCGCATTGCACCGGCCCCACAGCCGGTCAGCGGTAAAGTGGCTGGCGAGACCGGGCTGTCGCAACAGCTGAAAGTTTGTAGTTGTTGCACTGCGCTGGTGCCGCTGGCGCAACCTTTTTGCTCACGCTGTGGCAGCAGGGTACGGCAGCGCATCCCACATAGTGTACAGCGCACGGTGGCGCTGTTGATCACCGCCAGTATTTTGTATATCCCGGCGAACTTGCTGCCGATGATGGAAACCGTTTCTCTGGGGGATAGCCTGCATTCGACCATTATCGCTGGCATTATCCTGATGTGGCAGGAAGGCGCTTACCCGGTGGCCATTGTGGTATTGCTGGCCAGTGTGGTGATCCCGGTGCTGAAAATCGCGGTGATGTTCTGGTTATGTTATTTAACGACTTTACCTATAGCCGAACGCAGTCAGCATGGCACCTGGGTTTATCCGGTGGTGGACTGGATTGGTCGCTGGTCGATGGTGGATGTGCTGGTAGTGGCTATTTTGGCGGCCTTGGTTCGATTTGATGCTTTGGTCGGAGTGTATCCGGGCCTGGGCACTTTTATTTTCGCTTGTGTGGTGATTATTACCATGCTGGCAGCGATGAGTTTTGACCCGCGCTTATTATGGGATCCCAACCCGGCGGAACAACTGGAGAAACAGCGTGACTGAACAAAAGCCCGGCACTGAACCGGCCACCCCAAAGGCAGCATTGAGCGGTAGTCCTGGCTCTGCCACCCAGGCCAAAGTGCACCGGATCACGCAGTGGTCCCCGATCTGGATAGTACCACTGGTAGCAGTGCTGATTGGTCTTTGGATGTTGGTTTATACCTATCAGAATCAGGGACCGCAATTGACCTTACTGGCGTCTAATGCCGAAGGCATTATTTCCGGCAAAACCACCATCAAAAGCCGCAGCGTGGATGTCGGGAAAGTGATGTCGGTCGAACTGTCACAGGATCTGAAACAAGTGGTGATTAAAGCCAGGATGAATCCGGGCACAGAGCCGATGCTCAATGATGAGTCGCAGCTCTGGGTGGTGAAGCCGAGTGTCGGTCGTGGTGGTGTTACCGGATTAAACACCTTGTTATCAGGTGCTTATATCGAGTTGCAGCCTGGCAAAGCCAGTACTGCCAAATATTATTATGAACTGTTGGAAAGTCCACCTATTGCTCCGCCGGATGCTCCTGGTGTGCGGGTGTTTTTAACCAGTGCTGATGCCACTTCTTTGTCAGTGGGCGATCCGGTGTTATACCGCGGTTATGATGTTGGCACCGTGGAACTGGGCGAATTTGACCCGCAAGCCCGCTCGATGCGTTATCAGTTATTTATCAGGGCACCTTACGATGCGCTGGTGACCGACAATGTGCGTTTTTGGCAAGCCAGCGGCATGGCATTGGATATGTCAGCTGAAGGGGTGCGGATTGAAATGGCGTCAGTCACGACTTTATTAAGTGGTGGCGTCACCTTTGATGTCTTGGAAGGCTGGCCGCGCGGCCAGCAAGCGAAAAATAATAGCCAGTTCCAATTGTTTCAGAATAAACAAAGTATTCAGGATGGGCTTTACAATGAATATCTGGAATACCTGCTGTTTTTTGATGAATCTGTGCGTGGTTTAACTTCAGGTGCGCCGGTGGAATATCGCGGTGTGCGGATTGGCACTGTGATGACAGTCCCGCATTTTTTTAATATGAAAAAACCACTGCAAATTGCTTTTAACCGTGGCATTCCGGTGTTGATCCGGGTTGAAGCAGGCCGTTTGTATGACAGCCTGACGCTACAGGAGCTGCAACTGGAATTGGAGCAAGCAGTACAACAGGGTCTTAGAGCTGTGTTAAAAACCGGTAATTTACTGACCGGTGGTTTGTACGTTGATTTAAATATTGTCAGCCCAGAACCATCGACCACCACTGTGACTGCGGCCTTAGCGCCTGAGCCCGTGGCTGCGCCAGCAGTTGCAGAGGCAGTGACGACTGCGGCAGCGCCTCAGACCGCTGCTGTGGAAGTGTTAGCTTTACCGCCGCTGGAACAGTTTGCAGGCTATAACTTGTTACCGACCGCCCGTTCTGGCTTGGGCCATATCGAACAAAAAGTGCTGCAGGCGCTGGATAAAGTCAATAACTTGCCGGTTGAGCAAGTATTGGCGGATAGTTCAGCCACGCTCAATCAAACCCGCTTGCTGATGGAGCAAAGTCAGCAACTGATCCAAAGCCTGGAAGCGCTGGTGGCGAAAGACAGCAGCCAAGCCGTGCCTGCTGAACTGAATAAGAGTCTCGCTGAAATGCGCCAGACCTTGCAGGGTTTCAGCCCTGGCTCGCCAGTATACGAGCGGATCAATAGCAATTTACAGGCGCTGGATAAAGTGCTGCGCGATTTGCAACCTGTGGTGCAGACACTTAATCAGCAAAGTAATGCACTGGTGATCAGTGCTGATCCAAAAGCCGATCCGGAACCAGAACAAGGAACTCAGCCATGAAGTCGATTTGTCGCAAGTTGTGCTCTGCCAGTGCAGCTTCCCTGCTCGGGTTGAGCCTGCTGTTGACTGCCTGCAGCTCGCCAGTTGAGATGTTTTATTATCAATTGCCGCAGCTGGCGCAAAATCAGCAACAGTTGGCAGTCAATGCGCCGGTCTTGGTGGTCGAGCCGGTGATGGTGGCGAATTATCTCAACACCAATGCGCTGATTTTGCAAACCTCGGAAGTCGAATTGTTTAAAACTGTCCAGCACCAGTGGGCTGAAGCACTGGATCAACAGCTAACCCGCTTGTTGTTGCAACAGCTAGCACAAGCCTTGCCTGGCTACCGGGTGACAGATCGGGCGCCACAAGGGCCACATGCGCGGGTGCTGGTGCAGGTTGAGCAGTTCCATGGTTCTAGTCAGGGCATGGCGATGGTGGCGGGGCGTTTTAGTTTGTCGACGCCTGCTGGCATGTTGCAACAACAATTTTCCTGGCAACTGCCGCAGCCTGCCGCTGGTTATCCGGCTTTAGTGAATACCCTGGCACATGGATGGCAGAACGTTAGTCAGGATATTAGTCAGCTACTGCGCGCTGATCTCAAAGCAAGTCAATAATTGCAGGTCTGCCGCGCTTTAATGCGGCAGAAACTCCAGTCCCAGTACCAGAGATTGGCGGGCGCCAGTCACTGCTGGCACATTGCCTGGAATGCGTAGATCAAACGCATAAGCCAGCCAGCCAAAAGCCATGGCTTCGACCCAATCTGGTGCGACGCCAAGTTCGGCGGTGGTGCTGATGCGGCATTGGGGGAGCAGGCTTTGTAAATCTGCCAGCAGCTGTGGATTAAAAGCCCCGCCGCCACAGACAAAAACTTCCTGCACCGGATAACGGCTGATCGCCAATGCCATAGTGCCGGCGCTAAATTGGCTGAGGGTACGCTGCACATCGGCCGCGCTGTAGTGGCTACCGGTTAAGTGTTGTTGCAGCCATTGCAGTTGAAAATATTCACGGCCAGTGCTTTTCGGGCCAGTTTGCTGAAAATAAGGATCCGACAGCAGTTTCAGCAGGAGCTCAGGCTGTAACTGACCCGATGTCGCAAAAGCGCCATTGGCGTCATAAGGCAAGCCTTGCTGCAGTTCAATCCAGTTATCCAGCAGACAATTACCGGGACCGGTATCAAACCCCTGTACCGCCTGATGCGGCACTAACAGGGTAATATTGGCAATGCCGCCAATATTTAAAATACAGCGACCGCGCTGGCTGTCGGCAAAAATAGCCTGATGAAAAGCTGGCACTAACGGCGCGCCCTGACCGCCAAAAGCAATATCTTTACGGCGAAAATCCGCAATCACCCGAATACCAGTCAGCGCTGCCAGCCGGTGCATATCGCCAATTTGATAACTGAACGGCTGCCGGCCATTGGGCCTGTGGCGGATGGTTTGGCCATGACAGCCAATTGCCTGGATTTGTGCTGGCGCATAGCCACTTTGCTGCAGCAGTTGCGTCACCGCGCTGGCATAACAATCGGCCAGATCCGCTTCCAGTAAACCGAGTTGTTCAATTTCATTGTCACCAGGCTGACTGAGTTGTGCCAACGCAGTGCGGATGCTTGCAGGGTAGGGGACTAACAGGCTACTGAGCAGATTCGGAAAGGGCTCAGCAAAATCAGTCAGCACCACATCGATACCATCCAGGCTGGTGCCTGACATGATACCGATATAAAGTGCTGAACTAGTCATCAACGCAGTTTACTGGTTGGCAGCCAGAACCACACGTTCATGTGATTTTAACTGGGCAATCAGCTGTTTGGCATTGTTGGCAAACTTCACTTTCGCCACGCCTTGCAATGGATCTGCTTGCGGTAACTTCACTGTTCTTGGGTTACGGTGCACACCACCCACTACAAATTCATAATGCAAGTGTGCGCCAGTGACGCGACCCGTGGCGCCTAACCGACCCACGATATCACCTTGTTTCACTTTATCACCGCGTTTCACATCCCGTTTCGATAAGTGCAGGTATTTGGTCTGAATATTGTTGGCATGCTGGATCACCACATAGTTACCATTGGCGCCTTTCATGTCCGAAATAATCACTTTACCGTCACCAGCTGCCATAATTGGCGTGCCAACTGGCGCGACATAATCCACGCCGTTGTGGGCTTTAATTTTGCCGAGTACCGGGTGCAGACGACGCGGATTAAAGTTAGAGCTGACATACCGGAAGTTGACTGGGGCTCGCAGGAAGGCTTGACGCATACCGCCGCCATCAGGTTTATAGAAGTTGCCATCAGTATGACGCACGGCCTGATACACCTGGCCCTGGTTTTGGAATTGCGCTGCAATAATAGCGCCGTTACCAATGTATTGACCTTCGGCATAATTGCGTTCAAACATCACGCTAAAAGTATCACCAGAATGAATATCTAACGCGAAGTCGATGTCGTAACCAAAAACGTTGGCTAAATCGAGAATTTGGCCTTCGCTCAAACCCGCTTTAATCGCTGAGCCCCAGAAACTACCGCTAATGACACCTGCGACCACTTCAGTACGGACTTCAATTTCTTTTTGCAGTTGTTTACTTTCAAAGCTACCATCAGCCTGACGTTGCACGCGTAACGTCTTTAAGTTGCTGATAGTGTAACGCAATTCTTGTAATGAGCCGTCGGCAGCCAGACCAAACTCCAACTGTTCACCCGGAAATAACCGAGTCAGCGTTTTGGCATCTTTGCCGCTGTCGAGGATGGCTTGCATAGTGACAGCATCGACTTTTGCTTTGCGAAATACCGCACCTAACACGTCGCCTTTGTTCACTTCGACCGACACCCACTCCAGTGAGTTGTCTTCTTGTGGCAAAGTTACATCAGCGCTTTGGGTTAAGGATTCGGTAACAACAGGGACAGCTAAGCTATAGCGCTTGCCAATTTCCAGACTGTTTTTTTCTGCATCTTTCGAGGCTTCTGCCTTTTCTGATGGCAGCAATAATAGTGCGGACAAAAATGTCGCTAACCCGGCGATTATAAACCGGTGTTTAGTGGGCAAAGATGAAAGCATAGAAGGCGCATCTCTTATTATTATCAGGGAAACCACGTAAAAAATGAGCATATAACGATTTTTTGCAAGATCCAAGAGTTTTGTGCGTTTAATCACAAGGAATGTTGCAGTAGAATGCCCAGTTACAAATTCAGGCGAAAAATTATCCGAAGGAGAAGCGCATGACGCAGTGGCAACAGGCTTTAGCCGAGATCAAGCGTGGTTGTGAAGAAGTGTTATTAGAAGAAGAATTGGTTGCTAAATTAAAGGAAGGCAAACCGTTAAAAGTGAAGGCTGGCTTTGATCCAACCGCACCGGATTTGCACCTGGGGCACACAGTTCTGATCAATAAATTACGAACTTTCCAGCAGCTTGGCCACGAGGTCATTTTCCTGATTGGCGACTTCACCGGTATGATTGGCGACCCGACCGGCAAAAACGTCACCCGTAAACCACTGACGCGGGAAGATGTGCTGGCCAATGCCAAAACCTATCAGGACCAGGTATTTAAAATTCTGGACCCGGCGAAAACCCGCATTGCTTTTAATTCGGAATGGATGGAGCAATTAGGTGCGGCTGGCATGATCAAACTGGCAGCGCGTCAGACTGTGGCGCGGATGCTGGAGCGGGACGATTTTAAAAAGCGTTATGCCAATAATCAGTCGATTGCTATCCATGAGTTTTTATATCCGCTGGTGCAGGGCTGGGATTCAGTGGCGTTACAGGCCGATATCGAAATGGGCGGTACCGATCAGCGCTTTAACTTGCTAATGGGGCGTGAGCTGCAAAAAGACGAAGGTCAGCGGCCGCAAACTGTCATCATGGTGCCGCTGCTGGAAGGCTTAGATGGCGTGCAGAAGATGTCTAAGTCCTTGGGCAACTATATCGGTATTACTGACAGCCCGACTGAGATGTTTGGCAAAATGATGTCCATTACCGACGATTTGATGTGGCGTTATTATGATTTACTCAGTTTCCGTCCTTTGACCGAGATTGCTGAGCTGAAGCAACAAGCCGCCGCTGGCCGTAATCCACGCGATATTAAAATTGAGCTGGCAAAAGAAATTATTGCCCGTTTCCATGACGACGCCGCAGCTGAAGCAGCGCATGCCGATTTCACCCAAAGGTTTAGCAAAAATGCGCTGCCGGATGATATTCCAGAGCTGACCTTAACGCTTGCAACAGAAAGCATTGCCATTCCACAACTGCTCAAAGAAGCTGGTTTAGTGGAAAGTACTTCAGAAGCGATGCGGATGATTAAACAAGGTGCTGTGAAGCTCAATGGCGACGAAAAAGTGGAAGACAGCAAGCTGGAGTTTGCCAAAGGCAGCAGCACTATTTTCCAAGTCGGGAAACGTAAGTTTGCCAAAGTAACGCTCAACTAATCGTCCACAGCCATAGCCACTGCCAACGCAAGGCTGCGTGCAACAAGCCCGCCGGTTTGACCATGGCGGGCTTTTTTTTTGCCCATTTTTAGACCTTTTTTTCTAAGCTAGCTTGCAGTTGCTGAAAAAACGGTCTAGGGTGATATCAAATTGATATCACATTGAGGTGGCTTATGAGTAATGTAGTGGTTGTGCGTGAAATGCCGGTGCGGAGTAAATCAGGCTTTGTCATGTTGGCGGTATTGTTGGCGTCGCAATTTGCGTCCGTATTCGCAGTGATTACTTTGCCGGGCATCCTGAAAATTGCCGCTGTGCTTTGGTTTGTGGCAACGCTGATCTGCTGGTTTGGCTTTTATATGGTGCAGCCCAATATGTCGGCGGTGTTACAATTGTTTGGCCGTTATGTTGGCACCGATTTTACTAATGGCCTGCGCTGGGCCAATCCGTTTTTCAGCAAACAGAAAGTCAGTCTGCGGGTACGCAACTTTGAAAGCAGCAAGTTAAAAGTGAATGACCATGCCGGTAATCCGGTGGATATTGCGGCCGTGGTGGTGTGGAAAGTGGTGGACAGTGCCGAAGCTGTGTTTGAAGTGGAAGATTACGAGAACTTTGTCAGCATTCAAAGTGAAGCGGCGATCCGGCTGCTGGCGTCCAGTTATCCTTATGAAGCTGAAATGGAACATCAGGTCAGTTTACGCAGCAGCGGCAATGAAATCACCGATTTGCTGCGCACTGAAATTCAGAACCGGGTGCAAAAAGCTGGCGTTGAAGTGATCGAAGCCCGCATTAGTCATCTGGCTTATGCGCAGGAAATTGCTAGTGCTATGTTACAGCGCCAGCAAGCCAGGGCTGTGGTGATGGCGCGGCAGCAAATTGTCGAAGGCGCGGTTGGCATGGTGGAAATGGCCCTGCAACGGCTCTCAGAAAAAGGCGTGGTCGAGCTGGATGAAGAGCGTAAAGCTGCTATGGTCAGCAATTTGCTGGTGGTGCTTTGTGGCGACCATAATGTGCAGCCTGTGATCAATACCGGCACTTTATATTAACTGGCAGCAGCTTCGGAGTGGATTATGGCAAAAAAAGCCTTTGCCCTGCGGCTGGATGAACAGATGTTACTGGCCCTGCAACGCTGGGCCGACGATGAGTTTCGCAGTGTCAATGGCCAAATTGAATTTCTGCTACGGGAAGCTTTGCTGCAATCTGGCCGGCTGAAAAAAGCCGCGCCGGAGGTAGTGACAGAACAAAACCCGCCCACTGAGTAAAGTGCTGGGCATTGAGTGATGCTGTTATCAGCCAAAGCCAGTTCCGCACTGGCTGAAATCTGCCAGCAGACAATGCCGGCTTGCCAGCTAATACTGCTTAAACAGCATCAAACTGACTGCTCCTTGGCCAAAGCTGATATTTTCTGGCTTTTCTATTTAATAAAGCCCGATCTGCCCGCTAGTTGATTAATTTTCTCTGTGGTAATCTTGAGAGGTTATGGTCAGTTGTTTTGTCGACATGCTTAAACAATATAAAAAATAAATGAATCATTCTCAGAGCAATGCCATGCCTTACCCGCAAACAGGGAGGGCGGAGCGGGCTGAAACTTACCGTGAACAAGCAGAGAGCAGTGCCATGCATGAGCCATTAATCATTGAATTTGACTGGACCGAAGCGGGTGAACCGCATTCAGTCCGGCTACAGCTTGATGGTCAACCGCTCACTATTGGTCGTTCGCCGGATAATTTATTGGTGCTGAGTGATGCCAGTGTGTCGCGCCATCATGCCGAAATTATGGTCACAGCGCAGGGCATTTTCCTGCGCGATATGAATTCGCGTTTTGGCACCCAGGTGAATCAAAAGCAACTGGCGCCGGTCAAGCTGGAAGCATTATTGCAAAATGCTGAATTGCAGTTTGGCCGCCAGACGGTACAGATGCGCCGGGTCACCGATTTACAACAAGAGCAAGAATTTGCTATCTGGGCCTTGCATGAGCTGCAGCATAGATTCAGCCAGGTGCGGCAACTGACGCTGGATGCATTGCAGCAGGCCAGTCAGCAACCGGCGCTGGTCAGTGAGCTCAGCCAGCAACTGGAACAACAATTTAACCAAATTCAGCAGGAAACCGATATCTGGTCGGCGCAAAATACCCTGTTGCAACAACTGAATACCTTACTGAACCAAACCCAGGGCCATCAGGCGCTGCTACAAAATGCCATGCCGCTGCTGGCCGATGTGCTCGGCGCCGCCCGCGGTTTTATGCTGTTGTGGGACAGTCGCGAACAGTGTTTTGACATCTGCGCCGATCATGCTTATCCGGCCGCCTGCGATATCGAAAGTTTGGATCCGCAGGTGCAGTTCAGTCAGTTGCTGGCACGGCACAGTTTTGAACAGCGTCAGCTGTTGTCGCTGGAACACCCATTGCAAATCCGTGCTGTCGCAGCGCAGCTGTTGGGGGATGCCACTGCTGAAGCTGCCTGTGCCGAGCAAGGCGACAGCAGCAAAGCCACAGTGCAAAGTTTGCTGGCGCTGCCAATTTTTTATGCTGATGATGTGATGGCGGTGTTGTATCTGGACAGCCCTGGGCTTTATTGTTTCAGTCATCTGCAACAAGCTTTTTTGCGGACTTTACAGTTACAACTTGGACTTGCGCTGAAAAGCGCCATTTGTTTAAGCCGGGCGCTGACCGATGACCTGACCGGGGTGTTCAGCCGCAATATGCTGGAAGAACATATCACCCAGGCGATGGATCAGGCCAAGCGCTATGGTCATCCCTGCAGTCTGATTTTCCTCGACATTGATAATTTCAAACAAATTAATGACGTGCACGGCCATCTGGTCGGCGACGAAGTGCTGAAAAAAGTCGCCCGGCTGATGTTAAACGCCGCGCGTAAAACCGATGTGGTCGGCCGGCTTGGTGGCGAAGAATTTGTGTTGTTATTGGCAGGTACAGCGCTACAGGGCGCGGTGCAACATGCCGAACGGCTGCGGCAGGATATCGCTGCATTGCTATTGCCACTGCGCGGCCAGCCGCAACCGCTGCAAATTACCGCCAGTCTCGGTGTGGCTGAATACCATACTGCGTTACATAATCTGGCTTATCGTTTTATTGAATGCGCTGATCAGGCGATGTATCAAGCCAAGCGCAGCGGCAAAAACCGCGTTTGCCAGCATAAACCCAGTCAGCAGCAACTGACCGCCACTGAACTGGATTTATTACGCCATCATGCGCCCAGGGCTTAACTGATGTTATGTTCGGTTTGTCAGGCCAGTCATTCGCCACTGGCGGTCCGTTGTCAGCAATGTGGTGCCAGCCTTGCCACTGTGCTGCGGGGCCCGGCTGCAGCGCAGTCAGCGCAGTCTGCCATTTTGACATCAGCCTTGACGCCAGCCTTAACGCCCCCCTTGACGCCGCCGCTGCTAAGCGCGCAGGCGTCCGCAGTGTCGGCCAGCCAAAGTTCTCAGCTTGATCCAGCCCAAAGTTTTGCACCTTATCAACTGGTGGAAAAAGCCGGTGAAGGTGGCATGGGCGTGGTGTATCGTGCTTATGATCCCAGGTTATGTCGTTTTGTCGCGCTCAAAGTGCTGCGCCAGCAACAGGCCGCCTTTTATCATCTGCAGGCGCAGTTGGAAGAAGCGCGGTTATTATCGTCGTTACAGCATCCGAATATTGTCACGGTATTTGATATCAGCCATAGCGGCAGCCAGCCTTATATTGTCACCGAATGGCTGGAAGGGCAGACCTTACAGCAGTGGTTAAGCCAGACTGCAGAGCCTGCGGCAGATGCTGATGCAGATGCTAGTCCAGATGCTGACAGCTCGCCCCAGGCGCTGCTGGTGCAACAACTGCAACTCGCGGTGCAAATGGCGGCTGGCATCAGTGCTGCGCACCAGGCCGGGGTGATCCACCGTGATTTAAAACCATCTAACGTGATGATTTTGCATGAACAGCAGCAAGTGAAGCTGCTGGATTTTGGTATGGCCAGCCGGCAGTCGCAAACGACTGACAGCAAAACAGCCAGCAGCCAGGCGCTTGCAGCCGGGGTGTCTGCTGAGTTGTCCGCCGCAGCATCAACTGCAGCAGACAGCAGCGCTCAATCGCAGCCGTTGTTATCCTTAGCCAGCGCCAATGACTGGTCACAACATACCACCCAAAGTGTGGTCAAAGGCACCTTGCCTTACCTGGCGCCGGAGTTACTCAGTGCGGGCGCTCAGGCCAGCGCCGCCAGTGATATTTTTAGTTTTGGCATTTTACTGGCCG
This sequence comes from uncultured Rheinheimera sp., assembly GCA_964525695.1. Lineage (GTDB taxonomy): Bacteria > Pseudomonadota > Gammaproteobacteria > Enterobacterales > Alteromonadaceae > Pararheinheimera. The sequence continues at coordinate 68,966 of CAZGHW010000005.1, read as the reverse complement.
AAATTTTTTACCGGCAACACCCGTTTTTACGCGCGGATGCCGCGGCAACTTTGCAGGCCATCGCCGGGCATCAGTTGCGGTTAGCGCCGGTCAGCAGCCAGCAGGTACCCGCAGCGCTGCAACAGCTGATCCGGCAATGTCTGGCACCTGATGCCAGCGCCCGACCGGCCAGTATGGCGCTGGTGTGGCAACAACTGCACAGCCTGTTGCAGCAACAACAGCGCAAACTCAGCCTGGGCCGCTGGTATCAGTTCAGCCGCTGGCAATTCTGGTTACCGCTAGTCTGTCTGGCCCTGCTGCTAATGTTATGGCTGGGTAAAGCCAGTGTCGGCCGTGAGGATATTTTGGGTGGGGGTCAGACGCTGGCGTTATTGCCGTTTGAAAATATTGGCGCCGATCCGGCGCTGGATGGCTTTATTAAAGGACTGGGCCTGAGTCTGAGCCACGATTTAGCCCTGCTGGGTGAACAAAATCAGGACTACTGGGTGATCCCGGCAGCTGAAATCAGTCAGTTAAAACAACCCAGCGTTGGTGCATTACATCGCCAGTTTGCCGTCGATTTAGTAGTGCAGGGCAGTGTGCAACATCTGGGCGCCACCCGCCGCCTTAGCCTGTCGCTGGTCAATGCCAGCAATAACAGGGTCATCCGCAGCACAGAACTGGATCTGCCACTAAATGGCTGGGACCAGGCGCAACAACAGATCCGCACTGCGGTGCTTGACTTATTACAATGGCAATTACCGGCACAACTCAACCACCGGCTATCGCGCGGCAGCGCGACTGATGATCGGGCCTATCAGCATTATTTAACCGGGCTGAGTTTGTTGTATCGTTTTGATTATCAAAATAATCTAGACAAGGCTGTCGCTGAGTTTCAAACCGCAGAACGGTTAAACCCTGAGTTTATTAACGCAAAAGTTGAACTCAACCGAGCATATCTGAAACTTGCCAAACTGCGGGATTTCGAACATTGGTACCAATTAGCAAAGCAGTCGATTGAGCAATTAGTCACTCAGTTCCCGGATGTGAAAAGCATTCTGTTGTTACAAGCTGAATTATATTTACTGAAAAATGAATTTGAGCAAGCAACCCATATTTTTAATCTGGTACTGACTGAATCACCAGATAATATTCAAGCGTTATCTGGTTTGGCTTTTATTTATACCAGTCAAGGCGATCATATTCGTGCCGAACAGACTTACCAAAAATTACTAAGTATCCGGGATAATTGGTCCATCCGTAACTTGCTTGCGACCTTTTATTATCGAACCTCTCAATTAGATAAAGCGATGGAACAATATGCTTTGCTCAATCAAATGAGCCCTGAAAACAACGAAGTCATACAAACCTTAGGTGCATTGCAATTTGCAGCTGGTGATGCAGATGCTTCGTTAGTTACTTTCAAAAAAGCGTTAGCGCTTTCAGAAAATGGCAATAATTATTCAAATATCGCCAGCGTGCTGTTTTATCAAAAAAAATATACGGAATCAGTACAATATTTTGAGAAAGCCGTCAGCTTTGGGCCCAAACAGTTGATATTGTGGGCTAATCTAGGCGATGGTTATCGTTGGGCTGGGCAGAAAGAAAAATCAATTGACAGTTACTTGCAGGCGATTCAATTATTATTGCCAAGGCTTGAAGCCGCTCCGGGTAGTCAACGCCTTAAAATAAGACTCGCTCTTTATTTGGCAAAAGCCGAGCAATGCCATAAAGCACTTGAAACATCGCTTGAAGTAAAAAATTATAATGATGTTCAAATGATGGTCATGGCAGCACAAATGTATGAAATATGCCAGAACAGGGAGCAAGCAGTTTCAATTCTTAAAAATGCACTTAGTCAGGGCTATTCTATTGATTCTATTAAGCAAGAGCCTGAGTTTCAGGCTCTGATTGATGCAGGTCTACTTCATCATTGAGCTAAGCTATACATCGTTAATTAATGATCTCTCCACCATTGACAATGATTTCTGGATCTCTTTGATAAATATGTTGTTGGCCCTCTGGGGTTTCAACTAAAACATAAATGGCATAAGCATTATACATAGCAACTTTATCTGTATCTGTATCCTGACATACAGTTTGTTCAGCTGTATATAGGTTGCCGCTATGTGCAGTAGAGCCAAATGAATAACGCATATTTTGATTATAGGTGAATGGGTTATTGAAATATAAACCCCAGTCAAGTACCGGATAACCGCTATTATTTTCCAGTTCAAACGTAATCACTTCACCTTTATCAACCGTGATTGAACTTTCGACAGAATCAATATCACCTGCGGCATCCAGCGTAAATCTTTGTGTAGCCATTTTTTTATTTCCTTATTAAGTAAATACCAGAACAATAACTCCGGCAGCAAGCCAGACTGCCAGCTTGCTGCGGCAAAATCGCAACGACTATCGTTGTTATACTCGCCAGTAACAAAGCGCACCAGCGCCACGCTATCATACCAAATCCCGTAGCACCTTAGCTGTAACCTTAGTCCGTTCAACGCTTTAGTGAGCTAAAGCGTCAATTGCTTGGAGAAAATTTTGCTGCCAGCTAAAGGTCGATGAGCAGCAACGCTATTCAGTGTTTGCGATAAAGTATCATGATTCGATTACAGTTTTAGCGCAAATTATTGGTTTTTATCCATGTTGATGCCTTTTATGCAACAGAATGCGCTGATTAAGATCGATTTAATGGGGAAGCATCATGACAATGTGGGGACTGACAGCGAATGATGATTCTTTTTTAGTCGACAAGATACGCATAATCTGTCTGCAGTTTTAGTTTGATAAACCAATTTTTGTGTTATATGTGATTTTTTAGTGATTTATTTGTGATAATTTAATCGTCTGGTCTGGTCTGTGTTTTTATGTTGTCATCCATACGCCAAATGATGGCAAGTATCTTTTGAGGGAACATTTGACAATGCAACTTAAGCTTAAAAAATCACAGCTGGTCAATTTATCACTGGATGAACATGTTTTACCCATGGCACAAACTGCAGATGTGGCAGGAGGCCATTGGTCGCGCTGGACTGTCTCAGTCGTTACTCTTTTAAGAGGTGATGAGTATGGAGGTGGATATGGAGGTGGAGGTGGAGGATCAGCTTATATTCCACCTTACCCTGGCGAGGGTTTACCACCCCCTTAAACCGTTATGTTAATAACTTTGAGCTGAAGGCAAACACTGTTGTTTGCCTTTTAAAACTGAACTGGGGAAAAAGTAGTGAAATTTCTATGCTCATTAGCGCTGGTGCATTTGTTGTACTGGGGCGTTTTTATTGGCTTTAAAATAGTTGAGCAACCGCAATTGTCGAATCTGTGGTCGTGGGGCGGTACGGCTTTAGCCCTTGGCACTACAGTGCTGGTCTGGCGCCGCTTTAGGGTTTGGCTGGCGATTATGGCGCTGTTGCCCGGTTTGCTGCTGCAGTACTGTGTGATGTTGTTCCTGCCGGGTTATGTTTTTACTGGTGCCGAGAGCTTGTCCAATTATCCATCGATTCAACCACAGGATGTGGTGCTTGCCCGCACAGGAGTGCAGAAGTTTGGCAGGGGTGATATGGTCAGTTTTGTTGATCATCAAAATAACGAAAAATTACTGCGCAAACGTATTCATGGGGTACCGGGCGATCGGGTTCATGTGTGTCATGGTGTTGTTTATATCAACAATTACCTTTTTAGCCTGAAAAATAACTGGCAACCTGTACGATACCAGCCTATTCATGCTTGTGAAGTCAATCAGCAACTGTTCCGGCTGGCTGCCGGAGAGTATTTTGTGTTAGGCGATAACCCAAATGGAAGTCGCGATTCCAGACATTTCGGCCCCATCCGAACCAAACAAATTAAAGCTCTTGAGCTTTATGCGATCCATGCCGATTCTTCAGTGTTTGGTCCACTTAATGTGACTGACTTGCGGCAGCAGTTTTTGATCCCGACAGCAGCCACATCAGCTGGCGAACAATAGCAGAATGCCAGCCACTGTGCTGGCATCCATGCAAAACCTCAAGGCTGTTACACTTCCAGATTATCAATCAGCCGGGTATTGCCCAGCCAGGCGGCAAGCAGGATCACCAGCGGGCTGCTGTTGCTGTCGGCTAGTGTCAGCTGTTGCCGCTCACAGATATGGATATAATCCGGCCGGAAGCCGGCTTGTTGTAAGCCGGCGGCTGCTTGTTGTTCCAGCAGGCGGAAATCGCTGAAGCCCTGCGCAATTTGCTGTTGCAGCCAGCCCAGCTGCTGGTAAATCAGCGGTGCCAGTTGCCGTTCGGCGGCGGTTAAATAGCCATTGCGGGAGCTCAGTGCCAGACCGTCGGCTGCCCGTTCGGTGTCGACGCCGATAATTTCAACCGGGAAGGATAAATCGGCCGTAAAACGGCGGATCACAGCCAGTTGCTGATAGTCTTTTTTGCCAAACAGCGCCACATCCGGTTGTACCAGATTAAACAGTTTACTGACCACAGTTGCCACACCGCGGAAATGACCAGGCCGGCTGGCACCACAATGCTGATCGCCAATGGCCGGTACTTCCACTGCAGTTTGTTGGGCTAGTCCATGCGGATACATCAGCTCGGCGCTTGGGTTAAACACCGCATCAGCCTGATGGGCAGTTAAGCCGGCGCAATCATCGGCCAAAGTGCGCGGATATTTGGCTAAATCTTCGGTCGGGCCAAATTGCATTGGATTGACAAAAATACTGACAATCACTTTATCGGCGTGTTCGCGCGCTTTAGTCACCAGTTTAAAATGACCGGCATGGAGGTTGCCCATGGTCGGTACAAAAGCCACTTTCAGACCGGCCAGCCGCCAGGCTGCCACTGTGGCACGCAGTTCAGATAATTCAGTGATGATTTGCATACAAAACCTCTGGCAAGCCGGTGCTGGCATTGGCTTGCCAGTCACCGCAGCTTATAAATAGCGGCAGCGGACACTCTGCTGGCTTAGTTAAAACTATGTTCTGGCCCCGGGAAAGTGCCTTGTTTCACATCGGTGATATATTTGCTAATTGCTCTTTTGATATCGCCGGTTTCCTGTAAAAAATTTTTCGAAAACTTCGGAATATAACCGGTGCTGATGCCGAGTAGATCGTGCATCACCAGAATTTGACCATCAGTATCGGCACCAGCGCCAATGCCAATCACCGGAATGGTTAAGGTTTCGCTGATGCGTTTGGCGAGGCTTGACGGAATACATTCGACCACCAGCAACTGTGCCCCGGCTTGTTCCAGTGCCACTGCCTGCGCCAGAATATGCTCAGCGGCAGCACTGTCGCGGCCCTGTACTTTAAAACCACCAAACAGATGCACCGATTGTGGCGTTAAACCCAGGTGTCCACACACAGGTACACCACGCTCGGTTAGCGCTTTGATGGTCGGTAATAAAAACTCACCGCCTTCGAGTTTTACCATATTGGCGCCAGCCTGCATCAGCGGGGTGGCATTACTAAAGGCTTGCTCTGTGGTGGCGTAACTCATAAAAGGCATATCGGCAATGACAAAGGCCTGCGGCGCACCAGCGCGGACACAACGGGTGTGATAAGCAATTTCGGCGGTGGTGACAGGCAGGGTATCACTATGACCCTGTAACACCATGCCCAGCGAGTCGCCAATTAAAAATACTTCCACACCGGCATCGGCGAACAGCTTGGCAAAGCTGGCATCATAAGCAGTCAGCGCGGTGATTTTCTCGCCTTGTTGCTTGAGTTTCAGCAATTGCGAGGTGGTAATTTTTGCCATAAAGTCCTCATCCGACCATTGGTTTTAAGCGCGCAAGATTACATATCCGACGACTAAGAGCAACTATTTTGCTAGGGTAATGCGGCCAGCGCTGTTGAACTGACAGGGAGCTGACTAGCAGCCAGCACGGTCAGGCCGTTGCGAGGCACTTGCGTTAACAGCTCAGCCAGGCTGCTACCATCTGGCAGTTGCAGCGCTGGCGCAATTTCGGCCAGTGGATATAACACAAACTCGCGGACTTTCATGCCATAGTGCGGCACAGTCAGCCTTGGGGTGTTAATGATCTGATCACCAAACAACAAGATGTCCAGATCCAGACTGCGGGCACCCCAGCGTTCAGCTTTGCGCTGGCGGCCTTGATTGAGCTCGATCTGTTGTAATAAATCCAGCAGCTGTTCGGCACTGCAGCTGGTTTCCAGCGCAGCCACGGCATTAACATAATCCGGCTGATCCTGCGGGCCCATTGGCTTAGAACCATAAAAAGACGACACCGCCACTAAACGACAGCCCGGCAGTTGTGACAACGCCAGCACCGCCTGTTGTAATTGCTGCAGTGGCTCGGCTAAATTAGCACCGAGCCCGAGATAACATAAGGTCATGGCTGGTTATTCCGCTGCGGCTGGTGGCCGGCGTCTGGCTGGCGGTTTACGCCGCCGTTTTGGTTTACTGTCAATGCCTTCACGGCCCAATGACGCCACTAAGGCTTCACGACCCGCTTCATCAGCCAACTGGAAGCGTTGCCACCACAGCGCCAGTTCAGTCAAAGCGCCACCTTCAGCGGCTGCGCGTTGTTGTAGAAAATCAAAAGCGCCGCGGAATTTTGGTAATTCCAGCAATTTAAAGGCACGGCGACCCGCCCGTTTGGGCAGCCGGGTCTGCAAGGCCCAAATATCGCGGATACTCATGGTAAAACGCTTCGGAATGGCAATGACGCGCTGCACATCGTCCAGCACTTCGGTCATGGCAATATTCAGCGCATCAATATCGTTCAGGCCACTTTCCACTAATAGCGTCTGCATCCGCAGTTCGACCGGATACCACAGCAGTGCGGCGTAAATAAAGGCTGGCGTGACAGGTTTATCCTGCGCCACCCGTTCATCGGTGTTTTGCAGTGCACTGGCAATCATCGAAAAGGCTTTGCCTTCGCTGTCTTGCTTTAATACTTTATGCAGTTGCGGCAGCAGTTGTTTGATAATGCCAAAGTCGCGCAGCATCACAAAGTTATCAAAGGCTTTGCCCGCCATCAGTAACTTCAGACTTTCGTCAAACAGGCGCGGCGCCGGAATATTTTTCAACAGCACTGCCAGCTCCGGGATTGGGGCGGCGGTGGCTGGGGCTATATCCATATTCAGCTTAGTGGCAAAACGGATGGCTCTGAGCATCCGTACCGGATCTTCCCGGTAACGGGTTTCTGGGTCGCCAATCAGTTCAATACAACGGTTTTCGATGGCAGCGACGCCATTGGCAAAATCGTAAATGGCAAAATCATTAACCGAATAATACAGTGCATTGATGGTGAAATCGCGCCGCTCAGCGTCTTCTTCAATAGTGCCGTAGACGTTATCCCGCAAAATTTGGCCATCATCACTGCGCACGCCGGTTGGAATATTTTCATCTTCTTCGCCGCCACTGTGGTGACCACGAAAGGTCGCAACTTCAATAATTTCGCGGCCAAACACCACATGGGCCAAGCGGAAGCGGCGGCCAATCAAACGGCAGTTTTTAAATACTTGCCGCACTTGGTCCGGATGGGCATTGGTGACCACATCAAAATCTTTGGGCTGCTGGCCGAGTAATAAATCGCGGATACAACCACCGACCAGATAAGCTTCGTAACCGGCATCATTGAGCCGGTATAATACTTTCAGCGCACTAGGGCTGATATCTTTACGCGACACCCCATGTTGATCACGCGTCAGCACCCGCAGTGGGGGTAACACTGTCGATTGATGATCCGGATTTAACTTCGGACCTTTGCGACTGGCTGGTGAGCGCTCAGGACGTGGTCGGCGCCTGGTGGCATCATCATGAAACTGTTTGCTGTGCTGGCGCGGTGCCTGCTCAAAACTCTGTTGCTGATGCGCAGCGCCTGTGGTAGCGCTATTGGCGGTGCCGGAGTCCAGCTCGGATCCGGTCTGCGGCGCAAGGTCTTGCTTGGTAATTTTGCGACCAAATTTGCGACGACAAAAATCTAACACTCGGGAAATAATGATGGCTCTCCTGTACACAAGGTCGGCAGCAATAATGGATGAGCTGCCCAGCGAAAAAAAACGTCGCTATCTTACCGCAGACTGGTGAAAAAATGAATGAAATCACCAGAGATTCTCCGGCTTATTCGAATTGTAAGCTGTAGCCTTCAACCGAGGTGAAGAATGAAGCGTCAGGCGAATTCGACCGGTTTGCCGGGCAGTCTGGCAAGAATGACTGATAAAGGTTGTGATAAGACCTGTCGGACTGGCACATCGCTTCGCGCTGTGTCTGGTCCGACCGACGGTTAATTATTATAAATCAATTGGTTATTGTTTGTTTTATGCGTAACTTGATGGGTTTATACGTAACTTGATGGGTTTATGCGTAGGTTGGACTCGACCAACTGCCAAGCAGTTGGGCAGTCCAACGCTTGGCGTCCAACGCTTGGCGTCCAACATTACTCATGATTGCTTTATCCATCACGTCTGTTGGACTGCCATATCACTTCACGCTGTTTTGGGACCTGTTGCAACTGCCAGTGCTGCAGTGCCCAGCTTAATAATTCGTGGCAGGGGGCATTTGTCAGCATTGACGGTGGTGGATGGCCTAACAGCGTCAGAGCTGCTGTCATACTGGCCGCAACTGGTTGTTGACGGATATCAGCAGCATGATTTTGTTTACTGAGTTTTTGACCCGGCGCTGTCACTGCCAGTGGCAAATGGCCATATTGTGGTGCTTGCTGGCCCAGCAACTGGCATAAGGCTTGTTGTCGGGGGGTCATCTCAATTAAATCGGCACCACGGATCACCTGACCTATTTGCTGGTCCAGATCATCGACCACCACCACCAACTGGTAGGCGAATAAACCATCCCGTCTTTTAATGATGTAATCTTCGTGGCAGAGGATGGGAGAAACATCAATATCGCCAAAGACCAAATCGGTAAAGTGAGTCTTCACTTCGGTGTGCGGTTGGATTTGGGCTAAATCCGCCTTTGCTGATGGTGAAGCAAGCAGACGCCAGGCTAAAGGTTCTTGTTGTAACTGACGCTGACGGCAACAACCATCATAACCAGCAGCTAAATGTTGGATCCGGGCCCGACTACAATCACAGCCATAAATAAGTTGTTGTTGTTTGAGATCGGTAAAAATCTGCTGATATCGAGCCAGTCGCTGCGTTTGATAAGTTTCAGTTTGGTCCCAGTGCAGGCCAAATTGTTCCAGCGTGCGCAAAATGCTATCGGCAGCACCAGGCTGTACCCGACTGGTATCAATATCTTCGATGCGTAGCAGCCATTCGCCACCATGGGATTTGGCTTGCAGATAACTGCCAAGCGCGGCCACTAAAGAGCCAAAATGCAAAGGGCCGGATGGCGATGGCGCAAACCGGCCCCTGTAGCGGGCAACATCGATGGTCATATTAACCGCCGAGTTGTTTTTCCTTGATCTCCGCCAGAGTTTTACAGTCGATACACATATCGGCTGTCGGGCGGGCTTCTAAGCGTTTGATACCAATTTCGATACCACAAGTGTCACAGTAGCCAAAATCGTCATCTTCGATTTTCTGTAAAGTCTTCTCAATTTTTTTCAGAAGCTTACGCTCACGATCACGGGCACGTAATTCCAGGCTGAATTCTTCTTCCTGGGCAGCGCGGTCAACCGGATCGGGAAAATTGGCTGCTTCATCGGCCATATGGTTTTTAGTCCGATCCACTTCTTCCCGCAGTTGCTGACGCCAGGCGTCCAGAATTTTGCGGAAATGTTCGCGTTGCTTCGGGTTCATGTATTCTTCGCCCGGAGCTTCCTGGTAAGGGGTGACGCCGGCTAAAGCTAACAGACCCAGTGCTTTATTAGTTTTGCCTTCTGGCATGGTAATCTCCTGTAAAACAGTGCCAAGCAAAAAGATGGCGGCTATTGATAGCAGAATATCAGCACCATCGCAATCACTATGAAAAAAGCCGCCGAAGTATACAGACAGCGCCGTACTTCGTCACCTTAATTTATGGCCTGGTGATACGACAAAAAGAAACGATACAATCTAGACCAGTTTATCGGCCTTGTGAATTGAAATATCCGTGAAATTATGCAGACAATCCGGTGACAACAGTGGGGACTGCCCGAGTCGTGTTCAACGGTGCTCTGATAAATAAAACCAGTCATGCTTATTTGCTGGTCTGGTGAGCCGCTGTTACCTTAGACAACTTTGGAGTCAGAATGGAATTATGGTGGGCGTTTTTAGCCTTAGGGGCAGTGGTTGGTTTTGTGGCAGGTCTGCTTGGCGTCGGCGGTGGTGGCATTATGGTGCCGGTGTTAACGAGTTTATTTATGGCGCTGAATTTTGCTGATGCTGTCCATATGGCGTTGGCGACCTCTTTAGCCGCTATTGTCAGCACTTCTTTTGCTAGTGCGCGCAGTCATCAGCGCCATCAAGCCGTGTTATGGCCTGTGGTGTGGCAACTGACGCCGGGCATTTTGCTCGGTACTTTGCTCACCGCCATGGTCGCCGCTTTATTACCAGCACTGGCGCTGGCGATTTTTTTCAGCGTTTTTATGGCGTATGTCGCGCTACAAATGCTGCTTAATATCAAACCTGCCGCCAGCCGCACCTTGCCTGGTAAAGTGGCGATGGCTGGGGTTGGTTTTGGCATCGGAGCCGTGTCAGCACTTGTTGCCATTGGCGGCGGCTCGCTGACAGTGCCGTTTTTAACCTGGTGTAATGTGCGGCTGCAGCAGGCTATTGGCACCTCAGCGGCTGTTGGTTTACCTATTGCCCTGAGCGGTACGATCGGGTACGCCATCAGCGGTTATCAGTTGACGGACTTGCCCGCCTGGTCGATTGGCTACATTTATTTACCTGCTGTGCTGCTGATTTCATTGGTGAGTATGCTGACGGCGCCGCTTGGGGTGGCGTTGGCGCATAAGTTACCGGTGCCAATGCTGAAAAAAATCTTTGCCCTGCTGCTTTTTATGTTAAGTGCCAAGATGTTGCACAGTGTGGCGTTTTAGCCAAGGCAGCGTGTTCCGTCAGCATGTTGATAAGTAGAATGTCGTGTTTAAACAAGCATTTTTGGCAATCGGATTTAAGTTTGGCCTGCCACTGGTCGCTCAAAGCAATATCGGTCGTTAGTTGCTGGTTTTGCGGCGCAGCGCTGGGGGCGTTTTCGAAACAGCGGCCGGTGCCGAGCCGGTCTTGCTGTGATACACTCCAACGACTTGGAGCCCAGAGTCGCTATTTAATAGTTATTCTGGCGTTGTTGTGCCACAGCACTTTAAACCATAAAGGTATGTTATGACATTATTGCTGCAAATCAGTCTGACCTCGGCTGCCCCTGATGGCCGTTTTGGCAAAAATCCACTGCTGACGCCGAGCGCACAAGGATATCAAATCCATTTACCGGCGACAGATCCGCTTCGGGCCGTGCAAAAAGCCGGTCGGACGCTGGATGGTTTAGGTTTACAGCAAGTGCAGTTAGCAGGTGACGGCTGGAGTCTGGATAAACAGTGGGCTTTTTACCAGGGATTTTGCAATGCCAGGAAACTTGGCGGTGTGAGTTGGACCGGCTCAGAGGCCGATGTTGCCCATTTAATTCAATTGCAACAATGTTTTGCCTGGGCCAAAACTCAGACCAATCAGACGCCGGAAGATTTATCGCCTGCCACTTTAGCTGCAGAAGCTGTCAGCTTGATTGAAGCTGTGGCGCCGCGCGGCAGTGTCACCGCACGCACTATTGTCGGTGAGGACTTACTGACCGAAGGCTGGATTGGGTTGCATGCGGTCGGTCGCGGCAGTGACAGGCCGCCGGTGATGTTGGTGTTGGATTACAACCCAACCGGGCAGGATGATGCCAAAGTGGCGGCGGCTTTGGTTGGCAAAGGCATTACTTTTGATAGCGGTGGTTATTCGATCAAAGCCTCTGAAGGCATGCTGACAATGAAATGTGACATGGGCGGTGCGGCTACAGTCACGGCTGCGCTGGCACTGGCCATTTTGCAAGGCCTGGCGGTACGGGTACAGTTGATTTTGTGCTGTGCAGAAAACCTGATCAATGGTCGTGCTTACAAGCTTGGTGATATCCTCAGATATAAAAATGGCGTCAGCGTAGAAGTGGTTAATACGGACGCTGAAGGCCGACTGGTGCTGGCTGACGGCTTACAATATGCCGCCAGCACAGGCGCGCCGCTGGTGATTGATGCGGCAACTTTAACTGGTGCTGCCATGATGGCGGTCGGCAGTGAGTACAACGCCTTATTTGCGCTGGATAAAGACTTACAGAATCGCGTTCTTTCATATGCCGGACAAGTTCAGGAACCTGCCTGGCCATTGCCACTGGAACCTTGGCATCAACAGCAATGTCCGTCACCTTATGCCGATACTGCGAACAGTAGACCGGTCAAGGGCGGTGGCGCTGGTGGTGCCAGTAATGCCGCTGGTTTCTTAAGTCGTTTTGTCGGCAATGAAGGTAAAGGCTGGTTACATATCGATCTGGCGGCGGCATTTAATAATACTGCCAATAGCCTGTGGGGCGCTGGCGCAACTGGTACTGGCATTCGGTTAGTGGCTCAGACCTTGTTACAGGAAACGGCATAACAGCAAGGCGGACCCGTCTGGGTCCGCAGCTTGAATGGACTACATTTTGACTCTACCCGTCGCTGATATTTGCGCTGATCTGGTCAGCCAACTGCAACAACAACCTGTGGTGCTGCTTACAGCACCGCCAGGTGCCGGTAAATCGACGTATTTACCACTTTATTTATTACGCCATCCTGCTTTTGCCCATCAGCGCATCATCATGCTAGAGCCCAGACGGCTGGCGGCGAAAAGTATCGCAGCATATCTGGCGCAGCAATTGGGTGAAGCTGTGGGGCAGACCGTGGGTTATCAAATCCGGTTGGAACAACAACAGTCAGCCAGTACCAGACTCTTGATCGTGACCGAAGGGGTGCTGATCCGTAAAATCCAGCAAGATCCCGCGCTAAGTTCGGTTGATTTACTGATTTTTGATGAATTCCATCAAAGAACTATACAGGCGGATCTGGCACTGGCACTGGCGCTGGAAGTGCGGCAACTGAACGATGAATTACGGCTGCTGATTATGTCAGCGACTTTGGCTGGCGCTGAGTTATCCGCAAAGCTGCAGGCGCCTTTGTTGGTCAGCCAAGGGCGGCAATATCCGGTTGAGGTGCGTTATCAGGCACCCACTCAGGAAGAATCCTGGCAACAAAGTGCCAGACTGGCGGCGCAGTTACTGACTGAACATGACGGCAGTTTTTTAGTGTTTTTACCCGGCCAGCGCGAGATTGAACGGGCTTATCAATGGCTATCAGCACAGTTGCCGCCCCAGGTGTTGTTATATCCGCTGTTGGGCACTTTATCTTTGGCCGAACAGCAGCAAGCGATAGCACCAGCGCCTGCTGGCCAACGCAAAATTGTGTTATCGACCAATGTTGCGGAAACCAGTTTAACTATTGATGGTATTAGTGTCGTGATTGACTCAGGGCTAGCCCGTCAGGCCAGCTATCAGCCCAGACTGGGTTTTAGCAAGCTCGAGACTGTGGCCATCAGTCAAGCGGCGGCGGTGCAGCGCGCTGGCCGGGCTGGTCGGCTACAAGCTGGTTTTTGTTACCGCATTGATACTATTGAAAAATGGACCCGTCGACCCGCCTTTGAAAGTGCCGAAATTCAGCGCACTGATTTACTTGGCTTACGCTTGGAAATTGCCGGTTGGGGTTGCCAGGTGGCAGATTTATTCTGGCTGGACCCACCGCCGGCAGCGCAGTTGGCGGCGGCAGAACAATGTCTGGTTTGGCTCGGGGCGCTCAGTGCCACTGGGGAAGGGGCTAAATTACAACTGACGGCACGTGGCAAAGCCATGTTACAGCTCGGCACAGATCCGCGGCTGGCTGCGATGTTACTGGCAGGCAAAGATTATGAACAACAAGGTTTCGCTGGCGCTCAGGCGCTGGCCGTGTTGTTGGTTTGCCATCTGGAGCAAAATAAACGCAGTCAGAGCTGTGATATTTTGCGTCAATTGGCGCAACATCGCAGTGCCGCTTTAATGCCACAAGCCCGTCAATTGATGCGGCAGTTACAGGCCGATGCAGCAGCACTGCAAGGACCTTTGCCTGAACAACTGACTGCCGCTTTATTGGCGCAAGCATTTCCGGATCGCATCGCGCAACAGCGTGGGCAAGGTTATCTGCTTGCCAACGGCACTGGCGCTGTGTTACCGGCTAATGACGAACTAGCGCACAGTGCTTATTTGGTGGTGGCGGACTTGCGGCTGCTGGGTAAAGAGGCCTGCATCAGTACTGCCATTGCCTACAGCGCTACGGATTTGCAAAGTCAATGGCAGGCGCAGCTGAGCCAGCAACGTTATTTTGCTTTTGATGAAGAGAACGGCCGTTTTATTGCCGAACAGCGTCTGCAACTGGGCGCATTGGTGCTGAAACGACAAAATATTTCGCAAGGACTGACGGCAGCAGATCGGCAGCAAGCCTGGCTGGACTGGTTATCGAAACGCGGTCTTAGCGCTTTGCCATGGTCAGATGCGGCACGCAATTTACAGCAACGATTATTATTGGCAGCAAGGCTGCAACCGGATGCCGGTTGGCCAGACTGTCGTGACGTTGCGCTGCAGGCGACTGCAGCCGATTGGCTGGGGCCGGCACTTGGCGACATCAGTCAGTTAGGGCAATTACAAAAACTTGATATCAAAACTTTATTATGGCAACGGCTGAACTATCAGCAGCAACAAAAACTCAATCATTGGCTGCCAGCCAGCTGGCGTTCAGTGTTGGGCACTGAAACTGCACTGCATTACAGCGGTTTTGAACAAGTTGACTCTGGCCAAATCAGTCTGGCCATCCGGTTACAGGAAATGTTTGGGCAGTCGGTGACGCCGACAGTGGCTGACGGTCGGATGGCGGTCATTGTCAGTCTGTTATCGCCGTCGCGACAACCTTTACAACTGACAAGGGACTTGGCAAGTTTTTGGCAAAATGCTTATCAGGAGGTGAAAAAGGAAATGAAAGGCCGCTACCCTAAGCATTATTGGCCCGATGATCCGTTGCAGGCGATGCCAACCAATAAAACCAAAAAAGCGATGTTAAAATGACGACCAGAAAACCCAGAGCCAAGAAAGTAAATAAAATCAATCCTTTGTACTATAGTGTTGGTTGGTTTTCGCTCAAAGTCGCCTTGGTGCTGGCATTGACATTGTTTATTTATCTGATTTATCTGGATAGTAAAATCACCACGTTATTTTCAGGTCAAAAATGGCAGGTTCCGGCGCAGCTTTATGCCAGAGCGCTGGAATTGGCACCAGGCAAGCATTTATCACAAGCACAATTACTCGATGAGTTGCAGCGGCTGCAATACCGGCCTGATCCCCGTTTAAACGGCCCGGGTCAGTATCAGGTGGAAGGCCAAAAAGTCTGGATCTACCAAAGAGCTTTTGATTTTCCCACAGGCCATCGCAGTGCGGCTCTAATCAGCGTCAGCTTTGCTGGCGAGTTTATTCAGGCGGTGGCCAGTGGCCGCGCGCAGAAAGCTATTCGTCACACCCAGTTAGAACCGCAGTTGCTGCAACATTTAGTGGCAGCTGAGCAGGAAGACCGTGAATTACTGGCTTTACAGCAGTTACCACGCAGCATTAAAGATACTTTATTACTGGTCGAGGACCGTGATTTTTATCAGCATCATGGCGTTTCCGCTTGGTCGGTGTTACGCGCGATGTGGGCCAATCTGCTGGCAGGTAAAACAGTGCAGGGCGGTTCAACCCTGACCCAGCAGTTGGCGAAAAATATGTACACCAATCAGCAACGATCTTACTTGCGCAAAATCAATGAGGCGCTGATTGCGTTGGTGCTGGATTATCGCTATAGCAAAGATCAGATTTTAGAAGCCTATCTAAATGAAATTTTTATCGGCCAGTTTAAAGACAATCCGGTGCATGGGCTTGGTCTTGGCAGCAAATTGTATTTTGGTAAGCCGTTAGCAGAACTCAGACCGCATGAATATGCCTTGTTGATTGCGGTGATTAAGGGACCTTCTTTTTATGATCCACGGCGTTTTCCTAGCCGGGCGCAAGAACGGCGAGACTTAGTACTTGGTATGATGCGCGATGGCGGCGTGTTGGATCGGAGTCAGTGGCAGGCTGCCGTCAGTCAGTCACTGGACGTGATCCCGCTGGGTCACCACCTGAAAGGCCGCTTCCCTGCTTATATTGATAAAGTCCGGCAGGAATTACGCGGCCTGATCGAAGACAAAACCCAGTTGCAAAATGGCATCCGGGTATTCACCTATTTTGATCCGATGGCGCAACAAGCCGCCGAAACTGCGCTGTTAAAAAGATTGGAAAAGTTGGATCCGGCCATTGAAGGGGCGGTCGTGGCGACTGATTATCAGCAAGGGGCTTTAATTGCCATTGTTGGCGGCCGCCAGACGCAATTTGCCGGATACAACAGAGCTATTTCGGCCAGACGCCAGATTGGCAGTATTATCAAACCGGTGATTTATCTGACTGCATTGGCGCAACCGCAGCGTTTTCACTTGGGCAGCGTATTGCAGGATTCACCTTTGAGTTTAAAAAGTGGCGGCAAAAATTGGCAGCCCCTAAATTACGATAAGAGATTTCGCGGTCCTGTCAGTTTGTTACAGTCACTGAGTGAATCACTCAATATTCCAACTGTGCGCTTAGGTTTACAGTTGGGGCTGCCTGCACTGCAGCAAAGTTTGCAGCAGCTTGGGTTAGCCCGGGAAGTGAAATTGCGGCCCTCTTCACTGCTCGGAGCTGTAGAAATGAGTCCATTAGAAGTGGCACAAATGTATCAGACTATTGCCAATAAGGGGCAATATCGGCAGTTAGCGGCAATTTCAGCCATCACCGGACAGCTTGGTGAAGCTGTATATCAGCGTAAAAACAAGCCAGAACAACGGTTTAACAGCTCAGCCAGTTATTTGTTACAGTTTGCTCTGCAACAAGCTACACAAAGCGGCACGGCGCAAAGTTTATCGCAACAATTCCCAAGACAGCGTTTTGCTGGTAAAACTGGTACCTCCAGTGATTATCGTGATAGTTGGTTCACTGGTTTTGATCATGAAACTGGTCTGACAATTTGGTTAGGGCGCGATGACAATAAAGCGATCGGCTTAACTGGCGGCAGTGGCGCATTGCCGGTTTTTGCAACATATTTTCAGCAATCTGGTGCTAATTCGCTGTTCAGAGCGGTGCCGGAGAATGTTTATAAACAATTTATCAGTAAAAGCAGTGGGCGCTTTGTCAAAGATTCGTGCGTTAATGTATTGTTATTGCCGGTAATTTCAGTTGAAATGCCTTTGCATGAAAATTGTGATTGAGATGTGATAAGGTAAACACGTTATCAGGGAAGTCGGGCGCATTATGTCAACCAAACCAGAACAACATTTAAAAGTCGGTGATTGGTGGTATCTGCCACAGCAAGACAAATTAGTCAAAATTAATGAAAACGGCGAAGTGACTGAAACGGCCGATCTGGATAACTTATGCCAAAAAGCTATTAATTATTTTATTCTGAATGCTGGCAGACTGATCACCCGCGACGAAATTTTGCAAGACGTCTGGGGCGTCAGAGACGTATCCGATGGACGGATTTCCAGGGTGATCCGGGTGCTGAGGGTGGCTTTAGGGGATGATAGTCGCGAGCCGACCTATATTGAAACTATTCCAAAACGTGGTTTCAGATTTATTGCCCCCATCGCAGAAGTGGTGATGCCAGATCCGGTCGAACTGGAATTACCGACCGAACCCCAGGCTGTGCATGTATCTGGCAAGCAGCGCAAACCCAGCTATCGCCAAATTGGCATCGCCGCCGCATTATTACTGCTGGTTTGTTTCGTTTATCTAATGTTCATCCCAAACCAAAATCCAGACCAAGCCGAAACCGTACCTTTTGTCAGATATGAAGCTATTACCAGCCTGGTGGGGTTAGAGTTTGAGCCTGCGGTATCACCTGATGGTAAGTATTTGGCATTTGTGCATGGTTCAGGAGATTCGTTAAAAACCAAACTTATGCTACAAAACCTTGAGACTAATGAAGTACAAGTGCTTGTGGAAAACAATGGTCCTGCATTTGGTCCAACTTGGAAGTATGACGGCCAAGCAATCGCATACCAAAGAATATCTGAAAATGAATATTGTCAAATTAGGATGATTACATTTGAACCAGATAAAAGGATAAAAAGCGATGAACTTTTGACTGAATGTGGTGTGAAAAGCTCATCTGGTAGGCTTAGCTGGTCGCCTGATGGTGAGTATATTGTTTATCCAAATATGGCTGATAATGGATCTCAGCTAGTTCTTATGTTGTACCCTCTATCTGGTGGGAGAGCAGAACAATTAACTATCCCACCTCAAGCTAGTATCGGTGATTATACTGCTCGATTTTCAAAAAAAGGAGATAAAGTAGCTTTTTTAAGATATTCTGGTACATCAGCTGTACAGATTTGGGTAGTTGACTTAGAAACAAGAGCAACTAAAAAGATAACCGAATTAAAAGGTTTTCCTCCAATGAATATCGATTGGTACAATGAAGACCAAGAAATATTATTTCCTACTAGCAATTCTAGTATCTCTAAAGTGAATGTAGAAACCTCCCATGTTCAAGATTTTATGCAAACAGAAAGCCCTGCAAGTGATATTTTTGTATCTAACAATGGAAGAATGTTTGCTGTTATTGGTAGTTTCAGAAAAGCTCGTATTGAAAGACGTGGAAACCCTTTTTTCCAAAGTGGGAATGAAGTCAAAGAAATATTTAAATCTAGTCGTAGTGAAAGTATTGCGCAAGTGAATCCAAATCCTGATGGTCCAATGGCTGTTTACTCAAATAGAAGCGGTATTTTTCAGTTCTGGTTTTACTACCCAAATGGTAAACAAATACAAGTCAGTGATTTTAAAAATGACTACTTAACTGAAAGTGTTGAGTTCTCTCCAAAAGGCGACACTCTAATTGCAAATGTTGGAAATGAATTGTGGTTATTTAGCGCGACTAATAAGCCAATAAAAATTTCAGACAACACTAAAGCAATACGTGAGCCTAGTTGGAGTCATGATGGTAAATACATAAATTATATAACAATTAGTAGTGGACGCTGGAAATTATTTCGAATCGATGTCCTAACACTCAAATCTGAACATATTCGAGATGATATTGATTTCTATCGTGAAAGCTTTGATGGTAAATATATTGTTTACAGAGAAAGTTTTAATACTGAATATAAAATCAGTTATAAAGGGCGTGAAGATATAGATACGCTAAATATTAATGAAGGTGATTTTACACATCCTAACTTTGTTTTAAGGGGGAACTATATTTATTATAGTAAGAGAATAGATTCGAGTAAAATTAGCATAATGGCATTTGACCTTAAAAATAAGCAGATGAAAGACACAGGTCTTTTTACATCTCAAGATTTAAAGAGTATCTCAGTTAGCCTCGATGAAAAGTTTATCTACATGCCTGTCGGCGAGTATGGAGATATGGATATTGCAGAATTAAAATAATTTTTTATCTGGTCAAGATTTTATTATTTTTTTATATTCTGGTCGTAAGGAATTCACATGTTCATGCAATATAATTGATATTGTTTTCAACCAGACTAGGAGATACGAAATTGAATTCAAATAAAATGTTAGCTGTGTTGCTAATTGCTTTATGTCCTTTAGCTGTTTTTTCAAGTGAACCTGACACAGCCCCAATCAAAAGCCAAGTAGTTGAGCAGCAGTTGAATAATGATTCAGAACAGCGAGCGGAGGAAGAAAAAGTTTACTTGCTAGAACTCGAAAAATTTAAGAATGAGGTTGAATCAGAAGCTACTTCTCAAGATATACCATGCCAAGTTCGACCTTATTGTTAATAAGTTATCGCCTAAAGCTGATTCGCACCTAATTTTAGGTGCGAATCTTGTTTAATTTTTTACTTTGATAGAAACATTGAAATTTGATTAAATTTTAACGTTGATAAACCTGTAAGTTAATTTTTATTTTTCTTTCGGAAAGCTGTATATAGTTGGTGCTATTAAATAATTTTCAACAGGTTAAACGTTTTAGACGTGTTTTTCAGAATCATTCATCCACTTTTTCACTGCCGATGAATGTCTAGGCTTATCGGTTCCCGTGTCGATATCTATGTTACTTTACCCAGAAATGGTTGTTAACAGATGATATTCAAGCTGCAATTAACCTTTAAAGTGAAATTTAAGTTAAAAAATGTTCTTAATTTAACCTTTTTGTGCTAATTTTTCACCATGCGGGTGAAGGAGCACTATGTATGCATAACAGGGATGGCAGGCTAACACTCAAAGTTGGTGACTGGTGGTATATCGCCGAGCTTGATAAGCTGGCCAGACTTGATGAAAGTGGCAATATTGTCTCTACCGCTGATTTTGACTATCTTTGTCAAAAAACCATCAACTATTTTATCCAGCATCCTGGCCGTTTAGTGTCACGAGAAGAATTGTTGCAGCATGTCTGGGGCCGGCTTGATGTCACTGACAACTGTATCACCAGGGTGATTCGGGTGATACGTCAGACCCTGGGTGATAATCGAGCTTCACCTATGTATCTGCAAACCATTTCAAAAGTTGGTTACCGGCTGATTGCCTCTGTGTCAGAAGACCGATTGCAAAGTGCAGTTAAATCTGTGGTTGAACAACCTTATCAGGCAAAAATTCCGACTGTAAGCCTGCCGCGAAAAGCGCTTAGATTACGGGATGGATGGTTCATTCCATTCCTGTTGTTATGCAGCATGATATTGCTGGTGTTATTGCTTAATTTCTATGGCTCTGATTGGCGGCAACAAAAGTCGGCTGATTCATTTGCCAGATACATGCAATTAACTGAATTAGCGGGCAGCGAGTTTGATCCCGCCTTATCACCGGATGGTTTATGGCTTGCCTATGTCCACCTTGACAAGCATCAGCGCCACACCAGCCTGATGCTTAAGCACCTGGGATCAGGCGAACAAAGGCAGTTATTTCGCCAATCAACTGCGCTAGCCAGCCCAGTGTGGAGTCCGGATGGCCGCTCACTTATCTATCTTGCCAAGACTGAAACCGCAGCTGAGCTGCAACAAATACACTTTGATGCAGCCTTAGAGCCACAGCTGAAAAAAAGCTTATTTACCCTTGCCGATGACTCAGTTTTGGGACATCTAAGCTGGTCTGCTGATGGTCAATGGTTAGTCTATCCAGAACGCGCCCGTAGTCAGAATGGCAGCAGTTTGTGGTTGTATAACTTCAACAGTGGCAGTCGTGAACAGATTAGCTTACTGCCGCCGACCGCCTTACGCGATAGCTCGGCCATTTTCTCCACTAATGGTACCAAGGTGGCTTTTATCCGCCATTATAATCACCACAAAGCTGAAATCTGGTTGTTAGATATTGCTACGCGCTCCAGCCAGTATCTGCGGAGCATCGAAGGGGAAGCCCCTTTGAGTATCAGTTGGTTAAAAGAGGATAAACAGTTATTAATTAACCGCAGTGACCGTCGTTTAGTGACTATTGATGTCGCTACCGGCCTGGCTAATTTCCAGCTTGAAACGGATCAAAAGACGCAAGCAGTGAAGGTCAGTTCACAAGGTCATCTTATCGCGGTGATAGGCGATCTGTGGCATAGCTGGGTCGAGCGATTGCAAAACCCGCTGTTTGCTGCAACAAATAGCGCTATTGCAGCCCAGGCTGAAACAGTATTTCATTCCAGCCGCAATGTTTGGGCAGTGCAATTCAACCCTCAGTCAAACGGGCCTGTGGCAGTGGTTACTGAACGCTCAGGTCGCCGTCAAATCTGGTTTTATTACCCAGATGGCAAGCAGTTACCGGTCAGTGATTTTATCCTCGAGCGTCAGGTGCAAGCGCTGGCATTTTCGCCAGATGGTCAGCAACTGGCGGCAGCTTTTGGCGATGAAATCTGGATACTAAGTGCCTCTGCTGCGCCGCAACGGATTTCGTTAACAGGCCAAAGTGGTTGGCAACCGAGTTGGAGTCCGGATGGCCAATATATCTATTTTATGACGGTCGAGCGGGGTCGCCATCAGGTTATCAAGGCAAATGCCCGTCGTTTGCATCAGACACAGCTTCACCAATACAGTTATTATCAGCACAGTGTAAATGGAGAATACCTGGTTTATCAGCCGAGCCAAACTGAACGGTTCCGGTTAAAGTTTTTAGCGACCGGGAAAGAACTGGAGTTACCTATCAGTATCAAAGCGGGAACAGTAGCCGATTTTGTCCTCGCCAACGAGCATCTGTACTTCACCGAAATAAAAGATCAACAGCATTTATGGATCAAAGCCTTACAGCTGAAAAATAATCAAATCATCGCTACTGGGCTGACGACAAATGTTGGGCATAAAGGTTTTAGTCTCAGTACAGATGAGCGTCACTTTTACATCCCCGCCACAACTACAGGCGAGTTGGATATTGCTCAGTTGCAGTTATCAGATGCACAGCGCGGCCAATTGTTCACCTCAAGTCATCCCCAGCTGGCTTTTCAATAATTAGCTGTCGCATTCTTTTACAGATTTTATCGAATCAGGCTCTTACAACTCACTAAATAATAAAAGCTTTCATGTATACTCCCCGCTGATATAGTCACGGGGAGGGCATGCATGCATTATGTCGAACCTTTAATTGGTATCGTAAACTGGCGTTACGACAGAGCTACAGGCAGATTGTCGCTGATAGATGACAGCGCAGTGATCCATAAGCTCGAACCCAGATTACACCACTTATTAAATTATTTTTTGCAACACCCCAATCAGATCATTTCAAAAGATCAACTGATGGATGATGTTTGGCCTGAGGGTGAAGGAACAGATGCTGCAGTGATGCGGGCAGTTGCCAGTTTACGCAAAATTCTGCAACCCGGATTGGATAATCAGCCTTGTATCGAAACTTTATCAAAACGGGGCTATCGCTGGTTACTGCCGTTAGCGGAATTACCACCCGAAAAGATTGAAAAAGTAGCGTTGCAACTAAGCACTGAAGAGCAAAGTGTCACTTTCCCACAGCCAGTCGAGCCTAAAACCACTAAAACTGTAACCCTGCCGACTCAGGCAGTGCTGCAGCAAAGCAACGGCCAGCAATTCAACTTTTGGCCGGGTATTTGTCGATATTGGCGTATTGGCATGATGTTATTGCTATTCATACTTTTGCTACTCGGCACTTGGTTGTCACAGACAACGGAAAAAACATCCGATGTTTATAGTCAGCAACTAACGATTAGTGCACTGGCAGGGAATGAAATGTCGCCCTTGCTCACTGCCGATCAACATCATCTATTTTATCATTACCAGTTGCCACCCCAACAGAAATGGCGTTGGCTGAAACATGAGCTGAGCAACAACAAGCAGCAAACTGGCAGTCAAACTTTTGAAAAACTGGGCCAAGCCATCTGGTTGGACGCGGAACATTTTATCTTTCAGGGCCAAGTACAACAACAATGTCATTTTTACCTGCAAGTGGCTGCAGAATTGACGACTGCTGCTAGCCAGGTGTTTCCTTGTCAACAGTTGGTCCGGCATGGATTGGTGAAGTGGCAGCATGATTTATTCTGGTTGGCCGTAGCTGATGATCAAAGTATTCAACTTTGGCGGCGTTCGGCCAGCGATTTTAGTCAGGCAAACCCGAGCCAGGCAACTTTAAGCGCTCAGTTGGCACCTGGTTATCGCCGGGCGTTGCAGTTGATTGCGCACCAGCAATCGCTTTATCTGCTGGTGGAAAAGGATTTTGCCCAAACCAGCTTGTTCCGGTTTGATCCGAGCGAAGCAGAATTGATTTGGTTGCAAGACTTTAATCTGCAGATCACCCATTTAGCTCCCTGGCAACGAGATGACTTGTTATTGGCAACAGCGCAAGGGCCGCTGGTCTTTAATCTAAAGCGCTCGGAGTTAAGTCGTTTGAACACTGCGCAAGGACTTTATACCGAACTCTATCCGCAATCGCAGAATATTCTGGCAGTTTCGTTATTGGATGGTACGACTGATATCTTACCGGTGAAAGTTGCCACGGCAGAGGTTCCTGCGCGCTTGTCACAATGGTTAAACAGCAATAAAAATGAGTATCAACTGGCTGCGATGCCGCCTTCAGATGAAGTACAACAAAGGGCGAAACTAGCCTTTGTGTCAGAGCGCAGTGGAATGCCGCAAATCTGGTTACAGCAGCAGGACAAACTGCAGCAATTGACCAGCCTAACCAGACCAGTCCGGATCAGTCAATTGGTGTGGCATCAACAAAAACTATATGCGTTGCTGGATGCCGTTTTGTCTGAAATCAATCTGACCGATGGTAGTGTGACGGCTCTGGCAGTCGGCCATCCCAGCAGATTAGTCTCATGCCAGCAACAACTGTATTGGACCGCCTGGTCTGCTGAAGGCTGGAATTTATTCCGGCTCAATCAGGCACAACAAGCAGAGAAAATTAGGCCAAAGGTGGTCGATGCGCGCTGCGGACCCGATGGGCAGCTTGTGCTGTTACCCTTTGGTGCGACTGATTTAGAGTTGTGGCGACCAGATACTGCGAGTAGTACAACCTTAGCTTTGCAACTCAATTGGCGCCAACAGCATGCTGATAGCTGGTTAACGACAGACGCAGGTATTTACTGGCTGCAACAACAGCAGTTATGGTTTTTGGCTTGGGATCAAAAACAACCTGCGCCTGTCAAAACTGAGCCATCTTTTGTCGCCGATGAAATTTATCGCGGTGTCGCAGGTGAGCAGATTTACTTTCAGAAAGTTAATGAGTTACAGGCCGATGTGATTTGGTTAACTCCGCCAGCCTGAGCAATTGCCTCAGGCCGGCGGCTATCAGTTTAACGCTGTTTCATCGTGGCAAAGGCATGATCGGCGGCCGCAATAGTCGCCGCCAGATCGTCTTCACTGTGTGCCAGGCTTAAAAAACCCGCTTCATAAGCAGAAGGGGCCAGATATACACCTTGTTGCAACATCAGATGGAAGAATTGTTTAAAAGCTGCAATGTCGCAACGCGTCGCTTCGGCATAACTGCTCACCTTTGGCTGATCGGTAAAGAACAAACCAAACATGGCTCCGACCTGATTAACACAAAATGGGATCTGATGCTTGGCTGCGGCTGCGCTCAGTCCTGCCAGTAATTGGCTGGTTTTAGCAGTTAAGGCTTCATACACGCCAGGTTGACGAATGGCGGTTAAGGCAGCCAGACCTGCTGCCATCGCGATTGGGTTACCGGATAACGTGCCTGCCTGATAGACTGGGCCTAGCGGGGCAATGTGCTGCATGATGGCTTTTTTGCCGCCAAAAGCACCTACTGGCATGCCACCACCGATGATCTTACCCAGGGTGGTTAAATCTGGTGTTACACCATAATAAGCCTGGGCTCCACCTAAGGCGACCCGGAAACCTGTCATCACTTCGTCAAAAATAAGCACTGCGCCATATTGATCACAGAGTTCGCGTAAACCTTGCAGATAACCAGGATTTGGCGGGATACAGTTCATATTACCCGCTACAGGTTCGACGATAACACAGGCGATATCCTGGCCTTTTTCGGCAAATAATGCTGCCAACTGTGGCAGGTTATTAAATTCACAAGTCAGGGTATATTTAGCAAAGTCAGCTGGTACACCGGGAGAATTTGGCACGCCCATGGTTAAAGCACCTGAACCTGCTTTAACCAGTAATGAGTCGGCATGACCGTGGTAACAACCTTCAAATTTAACAATGGTATCGCGGCCAGTATAACCACGTGCCAGTCGAATCGCGCTCATGGTGGCTTCAGTGCCGGAACTGACCATCCTCACCATTTCCATTGAGGGCACAATAGCGGTGACTAACTCGGCCATATCAATTTCAGCCGGGCAGGGCGCGCCAAAGCTTAAACCTTTTTCGGCTGCTTTGATCACAGCTTCGCGAATCGCCGGATGATTATGGCCCAATAACATCGGGCCCCAAGAGCCAATGTAATCAATATAACGATTACCATCGACATCAAAAATATAGGCGCCATCCGCCCGTTCAATAAACACCGGCGTACCGCCAACATGTTTAAAAGCCCGCACCGGCGAATTGACGCCGCCAGGAATAGTCTGTTGCGCCCGGTTAAAAAGTTGTTCAGATAAAGTGGTCATCATTTAAATTCCTGAAACTCAGGTGCAGTGAAACTGGCCCCTGAGAGATAAAAACAAGTTTGGCCTGTTAGCCTTTATTCGAATACCAAGGCACTTCACGTTCATATTTAGTCAGCTGATGTTCAACCCCTAGTGTCAGGGCAAATAGCGCCATCCGGACCAAAACCCCATTGTCGGCCTGACGGAAAATGGCCAGATTCGGATTTAAATTCAGATCGTTATCCAGTTCATTCGCTTCCAGCCGGGAATCGCGTGGTAACGGATGCATAATGACGGTGTTCGATTTACAGTGTTGAGTATAAATCTGCTGATTTAACCGAAACTTACCGCGATATTTATTGGCTTCATCCTGTGAGGGAAAACGTTCTTCCTGGATCCGGGTCTGGTACACGATGTCGGCATTGATGTTACCTGCCAGTTGATCCGTGATCGTCACCTGATGGCCGGCATTTTCAATCGCCGCGATGATTTCATCCGGCATCGCCAGTTCGGTCGGCGCAATCAGGGTGAATTTAATATTTTTGTACAAGGTCAGTAATTTTGACAACGAGTGCACGGTGCGGCCAAATTTTAAATCGCCGATCATGGCAATGTGCATACCATCAATACTCTGTGCTGACGCCGCCAGTTCACGTTCGATGGTAAATAAATCCAGTAAGGCTTGGGTTGGGTGTTCATTGGCGCCGTCGCCGCCGTTAAGTACCGGAACCCGACTGCCCTCGGCAAACTCTGCCACCGAGCCCGCTTGCGGGTGGCGCATGGCAATCACATCACTATAGCTACTGATCACGCGGGCGGTATCAAATAAAGATTCGCCTTTGGATAAAGCGGAAGATTGCATGCCGGTGGTTTCCCGCACTTCGCCACCGAGTAGGTTAAAAGCACAGCCAAAGCTGACGCGGGTTCTGGTGCTGGGTTCGAAAAACAAATTACCCAGAATTGCCCCTTCCAGCACAGTGGTGCGTTTTTTGCGGTAAGCATAAGGTTCCATGCTTTGAGCAATCTGGAAAATATGCCGGATACTGTCGCGATCGAATTGTTTCACCGAAAGGATATGTTCGCCTTTGAAGCTCATCATGCGTGCCTATTGCTTGGAGTGACAGAAAGCGGCCGCCGGCCGCTGAACTGGCGCGCAGTATAGCAAAGTCAGCGGCTGAATACGAACTGCATCAGACAGGTTTGAGGACAGCCAGCAGAATGATGGCGAACATAACCAATACAGGTAACTCATTAAAAATGCGGAAAAATTTTGGACTTTTTTGATTTCTGTTGTGTTTAAAATCAGCCAGCAATTTAAAGCAATAGCCGTGGTAGATATACAACAAAGTCACCAGCAGCAGCTTGTAGTGCAGCCAACTGCTGGCTTTAAACCAGGCAGCGCCATAACTATGGATTAATAAAAGTCCAAATATTAAAGTTAACAAAGCAAAAGGCGTGACAAAAAATAACAACCGTCGTTCCATGATTTTAAACTGCGCATCCACTTCGGCCGACTGATTAGCGGCATGGTAGACAAAAAGCCGGGGTAAATAAAAAATACCGGCAAACCAAGCCACCATAAAGCCAATATGCAAGGCTTTGTAGAGCAAAATCGAAGTCATCGTGGTTCCTTACAGTAAATTATTTTGCCGCATCAGCAAGGTACGGACTTGCTCCCAACTGACTAAACCTAGCGGCTGATCGGCGTGTTCATC
This sequence comes from uncultured Rheinheimera sp., assembly GCA_964525695.1. GTDB lineage: Bacteria > Pseudomonadota > Gammaproteobacteria > Enterobacterales > Alteromonadaceae > Pararheinheimera. The sequence goes on along the minus strand of CAZGHW010000005.1, from coordinate 41,230 downwards.
GTCATAAATCAGCACCGCACCTTCGCGTTGATCGCCAAGTTCAGCAAAGACCTCAGCCATGGTCACTTGATGGCTAAGCGCGGCCACCGGCGAAAACTTCAGCATACTTTGTTCAGTCATCGACATTTCCAAATCATAACTGGCCAACTGATAATGCTGGTCCACCGCATAGCTGCGTTTAATCAGCAGTAATTGTTGTGGCTTTAAACTATCCAGACTTTGGATCACCTGTGCATCAGTCGGGTTTTCCAGCACCTGATAATCCTGCTGTAGCATCGCCAGTACGCCAACCTTTTGCAGTACATCATCAGCCGGTGCCAATTTATAGGGTAATTGCATAAAATCAAGCTGTTGTAAGAAAATTGACTTGGTTTGAAAAAACTGCACTGCAGTGACATAAGACACCGTAATCACCAGCATGGCCGGTACTATTAAATCTGGATTCGCTGCCAGTTCGGTCACTGCCACCAGTGCTGCCAGTGGGGCATGTAAGGTCGCCGCCATCATGCCAGCCATACCTAAGACTGCATAAGTGCCGGCAGCACTACTATCGCCTAGCAACAGCGAGGGAATAAAAGCCAAAAGAGTTCCCATCACAATACCAATCCCAAACACCGGACCAACAATACCGCCAGGCACACCGAGGCCAAGCGCTGCCACCGTCAACAAAATTTTGGCGATAAAAATGGCAAACAGGAGCATTAACTCGTTTGGCACCGTCACCGCGTAATGAATAGCGCCGGTTTCTGCCCCCAGTGCTTGTGGGACCAAATAACCAATGCCTGCTGTCAACACTGCGGCCAACGTCAGTCGCAATGATAAATGCCAGTTCCGGAACGTCTTCATCGTTTTCATCAAGCTTTGGTTAAAAAAAGTCGCCACGACGCCCATGGCGACGCCACACAGAACCAGATAAGGTAAATGCCAATTTGACAGCGAGATCATTTGAATGCTAGTCAGCTCGTTTCCGACCCCAAACACGGTTCTGGTGGCGACCGCACCAGCCATCGAGGCCAGCATCACAGGGACAAACACATGGATGCGGTATTCGCGCAGTACCACTTCCATCACAAAAATCACGGCTGCCAATGGCGTATTAAAAGAAGCGGAAATACCGGCAGCAATACCACAACCGGCCAGAATGCGGATACTGTTATAAGGTAAACGCAGATAACTGCCTAAACTACTGGCACCAAAGGCACCTAGATGCACCGAAGGCCCTTCGCGTCCGACCGAAAAACCAGCCGCCAGTGCGGCAATGCCACCGAGAAACTGCTGCAATGTATTACGCCAGGGCATCATACCGTACTTGACCTTGATGCGATGGATCACAAAAGGGATGCCCAAGCGGTAATGTTTTAGTCCTATCACTAATCCGAGTAACACAATAAAAGCCGCGGCAAAAAGCGGCAGCAACGCGCGTTCCGGTGCTGTTAATGTGGTAAAGTCGTCATTGTGTTGCAGATAAAATGCCTGTAACCCCATGATACTGAGCCGAAACAGAATGATCAGCGCCGCCGCGATCAGGCCACCTGCCAGTCCCAGCAGACATAATTGCAATGAGGTGACAGGCAGTGCCAGCCGACGTCGGAGCGGGGGTAGCCATAAGCGCCACGATTTCATACTCAGGTTCCGGCAGTTCAGATGATGTCACTAACATAACATTTTGAGTCTTTTGATGAAACTTGCACAAATAAAAACTCTGCTCTGGCCTTGGCGCATGCAACTGAGCGTTGTGTTGTTGCTGCTGTTGCTCGCAGTCTTAGCCGGGTATCGCTTCGGTAACTGGTCACTATTTCAGCAACAGCAGCAGCTCAGAACACAATTACAACAATTGCAAACCGCACTGGAGCAGTCAGAACGCTTGTTGGCTGAACAGCGCAAACAAACGGATTATCTGACGGCTGAGCTCGCGGTTGAGAAAAGTACGGTGGCATTGCAACAACAGGATTTAAAAGCCGAGCAGCAAAAGTTGTTTGATACCCGCAAAGAGTTGGCCTTTTATCAAAAAATTATTTCACCGGATTTACAGGCCAACAGTTTGATTATCGATAGTTTTGTCATTACCCCTGCGACCACTGCTGGGCGTTTTCGGTTTAATCTGGTGTTGATTGAGCAAGATAAGCAAAAGAATTTCGCCAAAGGTCAAATTAGTATGACTATCACAGGGACGCAGCAAGGCAAAACTAAAAGCCATGACTTGTTGCAGCTGGCGGGCTACAGCAAAGCAGACCGGCGTTTTAGTTTTAAACATTTCCAAATTTTTGAGCAAGAATTTGCGTTGCCGGCTGGCCTGCAGCCTAAGCAAGTCGATGTCACCATTTTGGTTCCGGCCAGCCGGGGTAACAAAACAGCCAAAGTCAGCAAAACGCTGTTATGGCAGGATGTGGTCGCTGGGGAAATACTTGAATAAATTAGTCAGGTATTAGATAATTCGCGCCAGTTTTTTAGTTGAGGTCACACAATGTCTGAAGTTCAGGTTCCGATTCAGTTTACGGATGCGGCCGCCAATAAAGTGCTTTCGCTGATCCAGGAAGAAGAAAATCCGGCGTTAAAATTACGCGTTTATGTCACAGGCGGTGGCTGCTCAGGATTTCAGTACGGTTTCACCTTTGATGAAAAGGTCAATGACGGCGATCTGACCATTGATAAAAACGGTGTGACCATGGTGGTCGATCCGATGAGTCTGCAGTATCTGCTGGGCGGCGTGGTCGATTATACTGAAGGCTTGCAGGGCAGTCGTTTTCTGGTGCAGAATCCGAATGCCACTACAACTTGTGGTTGTGGTTCGAGTTTTTCGGTCTAAGTGATAAGTCCAGCTCAGCGCAATCGCTGATTGCAACTGGTCTGGACTGTGTTTTTTTCTGCAATGTTCCTATTTTCCGGATAGTCAAATCTCTTCATTCGCGTTAAAGTAACTTTTCTTAACATAAAATAAACATTATGCGCTAGCTGCTCGCAATTGTGCCTGTCTTCAGTGCGAAGGTTTAGGGCTACTTTAAATGTTTAAAATTTTTTATCCAATAAAATCAGTTGGATGCTTCTAAAGTGGTAGATTGAATACAATTTTTAACGGTTGTAACTATACGCTCGTCGCATCCTATGGTTTAATTAACTGATATTTATTGCTTATTGGGACACCAATAAGGTTTGGATTTTGATTTGGCAGGAAGTGTTTGACATAAAAAAAGGCGTTCAACGCTGGGAGAAGAAAACGTTATGAAAGGTACGAAAAGCGTCATCTCTGACGAAAATAAAAGACTGTGTTTATGGTTAAAGCGGCAAAGGCAGGATAAAGGCCACACCATGCGCAGTTTGTCTGAAGTATTGGGAACTCCACATTCATTCATTGGAAAAGTAGAAAACCAGGAACGCAGATTGGATGTTGTTGAGTTTGTTCGGTATTGTCAGGCATTGGAAGTTGACCCAGCGGACGGATTAAAGCAGGTACTGAGCCAATAATGATTTGGTCTTGGTAAAAACAACAAAGCCGCATTAATGCGGCTTTGTTGTTTTTACCTGGTGTGGCCAGCGCAACCTGCCACTGAGGCTTGTTGTGAAGTGAAGTCAGTTTATTGCGGATCTGAGGCTTGGCTCTGTTGTTTGCGGTTTAACTGTTTGACGATAAACCATAACAATAATAATCCAGGGATCACCATCAAGGAGGTCAGTAGAAAAAATAGCGCCCAATTGCCATCCAGCGCATCAACCAAACTACCCGCAAATGAGGCCATCGAGGTTCTGGCAAAATTTCCTATCGAGGCCAATAAGGCATATTGAGTGGCAGAAAAAGCTATACCGGTAAAGCTAGTCAGGAAGGCCACAAAAGCCACGATTGAAAACGCAGTGGTAAAATTATCGAGCAGGATAGTCCAGAGCAGTAATTGTTCATCAGGTCCTGCCAATGCAATCCAGGCGAACATCAGATTACTGGCAGCCATGGTTACGCCCCCTAACACCAGACCTTTGATCACGCCAAAACGCACATTCAACAAACTGCCCAATAAAGTGAACAGCATAGTGGCGCCCCAGCCAATTAATTTGGAATATTCGGCGATTTGTTCATTAGAAAAACCGACTTCACGGTAAAACTGAATGGACATCCTGCCGAGCAAAGCTTCGCCTAATTTAAAGATCAGAATAAAAGCAATCAGCGAGCATGACAGCAGCATCCCATTGCGCCGGAAAAACTCGGCAAATGGCTCAATAACGGTCACACTGAGCCACAGCATGGCAGGATGCTGGATCTTTTGCTGGTAGCGTGCTGCAGCCTTTTGTTGCAGCAAATCCCGGTGACTGACAGGTTCAGTGATCAACAAACTTAATGCCGTCAGTGCCAGTAAAATCAAAGCCATGCCCAGATACACCTGCGGCCAGCCGTGGCTGTCGGCGTAGTGAAAAGCATAAAAACCAGGCAACGAATAACCCGTCCACCAGCCAGCCACGCTCATGGCGGCGGCGGCGGGCAATCTGGCAGGTTCATCGCCTATGATATCGATGCGGTAGCCATCAATGGCGATATCCATGGTGGCGGCTGCTGTGGCGATCAATAACGCCAATAATGAAGTCCAGAGCAGACTGTAAGCTGGATTGGTGAAGGCAATAGCAATAGTCGCCAGCACGATAAACAGCTGCATCAGCAAGATCCAACTGCGTCTTTGCCCCAACAATAGATAGAGTCCGGCTAGTTTGACCCGGTCCACCAAGGGTGCCCATAAAAAGTTGATGGCATAGACCGCGGTGACAGAGCCAAAAAAACCGATGGTGGCCCTGGATAGATTGGCATCTTTCAGCCAGCCGCTCATAGCAGAACCAATGAGTACCCATGGAAAACCGGATGAACAACCAAGCAGGAAGATAAATAATAATCTGCGGTCACGGTATTGCGATAAAGCGGCGAAAAACCCCGGCTGGGTACTAGCAGATCCGGACATGCGGTAATAACTCCAGCACTTAGGCGTACAAAGCTGGCACCTTAGCAAAGTGCCGTGGCTGAAGAAAGAGGGTAAGACTGAAATGTCACAGTCAAGATTAAAAATCCTGTCCAGTCAGACCTTTGGTTAGGGGCGGATGCCGATACATGCAAATGGTATGTCGGCTTTTCCTTGTAAAAAACCGACACAGTATTGCAATCTTTTCCGAAGTAGCCGGTCTTGTTTTAATTCGGTTTCAGACCAGTATTGCAGTTGATGCAATAAATACCAGAATACTTGCTCCTGCCGGTTGGCTGGGTTGTGATTGAGGATCTGAAATTGCGCCCATTCTTCCAGTGTATCCCAGATAAACAGTTGAATTTCACGGTGCGGCAATTGCCCGCGCAAATAACGCGACACATAAAAAACCAACTGTTGTGATTTTTCGATAAAAAACAGCTCTAACATAACCGGCCCCAATCAAAGCAAAATGCTTGAGTGATATCTGATTCTGCTTTGGCGGAATCTGGCTAGTTGCAGGGATCAGGTCATGAACCCGGCAGGTATTTAGGGCAAGTATAGCGGGGATTATTTATCCTGAATCTGATGGCAGCGCTTTCAGTTGAAATTGCTGCCATCAGCCTGCTCAGTTCAGTGGTAATTGCAGTTTATTTCGCAGGTAACAGAATGGCACGGACTAACACGAGTGGCTGTTTTGGTACATTTTCCCAGCCGAGCTTTTCCTCATACCCAGTTTCTAAGGTTTTAATTTTATCAAACACTTCTGTACCTTCGACCACGGTGCCAAACACGGCATAACCCCAATCTTTGCCAGGATCCAGACTCGGATTATCGTTCAGGTTAATAAAAAATTGACTGGTCGCGCTATGAGGGTCCGTCTGTCTTGCCATCGAAATGGTATAAAGCCGGTTTTTCAGGCCGTTACCGGATTCGTTATGGATCATGGCAAAGTTTTTCAGTGGTTTATATTCGCGATCATAACCGCCGCCTTGCAAAACAAATTCAGGCTCCAGCCGATGAAACAGACTACCGTCGTAGACTTTTTTATCGACATAGGTCAGGAAATTATTCACCGTCAGCGCTGCTCTGGTTCTGTCTAACTCGACCACGATATGACCCGCAGTTGTCTCAAGTCTGACTCTTGGAAAGAAATTATCCTTTTGCAAATACTGACCATTAGCCAGACTGTTGGTTGAGACCAAGAGTAACAACACTGCATAGATCAATTTCATTGCTTAATTCCTCAGGAAATCTTGCCAGCTTTGATCACGCAGTAAGTTGGCGATCACTTGTTCTGTTAACACCCTTAACTCACGCTCTGCTACGGCAGTGTCCAGCTTGAATGGACCGGAAAAGCTGCTTTTACCGCTATAGCTCTTATTAAATGAACCTGCGTTGCGCTCAATCTGAATGCTTAGCTCAACATTATTTTTCACAATATGCTCAACTGTACGTAATTCAGCATTGGCTTCGAGTTGATTAATTTGCACTGTGACGACCACTGGTTCAGCTTCGGACAAGCGTGCACCCTGACTGGTGAATGCTGACGCCAATGCTTGTTGCAATTGCTGCGGCAAGTCATTGCTGGTTGGGTAAGCATTCACTTTATCACCATCGCGCATCACCAAAGTACCATTGGTTGGTCTGTTATCCTGCACATTTAACCGAAAAGCGACATTACTCAGCTGATTGGTCTGATTCCAGAATACTTGAGGGGCGACAATAAAAGATGGCACCGGATTGCTGCAAGCTGTCAAAGTCAGCATGCAGGCCAGGAGTAAACGACGCATATTCAGTTCCTTTTTATAGCTTCTAAGATGGTAAATTTTGCATTACTGGCCACATGAATACAACCGCCAAACAACCGCGCCAGTTTTTCACTGTAGCCTAAATGTCGATTGGCGACGATCCGCAATCTGCCATGTTTTTTCAGCACCCGCCTCGCATCGCTGAACATTTGCCAGGCGATATGATCTGTGATGGCATGTTGCTGGTGAAAAGGTGGATTACAGATCACGACATCAGCGCTGTTATCGGCTTGGCTGGCCAAACAGTCATCGATGATAAATTCGGCTTGTGACACCAGCGCCGGAAAGTTTGCCGCCAGTGTCAGCCTGGCCGATTCTATCGCCATGTATGATTCATCAGTGCCCAGCAGTTGCAGTTCTGGTTGTTGTTGCAGCATCCGGATGCCCAATACGCCATTACCACAACCCAAATCAATCACGCGCTGGCCAGGGGCGCAGCGCGGCAGATGCTGCAATAAAAAACGGGCACCAATATCTAAGCCGTCGCGGGAAAATACATTGGCATGATTAATCATCAGCAGTTGTTCGGTGCTGTCTTGCCAGCGTAATGGGAATACAGGCGTAGTGGCGAGCGCTTGTTGTGGATCGATCTGACAACGAATGATCCGACATTTTCGAACTGTCAGTGATGCTTCGACAGGCCCCAACTCTTGACGGAATATATTCAGCAGATTCTGGCTGATATCCTTGGCTTTAGCCGCGGCGATGATCTGGCAGTCTGCTGGCAGCTGTTGTTTCAGTTGCCGCAGTTGATAGCGTAAATAACTATGGTTATTGGGTAGTTTCAGCAGTACCAGGGATGCTGCAGGCAAAGGATCCAGGCTGCTCAGTTGGGTTAACTGTGGCAGATCCAACTGGTTCTGCTGGAAATTATACCGGGTTGCCAGTTGGCTGATGTAGGAGTCTGACACCTGAACCGGCTGATAACTGGCCAGGGCAGCTGCAAGGGCTCCAAACTGGTCATTGAGCAGTAACAGCGTTGCAGGCCCAGATTGTAGCAGTGGCAATGCGGTTTCTACTAACAACTCGTCAGCAGCATCCCAGGCCTGTAAACTACGATTTTTTTGATCTGGCGGGAATCGATCGAGTGTCAGCGACTGACCTGCGATCTCACATAAAAGGCTCATAGTTTAATGATCATCTGCAAAGAAGGGGGCTATTTTGCCAGATCTGCAGCTTAGCGACAACCAAAGGCGGCAGCTCCGTCCTTGCCAGCACTTTTTACTACCAGATGCAGAGTTATGGTTGTGGCGGCAGTGGCTGCCACCCGAGCATAGTCAGCCGATATTTCAACAGCTCATGACGACGATGCCATGGCAACAGCCGCAGATCCGGATCTTCGGGCAAGCAGTGCAGATCCCGCGCCAACAAGTCTGGATGGGGGATCCGCACTGCAGTTATCGTTATTCTGGCGTGTTATTTCAGCCTGAACCATGGCAGCCATTGCTTAAAAAAATCACCACTTGGGTCAATCGACAATTGAACCGCCAGTTTAATGCCGTGTTATTAAATTTATATCGGCAGGGTGATGAACACATGGGTTGGCACAGCGATGATGAACCTGAACTTGGCGCCATGCCGGAAATTGCCTCCCTCAGTTTGGGACAAAGCAGACGCTTTGATTTGCGGCATCGAACAGAAGGGCATCAATTGAATTTAACCTTAGCAGACGGCGATTTATTGTTGATGGCAGGAGATTGCCAGCAGCACTGGCAACATCGACTGCCTAAACAAGCAAAAGCTGATTCAGCCAGAATTAATCTGACTTTTCGTTCTATAGCCACAGGGCTTTAGACCAGTCTAAGCAGCTTTGGCAAGGTGTTTTGTATATCTTTTTTTGCGATAAAAGAGTTGCTGACAAGCCCGAGCCACAGCACTACAGTAGAGAATGAATACGAACAGAAGGAACAGGCATTATGTTAATCCATACCTCGATCGAGCAAAAATTGTTAACAGCCTTCGACCCCGTGTTCCTGGACGTGATTGATGAAAGTCACATGCACAGTGTGGCACCTGGGGTTGAATCACATTTTAAAGTGGTTATTGTCACGCCTGCTTTTGATGGCATGCGGTTGTTACAGCGGCATCGGGCCGTCAATGCAATTGTTGCCACCGAACTGGCAGAAAAAATTCATGCGCTGGCGCTTCATACTTACACTCCGGGTGAATGGTATGAATACTATGCGGAGAAACCCCCAGCTTCACCAAAATGTTTTGGTGGTTCCAAACGGGAGAAAACCCCAACCTGATCCATCAGATCAATGTTGGCCTGTTGAGGTGTTGGCAACGGGCCAAATTTGCCGCTGACTAAAGAGCTTTTGCGGTTGTCTGTCTTTTCCTCTGCTGATCAGACCTGTTTGCTGTGTTAAAGTTTTACACTAACGGCAATTTTAACCAACAACAGGTTCTTATTTTATGGTTATTCAACCGAAAATCCGTGGTTTTATCTGTACCAATGCTCATCCGGTCGGCTGTGCCGAACATGTGCAAGAACAAATCCAATATGTGAAAACGCACGGTCAAGTCAACAATGGACCAAAAAATGTGCTGGTCATCGGCGCGTCCACCGGCTATGGCCTGGCGTCGCGGATTACTGCTGCTTTTGGCTCAGGCGCCAATACCTTAGGTATATTTTTTGAAAAAGAAGCCACCGAAGGCAAAACCGGTTCGGCTGGCTGGTACAACACTGCTGCTTTTGAGCAGGCTGCCAATGCTGAAGGTTTGTGGAATAAGCACCTCAACGGCGATGCGTTCACTGATGAATTAAAAGCGCAAGCGATTGAACTGATCCAGCGGGAAATGGGCAAAATTGATCTGGTGGTTTATAGCCTGGCGGCGCCACGGCGCAAAGATCCGGTCAGTGGTGAGATTTACAGCTCAGTATTAAAACCAATTGGTCAGGCTTACACAGCCAAAACCCTGAACACCAGTAAACGTGAAATTGAAAGTGTTTCGGTTGAACCTGCCAATGATGACGAGATTTTTAATACCGTCAAAGTCATGGGGGGAGAAGACTGGGAGCGTTGGCTGGATCAACTGCATGCTGCCGGTGTGCTGGCAGAAAACGTGCAAACAGTTGCCTATACCTATATCGGTAAAGAACTGACCTGGCCAATTTATGGCAAAGCCACCATCGGTCGCGCCAAAGAAGATTTAGACCGCGCAGCTACTGCCATTACCCAGAAACTGCAAAGCCAGCAAGGTCATGCTTATGTTGCTTCGTTAAAAGCTTTGGTCACACAAGCCAGCTCCGCGATTCCGATTATGCCTTTGTATATTTCATTACTGTACCGGGTGATGAAAGAAGAGGGTAGCCATGAGGGCTGCATCGAGCAAATTTATGGCTTGTTCCAGCAATGTTTATACAATCCGGCGCGTCAATTAGATGAAGCAGGCCGCTTGCGGATGGATGGTAAAGAACTGGCTGAGCATATTCAAGCCAAAGTCACCGCTCTGTGGCAACAGGTTGAAACGGATAATATTGACGAGCTGACTGATTATAAAGGCTACCATCAGGAGTTTTTGCGGTTATTTGGCTTTGGATACAGCCATGTTGACTACAATGCTGATGTATCTTCGATGGTCAGTCTGGCAAATTTAGCTTAAGATACTGCGCCGCCGAAAACGGCGGCATTTGTTTGCGCAAGTGGGTAATAACTTAATCAAATAACATGCTTCTTGTTGCTAAGTCAGATTGGAATGAAGAAATCAGATTGATTTTGGCCTTTCTCAGGCAAAAAAATCAATCTTGACTACACTTGGCTTCAGTCCGTTCGTCAGCGACAGAATTTTGTTATTTATCATAGCTGGCCTGTGGGTTTAATGCTAAAATCCGCCGCTATGTACGTGTATCTGGTGAAATTAGGTTGCGATTCAGCCCGATTTCGCCAGGTGCGCTGCCAGGTGAGCAGCTGAAAAACCAGGCCCTGTTTCTTCCCGTTAAAGTAGTGCAAGTACGTATGATTAAAATCAAAAAAGGATTGGACATTCCCCTGTCGGGCAGTCCTAAACAAGTGATTCATGATGGCCCTGCTGTCAAATCGGTCGCTGTACTGGGTGAAGAGTATGTCGGTATGCGTCCAACCATGTTGGTTGAGGTTGGCGATAAAGTAAAAAAAGGTCAGGGTCTTTTTGAAGACAAAAAAAATCCTGGCGTGAAATTTACGGCGTCGATCGCGGGTACTGTCAAACTGATTAACCGTGGTGCTAAGCGGGTTTTGCAATCTGTCGTGATTGAGGCTGATGGCAGCAATGAAGCGGTGGCATTTACTGCAGTCGCTGCTGACAAATTAGCTTCGCTTGAAAGCGCCATGGTGAAACAGCAATTGTTGGATTCAGGTTTATGGACTGCGTTCCGCACGCGCCCATTTAGCCAGGTTCCAGCCATTGACAGCACACCAAAAGCGATTTTTGTCACTGCGATTGATACCAATCCGTTAGCTGCTGATCCTGCTGTAGTGATTGCTGCCGCTGGTGATGCATTGCAACATGGTTTGACTGTACTGACACGTCTGACAGCAGCCAAAGTTTTTCTGTGTAAAGCTCCGGCCACCCAGATTAACGCGCCTGCCACAGTTCAGGTGGAAGAATTTGCTGGCCCGCATCCTGCTGGTTTGCCTGGCACTCACATCCATTTCCTGGCTCCGGTGTCGCTGAACAGTGTCGCTTGGCACATCAACTATCAGGACGTGATTGCCATTGGTAAGCTGTTCGTTACAGGCGAACTGGATACCAGCCGGGTGATTTCGTTGGCCGGTCCTGTGGTGAAAAATCCACGTTTGATTAAAACCGTACTGGGCGCTGCAGTGGAAGATTTAACTGCAGGTGAGCTGAGCGAAGGCCAGAACCGTATCATTTCAGGATCGGTGTTGGCAGGAAAAGCAGCGACTGGTGTACACGCTTATCTTGGTCGTTTCCATTCCCAGCTTTCTGTGCTGGCTGAAGGTTACGAAAAAGAGTTCCTCGGCTGGATTGTGCCAGGTGCACAGAAGTTTTCTGTCACTCGCGCTTACCTGTCGCATTTAAGCCCGAAACGCCTGTTCAACATGACCACCACGACCAACGGTTCAGACCGTGCCATGGTGCCGATTGGCAACTATGAGCGCGTAATGCCACTGGATATTTTACCAACGTTACTGTTGCGTGATTTACTGGTCGGCGATACCGATGGTGCCATTTCGTTAGGTTGTTTGGAACTGGATGAAGAAGATCTGGCATTATGTACCTTTGTCTGCCCTGGTAAATACGACTACGGCGTGGCACTGCGTAATGCTCTGACAACCATCCAGAAGGAAGGCTGAAGATGAGCTTAAAGCATTATTTAGAAAGCATTGAACCGCAATTTGAAAAAGGCGGTAAACATGAGAAGTGGTATGCGCTGTATGAAGCAGTTGCCACTATTCTGTACACTCCGGGTAAAGTCACCAAGTCTGCCACTCATGTGCGCGACAGTATCGACTTAAAACGGATCATGATTTTTGTCTGGTTAATGTTATTCCCGGCCATGTTCTTTGGCATGTTTAACATTGGACACCAGGCTGCTTCGGTGTTATCTGCCACTGTTACGGTGCCGGATACCTGGCAGGTTGCGTTGTTCCATCTGCTTGGCGGCGAATTGACCGCTGAATCAGGCTGGGGCAGCAAAATGCTCTATGGTGCTTGCTGGTTCCTGCCTATTTATGCCGTCGTATTCGCGGTTGGTGGTTTCTGGGAAGTATTATTTGCCTCTGTCCGTAAACACGAGATCAACGAAGGTTTCTTCGTGACTTCAATCCTGTTTGCGTTAATCCTGCCGGCAACTATCCCGCTGTGGCAAGCTGCGCTGGGCATTACCTTTGGTATCGTGATTGCCAAAGAAGTGTTTGGTGGGACTGGTCGTAACTTCTTAAACCCGGCATTGGCTGGTCGTGCTTTTCTGTTCTTTGCTTACCCGGCACAAATTTCCGGCGATAAAGTCTGGACTGTGGCTGATGGTTATGCCGGTGCTACCTGGTTATCCAAAGCTGCCAACGGTGAAGTGACAGATTGGTCAATCAATCAACAGTGGTGGGATGCCTTCTACGGCTTTATTCCAGGTTCGGTCGGTGAGACTTCAACCTTAGCACTGATGATCGGTGGTTTGGCACTGATTTACTTCCGTATTGCTTCTTGGCGTATTGTCGCTGGTGTAATGGTCGGTACTGTGCTGTTCTCAACCATGTTTAACCTGATTGGTTCAGATACTAATGCAATGTTCGCTATGCCTTGGTACTGGCACGTGGTACTGGGTGGTTTTGCCATCGGTATGTTCTTTATGGCAACAGATCCGGTCTCTGCGTCTTTCACTGATGCAGGCAAATGGTCTTACGGTATTCTGATTGGTTTTATGGTCGTGATGATTCGTGTGGTGAACCCGGCATATCCGGAAGGCATGATGCTGGCGATTCTGTTCGCTAACCTGTTCGCACCATTGTTTGATTTTATGGTTGCACAAGGCAACATCAAGCGGAGGCTAGCACGTAATGTCTAATAATAACGAAAGCATCGGCAAAACGTTTTTTGTCGTTATTGGCCTGTGCTTGATCTGTGCGATTTTTGTCGCCAGTTCTGCCGTCATGCTGCGTCCGAAACAAGCGGAAAACAAGCTACTGGATGCACAGAAGAACATTCTGGTCGCTACAGGTTTGTTATCTGGTGGTAATGTCAAAGAACTGTTTGAAAAACATATTCAGCAGCGTCTGGTTGACTTGGAAACTGGTGAGTTTGTACAGCAGGATCCATTAACTTATGACTACCGCAAAATGATGAAAGATCCTGCTGGCAGCATCAAGCTGACGGACCAGGAAGATTTAGCATCAATCAAAACCCGCGCCAAAATCGCGCCGGTTTATATTGCGTACAATGACGGTATTGCCTCAGGTCAGATTTCTGCCATCGTGCTGCCAGTGCATGGCTATGGTCTGTGGTCGACCATGCATGGTTTTCTGGCATTGGACAAAGACGGCGTGACTATTAAGGGTCTGAACTACTATGAGCATGGTGAAACGCCTGGTCTGGGTGGTGAAATTCAGAATCCGAAATGGGTTGCTCAGTTTGTTGGCAAAAAGCTGACGGATGATGCCGGTAATCCAGCGATTAAAATCCTGAAACCTGGTAACGCCCAGGCAGGTTCTGTCACTGAAGTTGACGGTTTATCCGGTGCAACTTTAACCAGTAATGGTGTGCAGAACACGTTCGAGTTCTGGGCAGGCGCGAAAGGCTTTGCCCCATTCCTGGCTAAAGTTCGTCAAGGAGCATTAAATAATGGCTAGTGCAAAAGAAATGAAGGCGCTTGTTTTCGGGCCGGTTTTTGCCAATAACCCTATTGCATTACAGGTGCTTGGTATCTGTTCTGCGCTGGCAGTAACAACAAAACTGGATAAAGCACTGGTGATGGGCGTTGCCCTGACACTGGTAACTGCTTTCTCTAGTATGTTTATCTCAATGATCCGGAATCATATTCCTTCCAGCGTTCGGATTATCGTGCAAATGACGATCATCGCGTCACTGGTTATTGTGGTTGACCAGGTGCTGAAAGCTTATGCCTACAACGTAGCGAAAGAGCTGTCAGTCTTTGTTGGTCTGATCATTACCAACTGTATCGTGATGGGCCGCGCTGAAGCATATGCGATGAAAAGCCCGCCATTGATGTCATTCTTGGATGGTATCGGTAATGGTCTGGGTTATACCGTGCTGTTAGTCATTGTCGCTGTGATCCGTGAACTGTTCGGCTCAGGTACATTGCTAGGTGTGGAAATTCTGCCACTAATCAGTGCTGGCGGCTGGTACCAGCCGATGGGTCTGTTGTTAATGCCACCAAGTGCATTCTTCATTATCGGTATTTTGATTTGGATGCTGCGGACCTGGCGTCCTGAGCAACAAGAGAAGCACTAAGGAGTCATGACATGGAACATTATTTAAGTTTGTTTGTTCGTGCCGTGTTTATCGATAACTTAGCGTTATCTTTTTTCCTCGGTATGTGTACTTTTATCGCGATTTCCAAGCAAATCAAAACTGCTTTCAGTTTAGGTATCGCTGTGACTGTGGTGCTGGGTTTATCAGTACCGCTAAATAACATCGTGTTTAAGCAATTTCTGGCCCCTGGTGCATTGGACTGGTTAGGTTTTCCTGATACAGATTTAAGTTTCCTTGGCTTTATTGCTTATATCGGTGTGATTGCCGGCCTGGTACAAGTGCTGGAAATGTTCCTCGATAAATATGTGCCGTCACTGTACAACGCGCTGGGTATCTTCCTGCCTTTGATTACAGTGAACTGCGCTATTTTCGGTGGTGTTGCTTTCATGGTCGAGCGCGACTATACCCTGGCCGAGAGCGCTGTGTTTGGTTTAGGCGGTGGTATCGGCTGGACTCTGGCGATTACGTTAATGGCTGCTGTCAGTGAAAAGCTGAAATATGCTGACGTACCAGTGGCATTACGTGGTTTAGGTTCACGCTTTATTATGGTTGGTCTGATGAGTCTGGGCTTTTTGTCCTTCTCAGGCGTATCCCTGTAAGCATCAGAAGTAAAAGGAAAAGACAATGCAAGAGATTTATCTTGGCGTTGGTATGTTCACCTTACTGGTGGTTGCCCTCGTTGTCATGATTTTGGCAGCTAAAGCAAAACTGGTGTCTTCCGGTGAAATTACCATTGGCATCAACGGTGATCCGTCAAAAGCAATCAAAACAGGTGCCGGCGGTAAACTGTTAAGTGTACTGGCTGACAAGGGTATTTTCCTGTCTTCAGCCTGTGGTGGTGGTGGTTCATGCGGTCAGTGCCGCGTGCACGTTCATGCTGGTGGTGGTGATGTATTGCCGGTTGAATTCGGTCACTTAACCAAAGGTGAGCGTCGGGAAGGTTGTCGTTTAGCTTGTCAGGTCAGCGTGAAAACTGACATGGAAATAGAAGTTGAACCGGAAATCTTTGGTATTAAAAAATGGGCTTGTTCTGTTATTTCCAATGATAACAAAGCAACCTTTATCAAAGAGTTGAAGTTGCAGATCCCAGATGGTGAGTCTGTGCCTTTCCGTGCTGGCGGTTATATTCAGATTGAAGCACCTGCGCATCACATCAAATATGCTGATTTTGATATTCCGGCCGAGTACCGTGGTGACTGGGAACGCTTTAAGTTCTTCACCTTAGAATCGAAAGTGGACGAAGAAACCATCCGTGCTTACTCAATGGCGAACTATCCGGAAGAAGAAGGCATCATTATGTTAAACGTGCGGATTGCAACGCCGCCGCCAAACAACCTGACACTGCCTTGCGGTAAAATGTCTTCATTTATTTGGAGTCTGAAAGCCGGTGATAAAGTGACTATTTCTGGTCCATTTGGTGAGTTCTTTGCCAAAGATACTGAAGCAGAAATGGTCTTTATCGGTGGTGGGGCTGGTATGGCGCCAATGCGTTCACACATTTTTGACCAGCTGCGTCGGTTAAAATCTAAACGCAAAATTACCTTCTGGTATGGTGCCCGTTCTAAACGTGAAATGTTCTACGTTGAAGATTTCGATATGCTACAGGCAGAAAACGAAAACTTTAAGTGGCATGTGGCTTTGTCGGATCCACAACCAGAAGATAACTGGACTGGTTACACTGGTTTTATCCACAATGTCATTTATGAGAACTACCTGAAGAACCACAAGGCTCCGGAAGATTGTGAATTCTACATGTGTGGTCCACCGATGATGAACAAAGCTGTGATCAATATGCTGAAAGATTTAGGCGTAGAAGATGACAACATCCTGCTGGATGACTTCGGTGGTTAACCACTGAAACTTGAAAAGCCAACCTTTCGGTTGGCTTTTTTGTTTGGTGCGCAAACGACCCTGCCAATAGCCTGACAGGATAGGTCGGCATGGATGGTTAAAAAGCCTCGGCTAAAAACCATAGTGATACTGGGGTTGTGGCAGATTTATTGTTACAATAAAGACCTGTATTGCTGCATCCGCTGCCTGAATAAAGCCCGAGGTAATAATGGAAATTTTTTTGCTGACTTTTGTACTGATGTTAATCGTGTTTGCGGCGATGGCCATAGGTTATATGGTGCAGCGAAAAACCATAGCTGGCAGTTGTGGTGGATTGAGCTCAGTCGGCATTGAAAAAGCTTGTGATTGCGACAATCCCTGCGAAAAACGTAAAGAGCGGTTGCGCAAAGAAGAACAATGGCAACAGAATAAAATTATCTGAGGCATATTCTGATTGCATTCAAGGCCCTAAGCGGGCCTTTTTCTATGAGGTCGCCAGGCAGGATACACCGAGTATGTGTGCTGACCTGTGCGGTTGGCCTTGTTGGCTTATAAGCACCAGGCTGGTATTAACTGCCATGCTCTGTTAAGCGCGATAGTGTTGTAGCTATTTCCTGACAGTCAGCAGAAACTGCTAGCGCTCTGACTTGTCTGCAAGATGGGGCTGGCTGATAATAGCTAACCACATGACAAGGAAAAAACCATGGCCTTACCTCTGCCGTTGCCGGTTCCGGCACTTGATGCCGCGTTGGCGGACACCCGTTTTGATGCCTTGATCCTGATTGCAGAACAGCTGCAACAGGTGACAGAGCCACATTTTGCCAGCTTTATTCAGCAAGCAGCCGTTTATGATCATCGGATCGGTAAAGAAACCCTGTTATTGCTGTCAGATTTAGCGCCCGGCCACAAACTAATTTTAGCGCCAACTGGCGCACTACAGCGTGATGTTGATGATGTCCGCAGCTTTGCCGATGTGGCAAAACAAGCCATCGTTTTAGCAAAAAACGCTGGCGCCGTTGCTCCGCTGGTTTGGGTTTTACCAGCAGCTGGTGAGGCTTATACCGAGGCGAAGGCTGTGGTATATCTGGCAATGGCACAAGCTTTATGGCAGCCATTAGAAGGACGTGAGGCCCTTGGTGAACTGCAACTCGAACCCATCAGACAGATAGGTTTGGTTGGTGTGACAGCAACCGAAGCAGATTATCTGTTTGCAGTAGAATCAGGGCGGCGGCTGGCGCGTGATCTCTGCGGCACAGAACCTGAACGGATGGCGCCAAGGCGTTTTGCCGATTATTGTGTGGAAGCCTTTGCCGCTAGCTCAGTTAGTGTCGAGGTTGAAACTGATGTGGCGACCCTGCAAAGGGAATACCCTTTGATGATGGCGGTTGCTCGCAGTTCATTACATGTTGAGCGGCATCATCCGGCATTGATCCGTCTGACCTACCAACCTGAAGGGGAAGTCACACAAACCTTATTCTTTGCTGGTAAAGGTTTGGTTTATGATACCGGTGGTGCTGATATAAAAATAAACGGCGGCATGGCGGGGATGAGCCGCGATAAAGGCGGGGCTGCTGCAGTAGCAGGTTTTTTGAAAACAGTTGCACTGCTCAAACCGCAAGGTTTAAAAGTGGTGGCGCAGATTGGTGCAGTACGAAATAGCATCGGCTCTGATGCTTTTGTGCCGGATGAAATTATCACTAGCCATGCTGGTGTCCGGGTTCGGATCGGCAACACCGATGCTGAAGGTCGCTTGGTACTGGCTGATTTGATGTCGCATCTTCGGATCCAAGCAGAAACCGCGGTGAAGCCAACACTGTTTTCGGTTGCCACCCTGACAGGCCACGCCGCCCGGGCAGTCGGACCTTACACTGCATTAGTGGAGAATGGCGCCGCTTACCGCCAACAGTTATCGGCAGCTTTGGCGCAGTTGGGGGATATTTGGGGCGATCCGAGCGAAGTTTCTCGCAGTAGGCGGGAAGATTTCAGTTTTATCAAAGCGCGCAGCGCCGCTGATGATGTATTGAGTTGCAACAACGCGCCTTCTTCGGTGACTGCGCGTGGTCACCAGTTCCCGATGGCTTTTTTGGTACTGGCAGCCGGGCTGGATCCCTGTTCTGCGCAAGCAACTAAGCCTATCCCCTATGTCCACATCGACATTGCGGGCAGCGGGGTAGACGGTGGCGATTGGCAACATGGCAAACCATCGGCGGCTCCGGTGACCGCTTTAGCGGCGCGGTATTTAGCGCGCAGCAAATAACACTCAGGTTTGTCTGGGTTGTGTTTCATGGACCTTTCGCGAGCAAGGGTCTCTACAACTGAATGCTGCTAGCTACTGTCGTCGTTAGCAGCACTTGTGGCAGGCTGACAAAGAGGTTGTGAGGCACTCGTTTGCTCGGTATGCTAGTGCATAGATAAATAGCTGTTCGGGCACGGAATTAAGCACTAATGAGACTTCGCGAAACCCTCGTCATTTACATGTTTCCGTTGTTAGTGCTGCCGACCGTGTTGTTTGGCTTTTTGGCTTACCACTTCAGCAGTTCGGTGTTTTCACAACAAGCATTTTTTAAAGTATCGCGCCATCAGGTGCAACAGCAACAAGTGTTAGAGCAATTTTTCTCTAGCCACCAGCAAGCCCTTCGGGTGTTGGCGACCAGTGATATCTTTCAACACTTTTTGCAAGATAACACCCAGCAGCAACTACTCCCGGCTTTGCAGCATTTTTTACAGCAAAATCCTGAACTGCAACAACTCAAGTTATTAAAACTCAATGGTGAATTGGCATTGGCGATGCCGGACGCCGTATTGCACAATCCAGTACAAAGATTTCGTAGTGATTATTTTTCCTCGTTGCAGGGCATGGTGAATGACAGTAGTGTTTTCATTTCCCGTGAAGCTGAGCAACAAGAGCTGAAAGTAATTTTTGCCCGTAAAATTTATCTCAATTCGGCTGAAAGTGGTCAAATGAGCAGATTGTGGGGTTATTTGGTGGCGACCGTTGGCGTCGATGCCTTGCATAAAATCACTGAAGATATCTTTGTTGGCTCCCAGGTCAACTTGATTGTCAGTGGTAGTGGCGTTATTTCCTATGCGCAAAAACCACAACTGATTGGTAGCACCTTTGCACCGACGAACTTTAAGCAAATTCAGCAAGCAATTGCGGCATCCCAGTTACAATCTATTGTATTGCTTGGCAAACCCATGCAAGTACTGGCGAGCGCTTTACCCGCTGATTTTATATTGGTCACTGCGATTGAAGAGGATGCTCTACTTGGTGACGATAAGTACTTGCCTTTGTTGTTGTTTTTCTCAAGTTTATTCTTTGCTTTAGGCTTACCACTACTCTGTTACTGGTTGTTGGTCAGGTACATATTTGAGCCAATTAAAGTCCTAACTGAAGCCAAAACGGCTGTAGGTCGTGGTGATCTGAGTACCTTGTTGACCGTCACCAAAAAAGATGAACTCGGTGAAATGTTTGCCGCTTTTAATGTGATGGTCCGTCAACTTCGGGTCTACCGTGAACGTGAGTTAGCCAATAAACAATCACTCGAAGATAAAGTTTCGCAGCGGACTCAAGATCTGGCGCGTGCCAATGACGATTTGGCCAGAGCGAATCAGGAGTTGATCCAAGCGCGGGAAACTGCCGAACAGGCCAACAGATTAAAAAGTGTGTTTTTGGCCAATATGAGTCATGAAATTCGTACGCCGTTAACCGCGATCATAGGTTTTAGTGAGCAGGCATTAATAGAGCAGCAGCCTGAGGTGTTGGCCGATTATCTGCAACGGGTGCTGCGCAGTGGTGATCATTTACTGAAACTGATCAATGACATTCTCGACTTGTCGAAAATTGAAGCGGAAAAGCTGGAACTGTCAAAGCAAAAGTTTAACCTGCTGCATATGCTGGATGATATTTATCAGCAAACAAAAAGTCAGGCTCAAACCAAGCAATTAAATTGTTTACTTGAACTACAATTCCCGCTGCCCGAGTTTTTGTGCGCCGATGAGTTGCGGTTTCGGCAGGTGTTACTCAATCTGACCAGTAATGCCTTGAAATTCACCCAACGTGGCAAGGTGATTATTCATGTCAGTTATCTGGTTGGCGCCGAGCAGCTACTGATCAAAATTAAAGATACTGGCATCGGCATGTCCAGTGACGAACTCACTAAGCTATTTCAGCCTTTTGTGCAAGCCGATGCCACTGTCACCCGCAACTTTGGCGGCACTGGTTTAGGGCTGGTCATTTCGAAAAAACTGATGCAGCAAATGCAAGGCGATATTCGGGTTGAAAGTGTCAAGGGGATTGGCAGTTGTTTTG
Organism: uncultured Rheinheimera sp.; assembly: GCA_964525695.1. GTDB lineage: Bacteria > Pseudomonadota > Gammaproteobacteria > Enterobacterales > Alteromonadaceae > Pararheinheimera. The sequence goes on along the minus strand of CAZGHW010000005.1, from coordinate 20,414 downwards.
AAATTGTGGTCAATTGCGAAACTCAACATCTGAGCCTGGTCAATAGTTATCAGCAACAAGCATTGTCAGTGCAGGCTGATCCGCAATTTGCATCGCAGCAGCTGAGGATTTTGCTGGCAGAAGATAATGTTGATAATCAATTGTTGGTATCAGTGTTGTTGCAAAAAATTCAAGCCGAATTTGTCATTGTTGCCAATGGCCGTGATGCGGTACAGCAATTGCTCGACCGTGAGTTTGACTTGGTGTTTATGGATATGCAAATGCCAGAAATGGGTGGTGAAGAAGCCACGCGATTAATCCGTCATGCTGGCATTGAGGTACCGGTGATCGCACTGACAGCGAATGTGATGCGAGAAGATAAACAACGGTATCTGCAAGCGGGTTGTCAGGCTTTGCTGGCTAAACCTATAGTGCAAAAAGATTTTTATAACATGATCCAGCAATACACCCAAAAAGAACGTGCACTGGAAGCCGCATTAGCGTTACGGCTTGAACAAGATCCAACAATTATTGCGTTAAAACAGGAATTTGCTCAACGCTTACCAGATTTACTTACAGAGCTTGACGGCTATTGGCAACAACAGGATTTAGCCAAGTTACAATATGAAGCGCACAGCCTGAAAGGCTGTGCTGGCAGTATGGGATTTCCAGGAATCACCCAGTTAGCGGCAGAATTAGAGCTGGCAGCCCGCAGTCAGGATCACAAAGTATGCCAGTTGGTCCTGCAGAGGATGCGGCAGGAACTGGTCAGCCGGCCATCAGGGGTCACAACAGAGTAAAGATGATGCATGCAGAGTTTCAATTACATCCACAACTAGCCCAGGATTCTATCTGGTTGGCGGATTGGCCATTATGCCAGCTACGCTTAAGTCTGGACGCCAATTACCCTTGGTTTATTTTAATACCTAGACGGGCAAATATTCGTGAAATCATTGATTTAGTCACTGAAGATCAACAGCAGCTCTGGCAGGAAAGCGCTTGTCTTAGTCGTTGGCTGCAACAGCAGTTTCAGGGCGATAAACTGAATATCGCCGCGCTTGGCAATATGGTGCCGCAGCTTCATCTACACCATATCGTCAGGTTTAGCACTGATCCGGCCTGGCCAGCGCCGGTGTGGGGTAAGGTTGCCGCCAGTGTTTATAGCGAATCTGAATTACAACAGTTGCTGCAGGCGGCGCCTGTATTTGCATAAGGATATCCAATGTCAGCCGAACAAGCCTTATTAACCTTGTTGATGGAAAAACTCAGTAATAACTTACTCGTGTTGCCAACGTTGCCGGAGATTGCGGTACGCGTCAGGCAAGCGGCTGATGATCCAGAGATTAACCTCGGCAGTATGGCCGAGGTCATCGCCTTGGATACCGCACTGGCGGCGCGGATTATCAAAATTGCCAATAGTGCTTTTATCGGTCGCAGCGTGAAAGTGACCACCTTGAATCAAGCGGTCACCCGCATTGGCTTAAGTCAGGTGAAAAATATTGCCACTGCGATGGCGTTAGAGCAGTTGTTTGTCAGTCACAGCCCTGATATTGCCAGCCGGATGAATCAATTGTGGCGCGAAACCGTCCAGGTCACTGCGGTCGCTATGGCGTGCCTGAAGTTTTATCTCCAAAAACATAAACATGAGAGTCTGAACCTGGATACGCTGACCTTGGCTGGATTAGTGCATCAGATTGGTATCTTGCCAATTCTGGCAGAAGCGGAAAAATATCCGGATACTTTTGGTGATACAGTATTTTTGCAAAAAGCGCTGCAAGATTATAGTGCGCCCATCGGCGCTGCCATTATGACGTACTGGGATTTTGCAGACACATTCACTGATGTGGTGAAATATTGTCGCTCTGAGCAGCGGCGTCCAAGCGTGAGTTATACCGATTTTATCCGCATCGGTCGCATTAGCTGCGGTTTATCGTCAGATTTGCCAGCCGCCGAGCTGCTGATGAATGACTGGTTACAACTTGGCTTGATCCCGAAGAAAAATCCATTGCAGGATGCCACCATTGCCAGTTGGACCGAAGAGGCCAAGGCTTTATTCAGTTAGTGGCTGGTTGAAGGGGCCGCCTGTCAACACTGACAGACGGCTGGAACGACTGCTGGCCAGCAGAGGCCGCAGATAGCCGCTTAGGGTTGGCCCACTGCCTGACGCAGTGATTGCAATAAGATAGCCACTTCATTGGCCATCACCAGTAAATCGGCGTCGAGGCGTAATACCATATCATCCCAGCCTAATTCATCGTTCTGATTGGCCAGCATTTCATGGAACCGTAATTTTTTCAGACTGCCATCATCGCAGACCATAAAGCTGACCTGACCTTCCAATGCAAATTCCAGTTTAGTCACCAGCTTATCTTCCAGATGGCTTTGTACTTCGTCTGCAGTCAACAAGTGGTTACTGAACTTTACTTTGGCGCCTTCTTCGTCAGGGGCTTTCAGTTCAGCTTCATGACCTAAACTAAAACCTGCTGGCAAGTTTTGATTGGTCAGCCATTGTTGCATTGCCATATTCAGTTGATTGTTATCAATCCAGGGCAGGGCAGGTAAGGATCCCAGCGCTTTACGGACTAAACTCAACACTTCTTCGGCGCGACTTGCTGAACTCGTGTTGACAATAAACCATTGATTTTTTTCATCATAAAGCGCTGTCGTGACCGTCGAGCGGCTAAAAGCCCGTGGCAATAAGGTCTGGATCAACTCTTCTTTTAATGCCTGCTTTTCTTTGCGGCCCAATGGCCGGCCTTTTTCGATTTCCAGCGCATCAATCTTAGGTTGCAGCTCTTCGTTAATAACAGCCGCTGGCAACACTTTTTCCTGCCGTTTCACGGCAAACAAATGCAGGTGTTGCTGTTGGTGATGATATTCTTTAATGCTGTGATGCAGCGGATAGGTAAACCCCATCTTCACGGCGTCCTGACCGGTACAAGGGCTGAATTTATGTTCGGCTAAAGCACGGCCAAGGGCTTCCGGAGCCAGATCAAGCGGTTCGGTAATTTGGTAAATACGCAGGTTTTTAAACCACATAAGGGCTCACTTTTTCTTGCTGTCGCAGGGCGACGGCGCAGTTTTAGAATGATCCCAAGTATACCGCTAAAGCTGGCAGGCACAACCGGCCTGACACTCTGGCTCAGGCGGTTGCGGATTTTTTGTTCAACGTTTCAGTACTTTTGGAAAGCGGATATGGTAAGACAAGCCATGGCCTGGTTCACTTTTCACTTGAATACTGCCGCCCAGCGTTTGGCGGACCAGATTGTAAGTGATGTGTGTCCCAAGCCCACTGCCGCCTTGATCACGTTTGGTGGTGAAAAATGGATGGAACAGTTTTTCCAACTGGTCAGCCGTTAAACCTTTGCCGTCATCACTGTAATTAATATCAACCACATTGCCTTCATCCACCACTGTGATATGAATATGGCCTTCTTCGATATCTTCAAACCCATGGATCAGGGAATTCATCAATAAGTTAGTAAAAATCTGCGAAATAGCACCCGCCGGACAACTGAGTGTCATATTTTCCGGGCAGTTGACTTCAATATGGTGGCGGGTTTTTTTAAAGTGCGGCTGCAGACTGCGGATAATCTCATTCAAATATTCATGCAGCTGAATAGTGCGGATCGCTTCGCTGGTTTGATCAACCGCAATTTGTTTAAAGCTGGCAATCAGTTCCGAGGCCCGGATCAGATTGGTATTCAGCAGTTCAGTGCCTTGTTTGGCTTCTTCAATAAAATGTTCCAGCGCCTTCGGTGACAGCGTTTTTTCCTGGTAAGCGTGTTCCAGCACCGCCAATTTTTCTGCCAGGAAACTGGTGGCAGTCACCCCAATGCCGACCGGGGTATTCACTTCATGGGTGATACCAGCAACCAGACCGCCCAAGGCGGCCATTTTTTCTGACTGTACTAGTCGATCTTGGGCCTGGCGTAAATCACTGACCAGCTTTTCCAGTTCAGTTTGTTTGCTGCGCAGTGCATCTTCAGTATGACGACGGCGTTCAATTTCTTCTCGCAATGCTTGTTGTTTAACTTCAAGCTCTTGTTTTTGTTGCTGTAAATCCATCATCGCTTGGCTGAGCCCCGAGGTCTTCCGCGCCACTTCCTGCTCCAGAATTAAATTATGCTGGTCCAGTTTTTCGTTTGATTGCAACAACTGACGCTGGGTATTTTCTAACTGGCCCTTGTAGTCTTGCACTCTGGCAATTAAGCGGTTAAAGGCATCTGCCATTACGCTGAGTTCGTTGGTATCCCCATGCTGAATTTCGACTTTGGTGTTATCCAGGTTATCCAACTCTAATTCTTCAATTTGCTGTGTCAGCTCGGCCAAAGGTAGGGTCAGTTGTTTCCGAAAAGCGATTAAAAACAGAATGATCAAAAAAGTGGTTTTCAGTAAGGCGTTGCCAATCAGGAAATAAATCCCAACTTTAATTCGATCCAACACAATATTACGGCTGGAAAACAAAGTGACGTCACCAACCTGAGTGGCGCGACCAGAAAATTCGAAAATCAGTGGAAAGGTATAACCGAATAACCCAGATTGTTGTTCAGTCAGCCGGACGCCTTCTTTGACCAACTGATTACTGTAACGCTCATTGATATCAATATATTGACCCAACTGAGTGATCACGGCGCCGCTGTCATCCCGCACTATGATGCCTTCAATGGATGGGATAGCCAGCAGACCATCAGCGATAATCAGGGCTTGCGCTGTGTTGAGCTCCCAGATGGCCCGGGTCAGACTACCGGAAATGGTTTGTTGTAAAGTCGAGAGCTCACCATTGATATGGTTTTTGGTATTAAAGTACTCGGCGACGATTTGCCCCAAGGTCACGACAAAGGTCAAAATAAAATAGACTGACAATACTTTGGTCAGCAGTTTTCGGGATAAACTTTTTTGCTGCATCTGACTACCTGTGTTCAGTCTTATACTTATGGCGAATGGAATAAAATTAGCTAAAAAAAACAATAATTAAAATAGCAAAACGCGATTAAATTCCAGTAATTACTGCTCGCTGTCAATCCAGAAGGAGATTTTATTTTTCTACCGTCATCTTGCTGTTGCAACTATAGCTGACAATTGTGTCAGCTGAAAATTTTGCCAGCAATGTAAATGTATCTTCAACCATTCTGTGAATTTAAGGTAAGCTGTTGCATTCATTGGGTCAACTGGTTATATTTTGCCCGTAACTTCGCAGAATTATTAGAATTATTGAGGCTGTACCGAATGGCTTTGCCAGTGCTTATTTGTGACGATTCATTATTGGCGCGAAAACAGGTTCGAAAAAGTTTACCTGAAAGTTTTGACGCTGAATTTCAAACCGCCGGAAACGGCTTGGAAGCCCTTTCTATTCTGCGACAGCAGGAAATTGGTTTGGTGTTTTTAGATCTAACCATGCCAGAACTGGATGGTATCGGTGTGCTTGAAGCGATCAAGGCCGAACGGATAGATTGTTTTGTCATTGTGATCTCTGCTGATATTCAGCCTGAAATGCAAAAACGGGTGATGGAGCTTGGTGCTCTGGCCTTCGTGCAGAAACCCGTCAGCGAGGACAAGCTCAGCGGCATTCTCAAACAATACGGACTGATATGACCAGCATAGGTTTTAATGACGAACAACGTGATTGTTTGCAGGAAATCATCAATGTCGCGATGGGTTTAGCCAGTGATAAGCTGGCCAGGTTCCTCAATACCTTTGTCCATTTGCAGGTGCCCTCGATTGCATTAGTTGGCGCCAGCCATTTACCGGCAGAGTTTGAGCATCGTTATCAGGATGCTGAAGTAGCACTGGTTAGTCAGGGTTTCTTTGGTGATGAAGGCCTGCGCGGTGAAGCTATAGTGCTGTACCAAATGGAAAATGCCCATAAGATTGCCGCTTTGTTAGGGTATGACGTAGGTGATGTGTCAGAAATTGAAATGCTGACCGATATCAGTTCTATCCTGACCACGACTTTTTTAAATGGTTTGGCCAGTCAGATTGAGAACAGTCTGTCTTACAGCGCGCCGCGTATTTTGTCATCACGGCAGGGCGAAGTGACCAGTATGCTGGAAAATACCTCGTTTCATTGGGAACATGCGTTGAAAGTGGATATCAGTTACCAGTTGATTGATCATTCATTTAACTGCGATATGATTTTGCTGATCCCGGGTGAAGCCGTGATGAACATCAAACATATTCTTGATCGGATCCTGGAGGCATACTGATGCCACACGCCTGGTTAAGCAGTCCTATCCTGGCGCAATTGAATTGTGGAGTCATCGTTGTCGATGACGCTTATCAAATCCATTATCTGAATGCTTTTATTGAACGTCACGCTAATTTGCAGTTATCGGCAGTACTGGGTCAGTCGTTGTTTCGGGTGTTTCAGGATTTACCAGAAGCCTGGTTAAAACGTAAATTGATGAGCGTGCTGGATCTGAAAACACCGGCTTTTAGTAGTTGGGAGCAGCGGCAATATATCTTTAAATTACCGCATTTAAGACCAGTCACCAGCAGTAGTCAGTATATGGCGCAGAACTGCACTATGGTACCGCTCAGTACGCCGCAACATGAACAGCCGCTGGTCTGTATTCTAATTGAAGACGCGACAGATGCTTTTGTCTATCAGCAACATTTAAGTAAAACCTTGATTGAACTGGAAAGGGCAAACCGGCAGGATGGCCTGACCAAAGTGCTGAACCGGCGCTATTGGGAAGAACAACTAAAACAGGAAATTCATCGGGCGCAGCGTTATCGCCACCCGTTATCCTTGATGTTGTTTGATTTGGACAAATTCAAAGATTTAAACGATAAATATGGTCATCTTGGTGGCGATTTTGTGTTGATCGAGCTGGCTTCTTTTATTGGCAGTTTATTGCGCGATTCAGATTTACTTGGTCGTTATGGTGGCGAGGAATTCGGTATCATTTTACCCGACACTGAACTGGACGGTGCCGTTGAAGTGGCGGAGCGGATTTGTGCTGCAGTGGCAGAACATCCGATGTTATTTAACCAGCAGACGATCAGAGCCAGTGTTAGCATCGGTGTCGCAGCTTTTCAGCCGACCCAGCATTTACTGCATGATGATTTAATCCGCTGTGCCGATATGGCGCTTTACAACGCCAAGCGCAATGGTCGTAACCGGGTCTGTAGTTTTTTATCCGGCGAAACCAGTTATCAGAAAAAAACCAATTAATTTCCTTGAAAAGGAAATTGGTAATTTAATTACACATTTAGATTGACAGACGTCTAAAACTTTGCGCATATAGGCTGCATGAAAACTATCCATATCAATACCACCACCACGATTATTACCACCAGCCCTGCGGGGTAGGAGGTCGGCGGCGTATTGTCCTGAAAAAGGCCCGTGACCTCACCAGTCACGGGCCTTTTGCGTTTAAAAAGGAGTAAACCTATGAAGGTGCTGAAGTTTGGTGGTTCGTCGTTAGCGTCAGTTGAGCGGTTTTTGGAAGTAGCTGGCATTGTAAAACAACAAGTTAGCGCTGAACCCATAGGTTTAGTGTTATCGGCGCCGCAAGGCGTGACCAATTTGCTGGTGGAACTGACCGATCTGGCTTATCTCGGAGCCGATTATAGTTTGCTGTTACAGCAATGGGTTGATCGACTGGCACAGTTACAGTTACAGTTGCAAGCGCTGGCTTGTTTAACTGAAGCAGATCAGCTTCGGCTGACTGAGGTTAGACAGCAACAGTATCAGCAACTGAGTAATCAATTGTCAGGTGTAGCTTTATTACGATATTGTCCGGATCATATCAAAGCGCAAATTCTGGGGTTGGGTGAACAATTCAGCGTGGTGCTGATGCGCGCTTTGCTGAGCAGTTTGCAACTAGAGGTGCTGGCACTGGATTCAGTGCACTGTGTGAAAAGTCAGGGCGATTATTTAAATGCAGTGGCCGATATTCCAGCTTCGGAACAAGCGTTAGCGAACGCCTTAGCCGGTCAGCAGGCGCAGGTGTATGTGATGGCTGGTTTTGTCTCCAGCAACGCACAGGGAGAGCTCTGTTTACTGGGCCGCAATGGTTCAGATTATTCGGCAGCTATTGTGGCGGCCAGCGTGCGGGCCAGTGTCTGTGAGATCTGGACTGATGTGGATGGCGTGTACAGTGCCGATCCGCGCCAGGTGAAGCAAGCGCAACTGATTGATCATCTCTCCTATGACGAAGCGATGGAACTGTCCTATTTTGGTGCTAAGGTGCTGCATCCAAAAACGATCGGGCCACTGGCACGTTATCAAATCCCTTGTTATATCAAAAATACCCTCAATCCGGCTGCACCAGGCACTTGTATTGATGCCAACAATAACGGCGACAGTTTAGTCAAAGGTATTTCCAGCTTAGAACATCTGGCGTTAATCACTGTGTCTGGCCCTGGTTTAAAAGGGGTGGTTGGCATGGCGTCACGGGTGTTTGCCACTATGGCCCGTGAACAGGTGTCGGTCAGTTTAATCACGCAGTCTTCCAGTGAATTCAGTATCAGTTTTTGTGTCGGCCAACTGGATTTAGCGGTGGCGAAAAAAGCGCTGGAAACTGAGTTTGAACTGGAATTACACGGCAAGTTGTTGCGGCCGCTGGTGATCCAGCCTGATATGGCGATTGTCAGTTTAGTTGGTGATGGCATGCGCCAACATCGTGGTGTGGCGGCAAAGTTTTTTGCCTCGTTATCGCAGGCCCGCGTTAATGTGGTGGCGATTGCACAAGATTCCTCTGAGCGCTCGATTTCAGCTGTGGTTGAACAAAAGGCCTGTCGCAATGCGGTGAAAGTCTGCCATGAAAATTTCTTTAGCCATGTGCCCAGCATTGATGTGTTCCTGGTTGGCTGTGGTGTGGTCGGCAGTGAATTACTGGCGCAATTTCAGCGTCAACAGCAGTTTTTACAGCAGCGCAATGTCCGGTTGACGGTGTACGGTATCGCCAATTCACGGCAGTTGCTGTTAAACGCGCAAGGCATTGATTTAAGTCAGTGGTCAACGCAAATAGCGGCAACGACAGCACCATTTAGCTTAGCGGCGCTCAGTCAGTTTGTGCAGGAGAACCACCTGACTAATCCAGTGTTGATTGACTGCACCAGTGCTGAAGCGGTGGCGATGCAATATGCTGACTTTTTAGCGGCGGGCTTTCATGTCGTCACGCCGAACAAAAAGGCCAATACCGCTAGTTTGTCTTATTACCGCCAGTTACGGCAGGTGGCGCAGCAACATCGGCGGCGTTTTTTATATGAGACCACGGTCGGCGCCGGTTTACCTGTGATTGATACTTTACAGGGCTTGCTAAATGCCGGCGATGAGCTAATGGCGTTCGAAGGGATTTTATCCGGTTCATTATCTTATCTGTTTGGTGAGTTAGAGCAGGGCGGTCAGTTGTCCGCGGTCACTGCCAAAGCCAAGGCGCTGGGCTTTACTGAACCAGATCCACGTGATGATTTATCGGGCATGGATGTGGCGCGTAAGCTGTTGATCCTGGCCCGCGAGTCTGGCATGCAACTGGACTTGTCTGATGTGGTGGTTGAGTCGGTGTTACCGGCTGATTTTGCGCCGGGCAGCTCAGTCGCTGACTTTATGCAGCAATTGCCACAGCTGGATCTATGGTTTGCCGACAAAGTCGCTGCCGCCCGCGCTGAAGGCAAGGTGCTGCGTTATATCGGTGAAATTGTCGATGGACAATGCAAAGTGGCGGTGAAAGCCTTAGCGGCCAATCATCCGCTGGCGACAGTGAAAGATGGGGAAAATGCGCTGGCGATCCATACTCGTTATTATCAGCCAATCCCCTTTGTATTGCGGGGTTATGGCGCAGGTGCGGCGGTTACTGCTGCCGGTGTGTTTGGTGATGTGATGCGCACCCTTGGCTGGCAGCAGGAGATGTCATGATGCAGTCGTATTTTGCACCGGCTTCTACCGGTAATTTCTCAGTGGGGTTTGATTTATTGGGCGCCGCTTTTAGTCCACTCAATGGCGATTTGCTTGGGGATGAATTGCTGATCCTGGGTGAAGCGCCAACTTTGTCATTAGTGGTATCTGGCCGCTATGTGCATCAGTTACCTGCCGATAGCAATGACAATCTGGTGTTACAGTGCTTTTATGCCTTTGAGAAAAAGCTGGGACGGACCTTGCCGCGCTTGCAGCTGGAGCTGAAAAAACATCTGCCGGTTGGCAGTGGGCTCGGTTCCAGTGCCTGCTCTATTGTGGTGGCCTGTTATGCCTTTAACGATTATTTTGGCCGGCCTTTATCGGACTTTCAGTTGTTGCAACTGACGGCAGAGTGTGAAGGCGGTGTCAGTGGGTCGGTGCATTACGACAATGTCGCACCCTCACTGGTTGGTGGTTTATTGCTGATGTTGCCGCAAAGTCCGTTGCTGTATCGTCCTTTACCATGGTTTGCACACTGGCAGGTGGTGTTAAGTTATCCCGGTACTGTGCTATCGACCCGGGCGGCGCGGGAAGTGCTGCCAGCAACACTGAGCCTGAAACACAGCATTGCTTTTGCTGGCGCGCTGTCGCGTTTTGTCAGTGCCATGTATAGCCAGGACGAAACCGATGCGATTGCGGCATTGCAGGATCTGGTGGCCGAACCGGCACGCTTAGCGCTGATCCCCGAGCTGACGCAGATCCGTGCTGATCTGATGGCGCAGGGCGTGGCCCATGTCGGTATCTCAGGTGCTGGTCCAACCTTGTTTGCGGTTTGTCAGACACCTGCGCTGGCAGAACAAGCGGCGGCTTATTTGCGCACTCATTATGAAAAAAATCAGGATGCGATGACCCAGATCTGTCAGTTAGCGACTGCGGGTGCTCGTCGTCTTAGTTAAAAACCACATTTGCTCAACTCGTTTTTGCAATACAGGATGAATCAACATGCAGTTACGTAATATCAAAGTTCCGACGCAACAGGTCAGTTTTCTGCAGGCGGTGCGGATAGGTTTAGGCGAGCAACAGGGGTTATTTTTTCCAGCGCAATGGCCAAAACTCGATGTCGAGGCGCTATTGGCATTACCTTTTGCGCAGCGCAGTGCCGAAATTTTACAGGCGCTGATTGGCGATGAACTACCTGCCGTCGAACTGCAGGCGCTGGTGGCGGAAGCTTTTGCCTTTGCAGCTCCCTTAGCCACAGTGACAGAGCAGATTGCTTGCCTGGAATTATTTCATGGTCCGACGCTGGCATTTAAAGACTTTGGCGGCCGTTTTATGGCACGGGCGTTAATGGCATCACAACAAAGATCCGGCGTCAGCAATACCACTATTGTTACTGCAACGTCCGGCGATACCGGTGCCGCCGTGGCGCATGCCTTTTATCAGCGGCCCGGCGTGCAAGTGGTGATTTTATTCCCACGTGGCAAAATCAGCGTGCTGCAGGAGAAACTCTTTACCACCTTAGGCAGCAATATTCACACCCTGGCGATGGATGGCGATTTTGACCAATGTCAGGCGTTGGTGAAAGAAGTGTTTAATGACCGTGACTTAGTGGCGGCGCTGAATATCAACTCGGCGAACTCGATTAATATCAGCCGGTTATTTGCCCAGGTTTGTTATTACTTTGAGGCGGTGGCGCAAGTGCCAGCGGCAAAACGCGATAACATTGTGGTGTCTGTGCCGAGCGGTAACTTTGGCAATTTAACCGCTGGCTTGATTGCTAAAGTGTTGGGACTGCCGATCAAACGGCTGATCGCGGCCACCAACGCCAATGATACTGTGCCGCGCTACTGGCAAAGCGGGCAGTGGCAGGTGCAACCGACAGTGGCGACTTTATCCAATGCGATGGATGTCAGCGCGCCGAATAACTGGCCACGGGTCGAAGATTTACTGGCGCAAGGGGTGATCAGCCGGACTGATTTATCGACCGCCATGGTCGATGAAGAAGATACGCAGTTAGCAATGCGGCAACTGGCGCAGTTGGGCTATCTGAGCGAACCGCATGCGGCTGTGGCTTACCGGGCATTAAAGCGCGAATTGCAGCCGGATGAATTTGGTATCTTCTTAGGCACAGCCCATCCGGCTAAGTTTAAAGAGCAGGTGGAAAATATTTTGGGCAATCCAATTGCCTTACCGCCAGCATTGGCGGCGGTGGCTGGTGAACCAAGTTTAGCTGTCCCGATGGCGGCGGATTTTGTAGAATTGCGCAAAGTCCTTTTGTCATTGCCTGCGCAATGACCACAGCCACAGGAAAACAAGGTGCATTTAAGCTGGCATGAAGTGATAGGGGCTGAGAAAAATCAGCCCTATTTTCAACAAATTATTCAAACGGTGAAACAAGCCCGGGCTGGCGGTGAGGTGATTTACCCGCCGGAAGCCGATATGTTCACCGCTTTTAAGCTGACCGATTTTGCCAATTTAAAAGTGGTGCTGATTGGGCAGGATCCTTATCACGGGCCGAATCAGGCGCATGGTTTATCTTTTTCGGTGCGGCCAGGTGTGGCTATTCCGCCGTCGCTGCGCAACATGTACAAAGAGCTGGCGCTGGAATATCCGGATTTTCGCCAGCCTGAACATGGTTGCCTGGAAAGCTGGGCCACTCAGGGCGTGTTATTACTCAATACTTGTCTGACAGTGGTTGCCAATCAAGCCAATTCGCACCGTCATTTAGGTTGGGATCAGTTTACCGATCAAGTGATTAGGGCCATCAGCGATAAAGCAGAACCAGTGGTGTTTTTACTCTGGGGCGCGCACGCCATCAAAAAGCAGCAACTGATTAATGCGCAAAAACACCATATCTTGACCGCACCGCATCCATCACCGCTGTCGGCGCATCGTGGCTTTCTCGGCTGCGGCCATTTCGCCGCTGCCAATCAATGGCTGCTGCAACAAGGTAAAACGCCGATTAACTGGCAGCTTTAATTGGAGCCAATTCTGGCAAAGTGTAAAGGCTCACCGTCTGACTGCGGATAAAGTGCTGCAGCATCGCCAAAAATCAGGCTGCTGCAGCGACTTTGCTGCGAAAACTTCAAGCTGCTGGCCGTCGCATTTCGCGCGACACCAGTTCACTCAATAGCATCAGCTTGGCCGGCACTGTCATCTGCAGTACCACCTAGCGCAGCCGACAAAAAAGCCCACCGCGGATTGGGGTGGGCTTGTTTGTTACATCAGCTGATCCAGTAAGTCGTCGTCGAAGTTAAAATCAATGTTTTCCAGCTCTTTGCGTAATCTCTGCCGCTCTTTCACGGCTTCAATTTCGCGCCATTTGCGCTTCACCGCCCGACTGCTTTTTGCGGCAGGACGTTCCAACATGTTCAGTAAGTCTTCAAAGCCTTCCATACTGCACCTCGCTGATTGTTGTTATTTTCGCCAAAATTGATACCACACTTTGTGACAAATTAAAATAACTAAATGACAGAAAAATGAATGGATCATGAACAGTTGGCAGCAGGGACTGCTATAGGCTGCTGGTGAGGATGGCAGGGGAAATGAGCAATGTTGGCGAGCGGAAAATTGCACTGCAATAAAAACAGAACCGGCTGGCACCGGTTCTGTTGCTGGGATGTTATTGTTGGAACAACTTAATTAAACGGCTGGTGGACGCATCGAACTGATGTTGTTGTTGGCCGGATAACACCTGATAAATCGGTGTTGACAGCTGTTTACCCAGTTCGACTCCCCATTGGTCAAAGGAGTTGATATCCCACAGCACACCTTGCACAAACACTTTATGTTCGTACAAAGCAATCAGCGCGCCCAGGTAATAAGGTGATAACTCCGGCAACAGCAGGGTGTTGCTGGGTTTATTGCCTGGCGATACCTTATGCGGTGCTAATTCGGCCGCCTGAGCGGCACTGCCACCTGCAGCCAGCACTTCAGCAGTGGCTTCTGAGTGCGTTTTGCCTTGCATCAGCGCCTGCGTCTGGGCAAAACAATGTGCAGCCAAGCGGTGGTGATGATCGGTCAATTGATGGGCGGCTTTGATCGGCAGAATAAAGTCTGCCGGCACCACCAAAGCACTTTGGTGTAATAACTGATGATAGGCATGCTGGCCATTGGTGCCGGCATCGCCCCAAATCACCGGCGCTGTGGCTGCTGTCAGCGCTTCTCCTTGGATATTCACTCCTTTACCATTACTTTCCATATCCAGTTGCTGCACATAAGACGGCAACAAGCGTAGGTAATGGCTATAGGGTAGCAGGGCTTGCGACTGGCAACCAAGGCCATTGATATACCAGACGCCGAGCAATGCCAGGATCACCGGCATATTCTGCTCCAGCGGTGCCTCAGCAAAATGCTGGTCCATGGCATGGGCACCGGCCAATAATTGCTGGAACTGTTTCACACCCAGCATCAGACACAGTGGGAAGCCGATGGCTGACCACAACGAATAACGACCGCCCACCCAGTCCCACATCGGCAGAATATGCTCACTGTCGATGCCAAACTCGGCGGCTGCTTTGATATTGGATGAAGTGGCCCAGAAGTGGCGGGCGATGGCGGCTTTATCAGCGCCATTATCAATAAACCATTGCCGGACTGCTAAGGCATTTTGTTTGGTTTCTTCAGTACCAAAAGATTTCGACGCCACAAACACCAGCGTCGTCGCCGGATCCAGTCCTTGTACAACGTCGTTGACCACAGCACCATCAATATTACCGGCAAAATGAATTTGCAGCGGGCTGATATTGTAAGGCGTCAGCGCTTCGACCGCCATTTGTGGGCCCAGCAGTGAACCGCCGATACCGATCCAAATCAGATCAGTGATAGCTTCGCCGGTATAGCCCAGATATTGCTGGCTATTCAGCTGCTCTACCAGCGCTTGCATACTGGCATGACAATCGGCAATTTCGGCGCTGATATCGGCACCATCCAGCTGCAGATCGGCACCTGCCGGCGCGCGTAATGCGGTATGCCAGACGCTACGTTGCTCAGAGGTATTAATTTTGGCTCCGGCAAACATCTGTGCTCTTTTCTCTGCCAGCGGGCTGGCCGCCGCCAGTTGCAATAAATGTTGCCAGATGCCCTGATTGATCAGGTTCTTCGAATAATCCAGCTCAATGCCACATGCATTCAGTGCATAACGTTCGGCACGTTGTGGATCGCGGGCAAATTCCTGACGCAAATCCAGAGGTTGTTGGGCGAGTTGCTGTAACTCACGCCAGACTGCAGACGACATAACATACTCCTGTAGGTTTCAATCCAGTGAGCCTGGTGGCATCACATACTGGCGGTGACGCACTGGCGTTGCGGGTACTGACGGCATGGTCAGTACCCGCAAGTAGTCCAATTATTGTAAAGCGGCGCTGATCACTTGCTCCAGCTTGCGCTGGTCAATGGCAAATTTGCGAATACCTTCCGCTAACTTTTCGGTCGCCATGGCATCTTCATTCAGCGCCCAGCGGAATTGTTGTTCGGTCAGACTGGCAGGGGCGGCAGTCGTGGCGCCCTGATCTTGCAAATGCACCACCAGTTCACCTTGTTGTTTATCCAGCTCATCCAGTAACCCTGGCGCTATCGTCAGGCGGTCACAGCCAGCCAGCGCCAATACTTCACCGATGTTGCGAAAGCTGGCGCCCATCACAATGGTGTTGTGGCCGTGTTGTTTAAAATAACGGTAAATTTCCCGCACCGATAACACGCCAGGATCGGTTTCAGCATCATAGCTCTGGCCGGTTTGCGCTTTGTACCAATCCAGAATACGGCCAACAAATGGCGAGATCAGGAAAACCCCGGCTTCAGCGCAAGCGCGTGCTTGGCACATATGAAATAACAAGGTCAGATTACATTGAATGCCCTGTTGTTCCAGCACTTTCGCGGCCTGAATACCTTCCCAGGTGGACGCGATTTTGATCAGAATTTTATCTTTGCCAATGCCATTTTCCTGATACAAAGCAACCAGTTGCTGCGCTTTGGCAATAGTGGCTGCGGTATCAAAACTTAATCGGGCATCGACTTCTGTCGATACCCGGCCTGGCACCAGTTTGCTAATGGCGGTACCGACATCAACCGCAAATTTATCTGAAGCCAAGCTCAGTTGCGTTTCCGCAGTGCTGGCATGGCTTTTGGCATAGGCGGCAGCCTGTGCCAGTAAAGGCTTCGCGAAGTCTAACTGACTGGCATTGAGCAGCAGTGACGGGTTGGTGGTGGCATCTACCGGGCGGAATTGTTCGATAGCTGTCAGATCACCGCTGTCGACAACAACAGTAGTGACGGCTTTTAATTGACTTAACAGTGTGCTCATATTGTTTTATTACCATTTTGATTCAGCTAATTGCTGAGATTGACCAGTAATCTGCTATTAATGTAGGAATATTACAACAAAATTTGCTGTCTTTGTTGAATTCATCCTGGCCTGTTGCTCATTTTTTATCAGGTCATTATAGTGATGTTATTGCCAGTTCTGGCTGTGGTTTTATCCATATTAACGCTATCCTCTGATGTTAAGGCAGTAATGACGGTGTCGGCCAAGTTTTATAAAAATAAAAAAGTTCTGGTCGTTGACGATTGTGATCCCGTCCGCGCTTCGATCAAAAGTATGTTACAGAAAATAGGTTTCGATCATATTGCAACTGTGACCGATGCCAATGCCGCTATTGCCAATTGTACAGAGATACAATACGACTTTATTTTATCCGACTTTAACCTCGGCGAGGGCAAAGACGGTTATCAACTGTTTGAAGCACTGAAACATCTACAACTGCTGAAAAGTAGTTGCTGTTTTTTGCTGATCAGCGCCGAAAGTCATCGCCAGATAGTGCATGGCGTGATCGAATTACAGCCGGACAGTTATCTGCTCAAACCTTTCTCTTTCCTGCAATTGGAAAAACGCTTGCTGCGCGCGTTACACATTAAAACCGCGTTAGCCAAGGTTTACAGTGAAATTCAGCAGGATCTGTTTATTGAAGCCGCCAATTCTTGTGATTTGGTGATCAAAAACGAGGTGGATTTTGCCATTTATGCTATCCGGCTGAAAGGGGAATTATTGCTGCAACTGGAACATTTTCAGGCGGCAGAGCAGCTTTATCAACAAATCTTAGCGCGGCGGGATTATGCCTGGGCCAGATTGGGGTTGGCCATCGCCCGTTTTTGTCAGCATCGTTGGCTGGAAGCCGAGTTTGAATTACGCGAATTAGCCAAATTGGATGAAACCAAAGTCGAAGCGCTGGATTGGCTGTCGCGGTTATTTATTAAACGCGAATTACTGAAAGATGCCTTTCAAACACTGGCTGAAGTCACGAAATTATCGCCGAAAAACTATCAGCGGCAAAAAGCCTTGGCCAACCTGGCCAGCATCAACAACGATAAAGATGAAACGGTAAAAATTTATGCCCGGCTACTGCTGGCGGCCCGCTACTCGATTCATGATACGCCGGAAAATTTCCTCAATTATGCCCGTGCTATTATCGAACAAGCTAAAGACGCCAATAAGTTGGAGCAAAGCCGGCTGCTGAATAAAGTGAATGAAATTCTGGGCAATATTGGTAAAAGGTTTTCCCACGATAGTTATTTGCATCAGGAATTTGTGGTTCGGGCCCGGATTAGCATGCTCAAAGGCCAGTTGGATGAAGCGCGCGAATGGCTGCTGAAAAGTGACAGCTCTGAACAAAGCCGGGTGTTATCGGTGGAAGCTTGTCTGGATAAAGCCAGAGCTTTTTTCGAGGTTGGCAATTTATCCCGTTCTGATGACTATATGGATAAGCTGGCTGCCGTGGTCAGTCATGATGATTTGTTGGCCAATACCCTGAGTGTACTGATTAAACAAGAACATCAGCAACATGAAAACCTGCGGGAAGAAATTAAGACGCTGAACAATGACGGGCTGGAAGCTTATCAGAGTGGTTATTATGGCCGGGCGCTGGAGTTTTTTAATAAAGCTTTTGATTACATGCCCTATAACCCCAGTCTGGCGCTGAATTTATTACAAACCATCGGCAAAATTGGCGGGGTGAATAAAGACACGGCGCGGTTAGCGCGGCGTTGTGTGGCCATTTTGGAACAAAGTGAACTCAGTGAGGCCAATAGCCGGCGTTTTGACGTCATTATGAAAGAATTGGCGGCGGTACTGTCGTTGGATTAAAAACCAGCCGTTGGATTAAAAATCAGTGGTTGGATGAGTTGCCTGGTGCCGGATCAGCCAGCCAGGTTAGCGGCGTGGGGGATTTTTTTGCTACACTGCACGCCCTCTGTATTTGGTTGAGACAAAATAGATGTTAATGGTGGTATCTCCGGCCAAGGATCTGGATTATCAGACCGCGGCCCCGGCAGTTGAAGTCACGATGCCGGCCTTGTTAGCTGACAGTGCTGAATTAATGCAAGTCTGTCGTACCCTGACGCCGCTGCAACTTTCAGCGCTGATGCATATCAGTGACAAACTAGCGGGCCTGAATGCGGCCCGTTTTGCCCAGTGGCAACTGCCTTTTAATGCTGAAAATGCCAAAGCGGCCTTGTTTGCCTTTAATGGTGATGTGTATCAGGGCTTGGCAGCGACCACTTTACAACCCGCCGATCTGGCTTATGCACAGCAACATCTACGTATTCTTAGTGGTTTGTACGGGGTGTTAAGACCCTTTGATCTGATGCAGCCATACCGACTGGAAATGGGCACTAAATTAGCCAACAGTCGTGGTAAAGATTTGTATCAGTTCTGGGGCTCGATTGTGACTGACCACCTGAACCAGCAATTGGAACAACTGCAGGCCAGTGTATTGCTGAATTTGGCGTCGCAAGAATACTTCAAAGCGGTCAAACCGAAACTACTGGCCAGGCCGGTGCTGGACGTACAGTTTAAAGACTTTAAAAATGGTGATTACAAAATTATCAGTTTTTTTGCCAAAAAAGCCCGCGGTTTGATGGCGCGTTATGTTATTGAGCAGCGCATTGATCAAGTCGAAGGCCTAAAAGACTTTGGTTTGGAAGGTTATCAATTTAGTCCGGCCCAATCGAGCAACAACCAACTGGTATTTTTGCGCCACACGCAATAAATATAAAACGTCATCTGAATTGACCACCGCGCTCACTGGCTGTTTACCCTGCAGCAGTAATTATCCAGTGAGCGGATCTTCGGCTTTGAGCGAATTTCCTGAGGAATCCCCACAAATGGAGTAGGTAAAACAAATAGTTAGGCGAGATGGGAACATTCATGGCAGTTCCTGATCTGATCTTTCGCCAAAAAAACTCAACCGAGGACCAAGCCATGAATGTTCAACGAATGCTCGCCGATTTTCTCTCATTTGTCACGCCAAAAAACATCCATAAAACCAGAATGGCGTCACTTTGCGCATCGTTGCAAAGTTTAGTCACCAACGGCAAATGTACGGTCACTGCCATCGGTCGCGGAATTCAAAGTGCCGCTACTGAAAAAAGCAGTATTAAAAGAGCCGACCGGCTGCTGAGTAACGAAGGTTTACAGGTCGACATTCCGCTGATTTATGCGGCACTGACGAAGGCATTAATTCAAAATAAACAGCCACTTATCCTGGTTGATTGGAGTAACGCTGACAATAAAAAGCGTCACTTTATCTTGCGGGCCAGCCTCGCACTCGAAGGGCGCTCTTTGACCTTGCTGCAAGAAGTGAAAGCGATTGATGAGTACAACTACCCACGCGTGCATCAGGCATTTTTACTGCGCCTCAAGGCAAGCCTGCCTGCGGATTGTCAACCGGTTATCGTCACCGACGCCGGTTTTAAGGTGCCGTGGCTGAAACAAATTCGTAAGTTGGGCTGGCATTATATTACTCGGGTGCGCGGCAATCAGACGCTGCAACTACCTGATTCCCGTGCATTTATCAGTGTGGACCTGCTTTACAAAAAAGCCAGAACGACGCCGCAATGTCTGGGTAGAATTAAGCTCACCAGCAGCCAGCGTTATGTCACCACTGCAGTGTTAGTCGGCACGCACTGGAAGCTTCGAAAACGCGATAAACATAAGTCATACAAAGAGCCGTGGTTACTGGTGAGTTCTTTAGCGCAAACAACTGATTATGCGTCAAAAATCGCTAAGTGTTACAGCGCCAGAATGCAAATTGAAGAGAGCTTCCGCGACCAGAAAAGCCAGACCTATGGTCTTGGCAGCAACGCGCATCGAACCTATAAAAAGGAACGTCTCAAAGTGCTGTTGCTGCTTGCTGCGCTCGCCAACTGGCTTCATTACATGCTGGGATTGGCGGTAGAAATCAGCGGCCAACATAGGTCGTTGCAAGCCAACAGCATCAAACATCGACGGGTGTTGTCGTGCAATTATTTAGGAATGCGGTTATGTCGTCTGGCGCGGCTGACTATCTCAACGCAGGATATCCAAGCTGCCATCAGGCAAATCATGACTTGGGCTGAAGAGTGGGATTGGAAAAGTATTAAATCTGTAAGTTATTGATATGATTAGAGCGTTTGTGGGGATCCTTCAGGTGATTTACACCACCAATGCTATCGAATCACTCAATGCCAGCCTGCGTCAGGTCACCAAAACCAGACGGTCATTCCCTAAATAACTGTGCGAATTAGTAGATCACTTTGAGGCGGGAACTCAATGCGGTTT
>CAZGHW010000004.1:12260-157443 GCA_964525695.1 uncultured Rheinheimera sp. | reverse complement strand
GATGTATGCGTCTTATCAAACTGCTGTTGATAGTTACCACGGCTTTAGTGTTGTGCCCAAACATGGCCGAAGCGCACCCCATCACCCGGAAAGTTTCTCCTGCTGATGGGGAAATGTTTCCTACATGTCCGGATACGTTTTATGTCCGATTCACGCAAAAGCATAAACTCAAGCAGTTCATGCTCTTTGATGCGAAAGGGACCCCTATTGACGTAGGGTTTCAGCCAAGGAACACCACGAATTGGGAACATCGTGTTCCGCTGCCTTGTTTATCAGCAGGCCAATACACGATTAGTTATATGGTGAAGGGGCGGGATTTACACGAGATAACCAATAAAGTTAGCTTCACTGTGAAATAATTTGCGGCGGTTCCAGGTACTGCTGTTATACCGTGACCTTGTACCGTCGCGAACGTTTCAGTGACTACGTCGCTCAAATGAGCAGACGAGCACAGCTTTCGTCTGCTTTGTATCAGAAAGCGAAATTTTACTTCACATTCGTAATGACGTACGTTTTATCCACGTGGACAAGTTCAACAATTACAATCTTTCCGATAACGAGCTTGTCCAGCAGTCTTTTATCTTTAACCTTGAATCCCATGGTCATTGCGGGCCAATTCAGGCTTTGGATTGGGTCATGGGCCAGAGTGACAACACCGGCAGTCATATCGACTTTAGTTACTTTGCCTTTTGCTACATGGACTGTTTGAGTGGCCGGGACCGTCTCCATCGGCATGTCCTCCATCGCCTTTGACTGTGCAATTGCTACAGCTGGCGACAACACAAGCATGGCTGCAAATAAGTGAGTTAATCGTGTCTTCATGTTCAATGTTCTCCAGTTATTGTGAAGGTGGAATACCGGTTTCTGGTAAATCCAGAGATCGGGGTTTTGTATCAAGGTGCTTGGGTTCTTGAAGAGAAGGCTCAACTGCATGCGGCTTCCGTCGAGGCCGGTGCATCAGATAGTAGGCTGCCGGGATCACAAACATCGACAAGAGCGGCGCCGTGATCATGCCGCCGACCATGGGGGCTGCAATGCGCTGCATCACTTCGCTGCCAGTGCCAGCACCCCACATGATGGGTAATAGGCCAGCCAGGATCACCGCGACCGTCATCGCCTTGGGTCGTACACGCTGGACTGCGCCTTCACGGATGGCGTCGAGTAGGTCTGCTTCGCTGGTCAGGTGCTCTGCGACACGTGCCGTCCAGGCCTGTTTGAGGTAGAGCAGCATAATCACACCGAATTCGGCCGCGACACCCGCGAGCGCGATAAAGCCCACGACGACCGCGACTGAAAAGTTGTAGCCCAGTCCATACAACAACCAGATGCCTCCAACCAGCGCAAATGGCAGTGTTGCCATCAGCAAGAAGGCTTCACCGAAGTGCTTGAAGATCAGGTACAGCAGAACAAAAATGATGAGCAGTGTGAATGGTACCACCAGCTTGAGCTTGGCGGTGGCACGCTCCAGAAACTCAAATTGCCCGGACCACGACACCGAATAACCAGGCGGTAACTTTACCTGAGCAGCAACCACTTGCTGCATGTCGTGCACCGCAGAGCCCAGATCACGACCGCGCAGGTCAACATAGACGAAACCAGCCAGACGAGCGTTTTCGCTACGCAGCATCGGCGGACCATCGTCGATGTGAATGTCGGCCACATCATCCAATATCAGTTGTTGGCCACGTTGAGTCACGATGGGCAATTGGCGAAGCCTGTCCAGCGAATCACGCACCTCACGTGGATAACGCACGTTGATCGGATACCGCTGCAAACCCTCAATAGTTTCGCCGATGTTCATCCCGCCCACACTACTTGCCACCACCGATTGCACGTCGGCGATGTTCAGTCCGTAACGTGCCGCATGTTCCCGCTGAATGTTGACATTGATATAACGCCCGCCGGTGAGGCGCTCGGCAAACGCGCTTGTAACCCCGGGTACTTGCTTGATGGCGCGCTCGATTTCGCCGGTGAGCCGGTTGATGACCGTCAGGTCACTGCCCAGTACCTTCACGCCAACCGGGCTCTTGATGCCTGTGGCCAGCATATCCAGCCGGTTACGAATGGGCGGGATCCAGATATTGGTCAACCCCGGGACCCGCACGGTATTGTCCAGCTCTTCAACAAGCTTCTCGGGAGTCATGCCTGGTCGCCATTCGCTTCTGGGTTTGAACTGAATGACGGTTTCAAACATCTCGATGGGTGCAGGATCCGTGGCCGTCACCGCATTGCCTGCCTTACCGTACACAGTGGCCACTTCGGGCACTGCCTTGATCAGCCGATCGGTTTGTTGCAGTAACTGGCTTGCTTTGCTCACCGACAGGCCAGGCAGTGCGGTTGGCATATAGAGCAAATCCCCCTCGTCAAGGGGAGGCATGAACTCGCTGCCCAGATGTTGCAAGGGCCAAAGGCTCACAAAGAACAGCAAGACAGCAGCGCCAATGGCAGTTTTGGGGAAACGAAGTACGATGTCCAGCAACGGTCGGTAAAGGGCGATCATGAGTCGGTTAAGCGGGTTTTTCTGCTCGTCCGGAATGCGCCCCCGGATCAGGTAGCCCATCAGCACTGGGATCAGCGTCACTGCTAAACCCGCGCTTGCCGCCATGGCGTAGGTCTTGGTAAAGGCCAGCGGCGAGAACAACCGGCCTTCTTGTGCTTCCAGTGCAAAGACTGGCACAAACGACAGGGTGATGATCAGCAAGGAAAAAAACAGGGCAGGCCCCACCTCGGCAGCCGCATCGCCAATCACCTGCCAGCGGGCATCGCCGCTCAGTTGGTCATCTGGATGGTCATGCTTCCATTTTTCCAGGTGCTTATGAGCGTTTTCAATCATCACCACAGCGGCGTCAACCATCGCGCCGATAGCGATGGCGATACCGCCTAATGACATGATGTTGGCGTTGACGCCTTGCCAATGCATGACGATGAATGCCGCGAGGATCCCCAAAGGCAGAGAAATGATGGCAACCAGCGCCGAACGCAGGTGAAAAAGGAACAACGCGCAAACGACGGCCACAACGATAAATTCCTCAACCAGCTTGTGGCTCAGGTTTTCGATTGCACGCCCGATGAGGCCAGAGCGGTCATAGGTTGGCACTATCTCGACGCCTTGCGGCAAACTCGTTTTCAGGCTCGTGAGCTTTTCTTTGACGGCTTTGATAGTTGCAAGCGCATTCTCGCCTGAACGCATTACAATCACGCCACCGACCGCTTCACCTTCACCGTCCAGTTCACCAACACCACGTCGCATTTCTGGGCCAATCTGAACTACAGCGACATCACCCAACAGCACTGAAATTCCGGCATCGCTGGTCAGGAGCGGTATTGACCGAAAGTCGTCCAGCGTTTGCAGGTACCCGGACGCACGCACCATAAACTCGGCTTCGCCCATTTCAAGCACTGAACCACCCACTTCCTGATTGGCGCGGCGGATGGCCTCAATCACTTGACTGTGAGGAATACGATAAGCAGCCAATTTGTCCGGATCCAGAACCACCTGGTACTGGCGCACCATTCCCCCGATGGTCGCTACTTCCGCCACGCCGGGCACCGTTTTTAGCTCGAATTTCAGAAACCAGTCTTGCAGGCTACGCAGTTGGGATAAATCCAGCTGACCGGTTTTGTCGATGAGGGCATATTGGTAAATCCAGCCGACGCCGGTTGCATCCGGCCCCAGTGCTGACGTCGCGCCGGAGGGCAAGCGCGATTGGACCTGGCTGAGGTATTCCAGTACACGAGAGCGGGCCCAATAAAGATCGGTACCATCCTTAAACAACACATACACGTAACTGTCCCCGAAAAACGAGTAGCCGCGGACGACCCGGGCACCCGGTACCGACAGCATCGTGGTGGTGAGTGGATAGGTGACCTGATTTTCGACCAGTTGCGGCGCCTGTCCTGGCCAGGTGGTGCGAATGATAACCTGAGTGTCGGACAGATCAGGCAACGCATCCAGCGGTGTACGGATCAGCGACAGCACGCCCCAGGCTGCCAACAGTACGGTTGCGATCAGCACGAGAAAACGGTTGTGGATGGACCAATAGATCAGACGGGCAATCATTGGATATCTCCTTGAGCGGCGTTATTCGTTTGCCAGTGCACAATGTGCGGTGCATCACCCTCGCGGATGATAAACTCGATGCGGATCTCATCCCCGGCAAATAGTTTGTGCGACACATCCGGTGCCAGTAAAAAATCCATCGTCATTCCCGGCCATTTCAGCGCAGGAATATCCGGATGTGTCAGCGTCACCGTGCTATCGGATACGGCTTCGACACGCGCGGTCGTGTGGTAGAGCTGCGGCATGGCGCTGGCGTCCACAGGCGCAGACTCCTTATCCGAAGACAATCGCGCCTCCACGCCTTTGAGGCTGGCTTCGGAGTCAATCAGAAACTGTCCGGACACCACGATCTCTTCGCCCACAACAAGACCGGACAGAACCTCGGTTTGGCCATACTGTTCACGTCCTACTTGTACTTCTACCGGACGAAATGCGCCGTTGTCGACGACCATAACCAGTGTGCGTTTCCCGGTGCGAACCAGCGCTTCACTGGGTATCAGTAAAGCTTCTCGCGGTATGCCTGTGCTGAGTTGCATCTGCACGAACATTCCGGGTACCAGTTTCTCTTTGGTGTTCACAAGTAACATGCGTGCCTTGCGGGTACGCGTCGTTGGACTGACCTCAGGTAACAAAGACTGCACCTCGCCGCGAATTACCTCACTGGGCCAAGCCGCGGTCTGTGCAATGACCTGAGCGCCAGTAAGAATCTGCGTTGCCTGACTCTCCGGCACTTCGGCGTGCACCCAGACCGATGAGAGGTCATTGATCCCCATCAGCGGATCCCCAGTCATCACGGTACTGCCCTCACGAACCATCAGGTCTGTGACTACGCCGGACACTGGTGCGGTCAGGGTCACGCGGGCTTGTACTTGTCCGCTGCGCTCAACCATGGCAATTTGCATCTCACTCATCCCTGCTTGTCGCATCCGCTGCCGTGCGGACTGAGCGAGGGTCTCCAGCCCGTTCCCTCGTAACTGCCTGGCTGTGAGGTAGTCTTCCTGCACCGCAATCCAGTCCGGTACATACAGCTCCAGTAGCGGTTGCCCTTTTTTCACCCGGTCCAGCGCAGCACGCACATGCAACTTCTCCACAAAGCCAGTGGCGCGAGCCTGCACCATGATTTGACTGTACTCGTTCCAGGCTACGATACCGGCCGCCGACAGGTCGGGTGCTAATTGCCCGGATATGACTTTGGTTGTCCGCATCCCCAGATTCTGCAAAGTGCGGGCACTGACAGATAGTGTGCCGGTGTCGGTCCCTTCGCCGCCGGCATAGGCGGGAACCAGCATCATGTCCATAAAGGGCGACTTGCCGGGGGCTTCGAATTTTTTCCCGGGGACCATGGGGTCGTGATAATGAAGGATTTTTCGACCAGTGATTGGATCAACATCACCGGCCTTAAGTCCCGTTTCAATATGACGTTTTGTGGCGGTGCTGCCCTCGGGGATACCCCAGCCTGACGGGTCGATAACGGCTGTTGCTGGTGCGCCAGCGCTTTCAGTGCTGGCAGCGTTTGGCGCATGTGCCATCCCGTTATAAAGCCCCAGTTGGTAGAGGCCAAAACCGCTTCCTATAAGCACAACAATAACCAGTAGCCCAAGCATCGAGACTTTTTTGTTCATGGTGATTGCTCCGGGTTGAGGTGATTTAACGGATGGTCGGATGTCAGTTGCTCCTGAGAGAACAGGTACTCCAGTTCGACCCACCAGGCGGCCGTCTGTTTTTCAATACGTAGCCGTTCCAGACGGGTGTCCGTCACCATGCGCTGGGCTTCAAGGACTGCAGACAGTGGTGCTTTGCCACTTCGAAAATCGGCTTCCAACACTTGCACTCGTTCTGCTGCCAGTGGGATCAAGGTTCTGTCGTAGTCGGCAAGGCGATTTTTGTTGCCGCGCCAATTGGCGAGTAGCTGCTGTAAATCGAACAGAAGTTCACGCCGCATCTCTTCGCGCTCAAACCTCAATTGCTCAACCAATTGCATTTTTGCAGAATACTCACGGTCTTGTTTATTAGTCTGATCCCATTGCAGTGGAATAGAAACGCCTAACGACACCATGTCACCGAATTGGCTACCGCGTTTGCTGTACATCAATGACCAGCTCCAGTCAGCGTTTTTTTCTTGTGCTGCAACATCAGCCTCGGCTTGAGCCACCCGTTCGCGGGCAGTGATCACGGCGATGTCAGAATGCCGGTCAATGTCGTGGTGCACTGCCTGTTGGGTATGGCTTATTTTGGGCAAGAGACCCAGTGGCCGCTCGCCTATATCACCCACCCAGCGGTTCAGTTGCGCCCGGGTCGTCGCAAGCTCTGCATCCGCGAGATGTAATCGCTCGTCAATTTGTGCAAGCGAAGTACGCGCAGCAAGCACGTCTGCCTGGCTGCTGCGCCCGCTGCGATAGGCTGCCTCAATCGCTGCGCTGACTTTTTGAGCATCCTCACGTTGACGCATTAAAAGGTCTTTCACTTGTTCCTGGAAATACCGGTCGAACCAGGCACCTGCGGTTTGTGCGAGTAATCTGGTCTTCTGCCAGGATTTCAAGGCAGTTACTGCCTCGGCTTCGCGCTCGTAACGCGCGGCGCGTGCCTGGCGTTTTTCAATGCCCGTAAAGGTTTGCATCAGGCTTACAGAGCGCATGGTCATGAAGTCGTTTGCGATTTGGTAGCGCATCGGCCCCTCAATGGGGAGATTGTCCACGGACAAACGCAGCTCAGGATCTGGCAGACGACCGGCAGAAACAGCCATTTCCCGTGCAGCACGGGTCGCGGCATCGTGAGCTTGCAGTGACGCTGAACGAGATTGCGCAGCAGTTAAAGCCGCATCCAATGTGAGGGGATGGGGTGATGGTTGCGCTGATACAAAGTTGGCCATACCAACTGAAACAACAACCGTGATCAGAGTGCCGAGCTTGTGCAGCCAGTCACGGTGTTTACCGCGAACAGGAGGCGTCGAGCCTGCCAAAGAGGGGCGTGAATGCATTGTCTAACTCCATGTGTCATGAATGCCGAGCGATTGGTTGAGCAAGGCAAAAGAACTGCGAACCTTAACAAGGTTGTTAGTTACATTGTATTTACACAGAATTAGCTAAAGGATGGAGGTCGCCAAACACCCGAAGGTTCAAACGAAGTAAAAAGAGTTGTCTGCATCGGCACAGGATCCGATGTGAATGCGATTGGCATATGCGTGCTCTGCGGCGGAGTAATCAGAGTACTTGAGAAAACACACCGTTTGTCCGACTTGCAAAGCTGGCCAGTTTTTTTAAAAGTTTCGTCATCATTGCAGCAATCAGATTTTGATTGAGTAGTAGAGTCGGACGACATGGAAACGCTGCTCATATCGCTCATGGGGCATGGCTTCTGAAAGACATGCGCACTCACGCTACCTTGAAAGGCAACGAATAAGCAAAGTAAATACATCCAAATCGTAATACGCATATTATGAGCCTAGCAAATATTGCGGTTCAGTTAAATGAATTAATCAAAATATTCTAGCTTTATGAGTGTATTTATCATTAAAAACAATATGTTAAATAGATTTTTGTGAAATAAATTCAGAATCCCGTTGGTACCTCTGCAAGGATCACCGCGATCGTCATCGCCTTGGGCCGTACACGCTGGACTGCGCCTTCACGGATGGCGTCGAGCAGATCTGCTTTGCTGGTCAACTGCTGTGCGACACGTGCCGTCCAGGCCTGTTTGAGGTAGTGCAGCATAATCACGCCGAATGCGGCCGCGACGCCCGCGAGCTCGATAAAGCCTATGACAACCGCTACTGACAGGTTGTACCCTAATCCATACAGCAACCCGACACCTCCAACCAACGCCAATGGTAGCGTTGCCATCGGTAAGAAGGCTGCACCGAAGTGCTTGAAGGTCAGATACTGCAGCACGCCAATGATGATTGGCGTAAATGGAACCATCAGCTTGTGCTTGGCGGTGTACACACCAGAAACTCAACTGCCTGGACCACGACATCGAATAGCCGTGCGGTAACTTCACCTGAATGGTGGGCACATCATCCAATACAAGTTGTTGGCCGCTTTGAGTTACAATGGTAATTGTAATAGTTCAACTCAAGTGATTACGACACAAAGCTTTTGAGTATAGATCCTAAAAAATGCGTGCTTGGTGCCGTTTAAGGAAGTTTGATGATATCGGTGACAACGTCAGTAATCATTAAACAACAAAAGTTGTTGAAAGCTGCCATCTAGCATTTTGCCACCATGCGTTCAAACTGGGCAAAGTTAGCTTGAACTTTTATGCAAACAGCGTTATGTTAGAGAGGTATCAATTTCGAGTACTTTCATGTTTCGTAGAACTTGGATAATCATTGTATTGTTAAGTCTGTTCCTTTTGAAGGGAACTGGGCTTTATGCTATGGTGCATTGTCAAACGGTTCCTGCCACCGATGAAACAAGTATGACGACACATCATCAAGGCATGATGGCCGAACATGGACACGAGAGTATTTTGCCGGTTTCGGATACAAATTCACCGATTGATTTGGATTTGACCAGTGTTTGTCAGGCATGTGATGACTGCTGTACTATCCACTGTGTTGCCTTTCCCGCCACCCACGAAGTATCAGTCAGTGATACTCATGACAAAGTTCTTCAATACACTTATTTCCATTCCAGCGCCATTGTTCCGACTCAGGAACGACCACCTAAATTTGCTTAATCTTCACGACTAACGACATTAGCCGAGTCATTTATCTGCAACTTTGATCATCATTGTTGGCGGTTCGGCTAAGCTGTTTTAATTTCAGTTTGAAGAGATCTTTTGTATGAAAAATAAACGATTGAAGTGTTGGGGAAAACACTCAACTCTGTTCGCGCTATCTGCTTTATCGCTTTTATCAAGCCTTGAGGCTGCGGAGCTACCCGTGCCTGAGTCATTGCGATCTGGTGCACAGGGCTTGGCCATCATTTACGTTCCGGTCAATGCAATTCAAGTCAAATCCCCTGCGGTATCCCCCTGGAAACAGACAAATCAGCGTGTCGGAGAAATAGGTGGGTGGATGTCTTATGCCACCGAAGCTGCCTCTGATCCTGATGGTGAGGATCCGCATAAAGCACACCAAAAGCCTGCATCGAAGAACCATGAGGGGCACAAGTAATGCAAGTGCATACAAACAAGGTCAATACAATAAAGCGTCCATCGCCAAAAACATCGTTCCTCGCCTTAAGCATAGTGTTTATCCTGTCAGGCTGTGCGGTTGATCCAGGAAATAGCGTTGATGCAATTCAAAACGAAATTACCAGCATAGCGCCAACACCTTTAACGCTTATTCAAGACAATGAGCAACAACGAAGTGTCGACAAGAGGGTCAATGCTCTATTGCTGCAGCCTCTGACTTTAGACACCGCTGTCGAAATTGCGACACTCAATAACAAGTCGATACAAGCAGCGCTCCATAGTTTAGGTATTTCCGCCGTTGAATTGCAGCAGGCTACCCAACTGCCTAATCCGGGCATAACGCTTACCCGGAGCACTTCAGATGGCTCGTATTCAACCGAGCTGGAGTTTGGCATCAATCTGTTATCTCTTTTGACGCTACCAAAAGTTCGTGAGATTGAAAATCAGCGCTTTTTGCAGGAAAGATTAAAGACTGCACAAGAAATCGCAAGCATGATCAACGACACTAAAATTGCGTACTGGAATGCAGTCGCTGCCCGCGAGGTATTGCGCTATATAGAAAAAGTGCATACCACGACGCAAGCCAGTGCGGAACTCGCGAAACGAATGACCGCTGTAGGCAATTTCAGCAAACTGGATTACTTGCGTGAGCAAGGACAGCTGAGTGACGCCACCTTAAACTTAGTGATGGCCCAACAAGCTGTTTACTCAAGTACCGAACAATTGAATCGTTTGTTGGGATTGTGGAACAGCTCTCAAACCGTTCAGCTACCAGAGCGCTTACCTGAACTTCCGGCAGAGATCAGACAAATTGATGCATTCGAGGCAAACGCCTTGGAACGACGGCTGGATGTAAAACTGGCAAAAATGAAGCTTCAGATGATTGCTAACAATGCGGGGTTAACAAAAGCCACTCGTTTTATCAATGCGTTCGATCTTGATGTCGGTGGTAATACAAAAGACAGTAGTGAACGAAGTTACAGCGCGTCACTGGAGTTACCTATTTTTGATTGGGGGAACTATCGTGCCAGAAAAGTCGAAGCTGAATATTGGCAAGCTTTTAATGAAGCTGCAGCTACAGGGGTAAACGCCCGCTCTGAAATAAGAGAAAACTATCTACTTTACCGCTCAACGTATGATGTTGCAGCCCACTACAAAAACACTGTATTGCCGATCCAGCAACAAATCGCTGAAGAAAATCAGCTGCGTTACAACGGTATGTTTATCAGTGTATTTGAGCTTATTGCAGATGCCCGGACTCAAATTTCAGCAGTCACTGGCTATGTCAATGCAACAAAAGACTTTTGGGTGGCTAAATCCCAGTTAGATCTGGCCTTGATTGGCACTCCAGCCGTTGTTGACAACACTGACCAAACTAAAGCCGCGGCCAACGCCGAAAGCGCAGACCATTAAGGAGTTCTTATGTATTCTCGTCGTGATTTACTCAAAGGCCTGGGTGCTATTGCCGCTGGCGTTGGTATTGCCTCTGTCAGTCGCTCAGCTCTTGCGGGTGTACCTGAGGTTGTCAATCAAACATCGCCAGATACCATGCCACCGTTGATGCCTTCAAGCGGAAGGCCATATAACCCTGTTGTTACACTCAATGGCTGGACTTTGCCATGGCGGATGAACAATGGAGTGAAAGAGTTTCATTTGGTCGCAGAGCCTGTGGTGCGGGAACTAGCTCCCGGAATGAAAGCACACTTATGGGGCTACAACGGTCAGTCTCCTGGCCCGACAATTGAAGTCGTTGAAGGGGACAGAGTCCGGATCTTCGTGACGAACAAGTTACCTGAGCATACGTCTATACATTGGCATGGACAACGGCTGCCAAACGGTATGGATGGTGTTGCCGGATTAAATCAGCCTGCCATTCCATCAGGAAAAACCTATGTTTATGAATTTGTGGCCCGTCGCCCTGGCACATTTATGTATCACCCCCATGCGGATGAAATGGTGCAGATGGCGATGGGAATGATGGGATTTTGGATCACCCATCCGAAAGAAGCTCACCCTCACATCGCGGAAGTCGACAGAGACTTCGTGTTTTTGCTGAATGCGTATGACATTGAACCTGGTAGCTATACGCCCAAAATAATGACCATGCTGGATTTTAATTTGTGGACCTGGAACAGTCGGACCTTCCCTGGCATTGATCCTCTGGTTGTTCGTAAAAACGACAAAGTGCGGATCCGGGTGGGCAATCTGACGATGACCAATCACCCAATTCATATTCACGGACATGAGTTCACGGTCACGGGTACAGATGGCGGTCCAACCCCACCAGGCAGCCGCTGGCCTGAGGTCACGACTGATATTGCGGTTGGACAAATGCGTCAGATTGAATTCCTTGCTGATGAAGTGGGCGACTGGGCATTTCATTGCCACAAGTCTCATCACACCATGAATGCTATGGGTCATGACATCCCCACGATGATTGGTGTTGATCACAGCGGACTCAGCAAAAAAATCCATACTCTGGTACCCGATTATATGGTGATGGGTGAACGCGGCATGGCTGATATGGCCGAAATGACAATGCCTTTACCAGACAATACATTGCCAATGATGACAGGAGATGGACCTTTTGGTTCGGTTGAAATGGGAGGCATGTTTAGCGTACTTAAAGTGCGTGAAGATCAAGCTCCCAATGATTACAAAGATCCGGGTTGGTTCAAACACCCGGAAGGAACCGTTGCCAGAGAATGGACAGGAGACGTCGGCCAACCTACTCGTTCAAAAGAGCAGGGCGGGAACCTGATGCCTTTGAAGCAAATTCCTCAAAGTACCGTAGAAATGAAAGTTCGCAAACCAAAAGCCCACAGTGGCCACAACTAACCAATAAAGGTGATTTATGAAAACTATCAATTTAAAACTTTTAGCTCTGGCTTTTATGACAACAACTGTTCCTGTTATTGCACAAGAAGAGCATGCACATGATGCACATCAGGCTGAGGTTACAGCCGAAGCATCGCAAATGACGATGGCGACTATTCGCAAGCTCGATCCGGACAATGGAAAAATCACTCTGAAGCATGAGGCGATCAAAAATCTTAAAATGCCAGGGATGACGATGGTTTTCCAAATCGAAGACAAAGCACTCTTCAACGGTTTAAGCGAAGGAGATATGGTGCAGTTTAAAGCAGAGAAAAAGGGTACTGCTCTCGTTGTGACTTCACTTGAAAAAATGCAACACAAAGGTCACTAAGGAATTCACTAGATGCTTACTCTTCTCAACATACAACGTCAGCTCAGACTATTCACAATAGTATGTGTCGCGTTATTCTCAGCGACAGCGTTTGCCCATACCAGTCTGAAATCTTCAGTGCCGGCTGATGGACAAGTTGTTCCGGATGTACGTCAGATCAGCGTCGAATTTGGTGCTGCAATACGCTTGATGGCTTTTACATTGACGGATGCATCTGGGAATACAATCCCCACTGATTTTGTGCGGACTTCAACCAATCAGTCCAGATTCGATATCGGTGTCGGGACGCAATTATCACACACCTCTTATCGGGTGGTATGGATAGCAATGGGCGATGACGGACATAAAATTGATGGGACCTTTAGTTTTACCGTCGATCCAACCGCCAGTGCAACGGCTCACGTTGCTGCGCAAGATGACAAACCTGTCTTATGGACAGGAATGGAGCTTGACGCTGCTAAAGCCGTTTTACAGTTTCATAAAGCCTTGAAAGATGGAGACAAGGCCACTGTAAAACGATTGTTAGCTGACAAGGTGATGATTTTTGAAGGTGGTGGTGTTGAGCGTTCTGAAGCAGAGTATGAACACCATCATATGTCAGCAGATATGGCATACCTTAAAGAAATGTCGGTGAAAACGCTTGAGCACCATGTAACCGTATCAGGAAGCAGTGCTGTGTCTTTATCACGTTCCAAGGTGAATGGAACCTACAAAGGAAAAATTGTTGATCGCGAAGGGATGGAAACCATCACATTGCAAAAGCAAGACGATGCGTGGTTAATCACCCACATTCATTGGTCCAATTAATTTTTGTAACAACCGAGGGAGCAATGCTCCCTCTTTAGGAGCTTAGAGTGGACATCATCGAAATATCTTCCTGGCTGGCACGAGTTATGTTCTATGCAGCAACTGCCGCTGTAATAGGAGGTTTGTTTGTTCGAGGCTTGAGCGAAAACAACAGGGGTATTGTCGAGTGGCTACGTTGCTATATCCGTTGGGGCTCGGTGATTGGCATGATCAGTATTGTGATTTCATGCTTAAGTCAGCTGTTTATGTTTGGAGGACTGAGTATTAGCAGTTTGTCGGACTGGGACACCTTGACAATGCTTCTCAATAGTACGTTAGGGTGGTCATGGGGTCTGGCTTTTACTGGCTTTTTGAGCTGTTTTGTTGGGACTCTGGATAAAATAAAAGACTCGACTTGTCTGCAATTGATCACCTCAGGAACTTTTGTTGTTGTGCTCTCTTTTTGGTTTACAGGTCATCTTGTTGACTCTCACTGGTATGAGCATCTGTCGCTTTTAATCCATGTGATAGCAATGAGCATATGGATGGGAGCTCTCTTGCCGTTATGGAAAGTAACAACGATCACAGATTTGGAGCTGATGCGTTGCATTATGTTTAAATTTGGTAAGATTGCGCTCTTTTTTATACCCGTGTTGCTCATAGCCGGATTGTTCATGCTGTTGTTTTTATTAGGGGATTTACGTTTACTGTTCCAACATAGCTATGGACAAACCATGCTCGTCAAACTAGCAGCTGTCGTTCTATTGCTAGGGCTTGGTGCTTTAAATAAGCTAGTACTTGTACCTCGTTTGCCTGCTGTTGATGTGGTCTATCGATTACGAAAGTCGATTGTCATCGAAACGGTCGCAGGAGGATGTGTGCTTGGTCTTACAGCATTA
This sequence comes from uncultured Rheinheimera sp., assembly GCA_964525695.1. Taxonomy (GTDB): domain Bacteria; phylum Pseudomonadota; class Gammaproteobacteria; order Enterobacterales; family Alteromonadaceae; genus Pararheinheimera. The sequence continues at coordinate 143,354 of CAZGHW010000004.1, read as the reverse complement.
GCGACTGTGATCATTGGACTGGAACGTTGATCAGAACCAAATTCCAAACGAGAATACCGGCAGATTACTGCCGGTATTCTTCACATCAGATAAATTAGTCCATGTATTTTGCGTTGCATACGAAGCGCTGGGACGTTATTTAACGCCTAAAACTCAATTAATGTTTAGCTAACTAAATACATCAAATGCGATGGATGAACGTTCAACACCTTGCTCCTGAAGATACGTGATCGTGTCATCCATCAGCCCTTTAGGGCCGCAGAGGTAAAATGTTGATTTTTCATAATTTATGTTTCCTGGATTGCAACAGAGCCGGCCTGCACCGGTGTTTTATGTCGTTTTACTGCGCGCTCAAATGTTATACAACACCATGCCGGTATATACAACATGTGTCAGTGACATTTTTAAAAACTTGGTTTTGGTGTAAAAACAGCAATCGTTGGAATAGAAATTGACAGAGAGCCTTCGCTGTATATACTGGCGGTGTGATGTTACGGAACTGTTGTATTAGATTTTATTCAATTGATTAGATCAGAGACCTGACAGTGAGAATTGGCATTGACTCGTAGAGCATTTGTGAATTTGCACTAAACGTTGACCATAAAATAGGCCGCATGAGTGAAGCTAAGTAGCCTAATAAAACTCATTCAAGGTAACCTGTACGCGTATGACTCTTCCTAAATATCGTGTGATCTCCAACGAAATCAGAGCAAAAATAGATTCAAATGTATGGAAAGAGGGGTATCAGATCCCCTCTGAGACAGAGTTAGCTGTGCAGTTTTCTGCAAGCCGAATGACCGCAAGAAAAGCCGTAGATGAGCTGGTTTATAGCGGACTTCTTGAGCGTGTACCTAGTGTTGGTACTTTTGTCAAATCTATCTCTCCACAAAGCTCACTGTTGGAGATCCGCAATATTGCCGATGAGATTTTATCCCGCGGTCATACGCACAAGATGACAGTGCTGAGTAAGTTGACCTTGGTTCCGAATGATTCAATTGCATTTACATTTTCGTTGCACAGCAAATCTGTGTTCAAAATTATTATTATTCACTGGGAGAACGATTTACCTATCCAGTTGGAAGAGCGGTATGTCAATGCAGAGAAAGTGCCACTGTTTTTTCAACAAGATTTCAGCAAAATGACTGCCAATGAATATCTGATGTCTGTCGCTCCAGCCACAGAAGCTGAAATCACGGTCGAAGCAGTAATGCCGACAAAAATACTTAAACATAACCTGCATTTAGATGAGAATACTCCTTGCCTTAAAGTCACTAGGGTTACTTATTCCCGTGGACAGCCAATCAGTTATGCTGTTTTATATCACCCTGCAAATCGTTTTAAGCTAACTGGGCATCTGAGATTAGATAACTAACCATTTACATCGACTCTGCGTTAAACAAAAAACAAACCCCGGAAAAACCGAGGTTCGTTGTTCAGTTAAGCCATCTTTGCTGGCTTTTGTTACGTGTGACAACTGTTTGACGGATTACAGCAGTTGGCTTTTTGCGATGTTGCTGAATAACCTGCGTCTTTTATTGCATCAGCAATCTCCTCCGCACTCAGTGTACTGTATACAGAGACAGTGGCATTGACTAAATCTGCTTCGACTTTAGCATCATCCTGCAGCTGCAAAATGGCTCTGGTTATCAGACTAGCGCAATGACCACATGTCATATCCGCGACTCGAAATTTCATCATATTGAATCTCCTCTGGTGAACTCATTTCATAGGCTGAGGGATATCACCGTGGCAGAGTCAAGTCTGTTTTTAATTATTTTAAAAAAGTGTTTGACCTTCCCACGGTGGCAAGGTTTAGCCTTGCTTTACCTGACCACACTTGTCAGCTGGGAGTAATGACCATGCCAGCAACTATGCAGTTTAAGATTAAAGGTATGACATGCGCATCATGCGCCAACCGGGTTGAGAAAGCGTTATTGTCAGTCCCAGGCATCACGCAGGCCAGTGTAAATCTGGCAACAGAGACAGCTACTGTTGCCGGCGATACTGGAACCACCGATGTAGAGGCTGCAGTAAAAGCTGCGGGTTATCAGCTTGATATCAGCGAGCGACAATTTGCAATAAAAGGGATGACTTGTGCATCTTGCGCAGGTCGGGTTGAAAAGAGCCTGCTCAAGGTGCCAGGCGTGCTGTCTGCGAGCGTTAATCTGGCAACTGAGCAGGTCAGCCTGCGATTAACCACGTCTGTCAGTGATGAAAGCCTGTTGCAAGCGGTGACCGCCGCCGGGTATGAACTCATCATTGAAAGCGCAGCTACAACGGTTACCTCACAAACAACGGAACTGGCGTTTTATCAGAAAGACAGCTGGCCGGTGATAGGCGCTGCTTTATTGACATTACCGCTAGTGCTGCCGATGTTTGGCGTATTATTTGGGGGAGATTGGATGCTTCCCGCATTCTGGCAATGGTTGTTGGCGACACCGGTCCAGTTTTATTTTGGCGCCCGCTTTTATAAAGCAGGTTGGCACGCATTAAAAGCACTGACCGGCAATATGGATTTACTGGTGTCTATCGGGACCAGCGCCGCTTACGGTTTGTCGCTCTATCTGTGGTATAGCTTTGACGGCCATCACGGAGCCCCTCACTTGTATTTTGAAAGCAGCGCCGCAGTGCTGACACTGGTATTGCTCGGTAAATTCCTGGAAAAACGGGCAAAAAAACGTACGACAGATGCCTTACAAGCACTTGAGAATCTGAAACCTACAGCAGCCACCGTCTGGCGTGACAATCGCTGGCAAAGTATTGCTGCGGCCGCATTAACCAAAGGCGATATAGTGAAGGTGCTACCGGGTGATCGCATTCCAGCCGACGGCAAGGTGGTCAATGGTAGCAGCCATGTCGATGAAGCCCTGATCAGCGGTGAAAGCACTCCATTACACAAAAGTGTGGGTGATCACCTGACCGGTGGCGCGATCAATCTGGACGGCTTGCTGGAGTTTGAAGCCACTGCCGTAGGTGCAGAATCAACCCTGGCAAAAATCATTCGTTTAGTCGAGCAGGCACAAGGCGCCAAAGCACCGGTGCAGGCTTTGGTAGACAAGATCAGCAGTATTTTTGTACCTATGGTGTTATTGATTGCTTTAAGCACAGTGCTGATTTGGGGATTGGTGTTGAATGACTGGACTCAGGGCATCTTACATGCAGTCGCAGTGCTGGTGATTGCCTGTCCTTGTGCGCTGGGTCTGGCTACACCGGCAGCTATTATGGCAGGCACCGGCACAGCCGCTCGGCACGGCATACTTGTCAAGGACGCCGTGGCACTGGAGCAAGCTACAAAAATCGACTACGTGGTATTTGATAAAACCGGCACCCTGACCGAGGGTAAGCCGGAACTGATGCAAATTACCTCATTCAAGGACGACGACAGAGCCCTGACGGCCCTTGCTTATGCTTTGTCGCAACACAGTGAGCACCCTCTGGCCAAAGCCGTCGTGAACTATGCTCAATCGCAGCAAATCCAACTGTCCGAGGTGAGTCAATTTACTGTCGTGGCCGGTAAAGGAGTAAAAGCCCTGGTCGACCAACGCGACATTTTACTGGGGTCTAGCAACTGGATGCGTGAACTTGGTTTAGCACTACCCACGGGGCAAGTTCAGATCCAAGGGGCTTCCGTGTCGTGGCTGGCAGAAATAACTGGCGGTAAAACAGAACTGCTGGGGCTGTTATGTTTTGCTGACAAAGCCAAACCTGAAGCAAAAGCAGCAGTCCAGAAGCTTCAGCACAGGGGTATCAAGGTTGCGATGCTGACCGGCGACTCCAAAGACAGTGCCAACTATATAGCCCAACAGCTGGGGCTGGATAACGTACAGGCTGAGGTGTTACCCCAGGGCAAAGCGCAGGCGGTTGCAGACTATCAGGCGCAAGGATTTAAAGTGGCAATGGTTGGTGATGGCATCAACGATGCGCCGGCACTAGCCCAGGCAGATTTGGGAATTGCGATGGCGACCGGTACCGAAGTGGCGGTCAGCGCTTCAGCCATTACACTAATGCGTGGGAACCCGGCGCTGGTTGCCTCCGCGCTGTTGCTGGCAAGCGCCACTTATCGGAATATTCAACAGAATTTGTTTTGGGCATTTGCATTTAATACTATAGGTATCCCACTTGCCGCAATGGGGTTTTTAAACCCGGTCATTGCCGGCGCCGCGATGGCCTGTAGCAGTGTATTCGTTGTAACCAACGCACTGCGTCTGCAACGTATGTCTTTCTGAATAAGGAGAAACACATGGCAACTTTACTGACGATTGGTGATGCAGCGAAAGCCAGTGGATTAAGCGCCAAAATGATCCGGCACTACGAACAGTCGGGGTTACTGCGAAAATCACCACGTACCGATACGGGTTACCGACTTTATAATAGCGAACAGGTTAATCAGTTACGCTTTATCCGTCAGGCCCGTAATCTTGGTTTTTCGCTGTCGGATATCCACTCCCTTCTGGAGCTTTGGCAAAACCCGGAACGCGAAAGCAGGGCTGTAAAGCAGTTGGCAACGCAGCATCTGGATGAAATCGCCGCCAAAATTACTGAGCTGCAACACATGCAGCAGGTGCTAACGCAACTGGCTGACAGTTGCCGTGGCGACGGCAGTCCCCACTGTAATATTCTTAATCAACTTGCAAAACCTGCCTAAATGCCTTGGGGCCAGACGTAGGTGCCGTCTAGCCCACCCTAAACATAACTTCAACTTTAGTCTGCTTAAGAAGCATGCCGACGTGAACATCTTAAGACTAGATGTAGTGGCTCGCAAATATCATTCCACAGGCTTGATTACATCCAGTCTTCCCGACTCAAATTAACTGACAATAAGCCGAATGTTCGGCTCACAATCACTGCAAACGAGATTTCCATTATTAATAACGAGCTTGAATTTATCTTTATGGGCTCACATTAACTGGCTACAGTTGTCATTCATTATGCTCAGTGGACAGTCGCATAAATTTACAAATGTTGGAGTTGCCGTGACCAGCAACCAGCATTGAGGTTATCAATGAACAGCGTTATAGCTGATCGAAATCCTCAGGAAGCAAAATCTCGTACTAATGTTATTGATGGCTAATTTTGGATTATAATAGACCGTATGTAAGTACGGTAAATGGACGTAACTTTGTATACAATCGGCCAATTAGCTAATGCAGCTGTCGTTAACGTTGAAACTATCCGCTACTACGAACGCCGCGGTCTTGTTGAACAGCCTGGTAAACCGACACAGGGGTTTCGCCGGTATCCTGTCACTACCCTGAATCGGCTTCGATTTATCAAGCGGGCGCAGGAGTTAGGGTTCACACTGGAAGAAATCCATCATCTGCTCACACTCAATGATACCCCATGTCAGGGCGTTCAGGACGTGGCCACACTCAAGCTTGCCAATGTCCGCTCAAAGATTGCAGATCTGCAGAGTCTGGAACTTGTTCTTCATCACCTGCTGAGCCAATGCGCATCCAATCCGGATCAGACCCATTGCCCCATTATCGAATCCCTACAACCACATAACAACTAAACCCACCGATTGGGCTTGACTCCGTACTATGGTACGGCATCTACACTGACACCGATAGCTCTAATCCCAGGAGTAAAACGTGTCCATAAAAGAGTCAAATCTCCCCGTTATCGGTGGAATAGTTGCGGCTATTGGTGCAGGCGTTTGTTGTGCCGGTCCTTTCGTTTTGTTGCTACTTGGGGTGAGTGGTTCCTGGATTGGTCATTTGACCATGTTAGAACCTTATCGCCCTATTTTTATTCTGCTGGTTTTAACCTCGTTTGGATTTGCTGGCTGGAAGGTCTATCGACCTACTGACATGTGCGCTCCAGGAACAGTCTGTGCAGTTCCCCAAGTGCGAAAACGCAGGCAGGTGATCTTTTGGTTATCAGCACTCACAGCATTAATGTTAGTCACCAGCAATTATTGGATTGTCTGGTTCGCCTGAATACTTTTTACCCTCAATTTTGTTAACGTTTTATACGTTATTGGAGCGAATGATGAAGAAAATCACCTTGTTGTTTTTGCTAACGTTGACCAGCCTGAGCGCTATAGCCGAAACGAAAACGGTTACGTTGGAAGTTCCGACCATGAACTGCGTCACTTGTCCGTTTACGGTCAAAAAAGCCTTACAAAATGTCGAGGGCGTCAGTAAAGCTGAAGTCACCTTTGACACCAAGTTAGCAGTAGTCACCTTCGATGACGAAAAAACCACGGTGAAAGCACTGACTGAAGCCACCACTAACGCGGGTTATCCGTCAACGGTCAAAGAGTAAAGCGCGGAAAGACTACTACGATTACGGACACTGTTTCGGCGATAAGCTGAGCTTGTTGGTTTGCAATAATTAACAATCGCAGAAAATACATCTGTGCTGTTGAGGAACGAAAATGCTCTTGTTATCGATAAAAGGGATGACCTGCCCAAGCTGTGTCTCCCATATTAAAGATGCGCTCGATGCGACCGAAGGAGTGAATAACGTTGAGATCTCCTATGCAAATGCCAGCGCAGCGGTCACCACAAACGGGAAGGTAAGTGTGGCGGATCTCGTCAAGGCGGTTAAAACTCTGGGTTATGCTGCACAAGTCAATCCAGAACCTCAAACTTGTTTTGACAACACTAATCTCAGCAATACAGAAAATATCAGCCCACAACAGGTGGTGATCATTGGCAGTGGCTCTGGTGCTTTTGCCTGTGCGATTAAAGCTGCTGACGGAGGAGCTAAGGTTACGCTCATCGAAGGTGCGGATGTTATTGGCGGCTGCTGTGTCAATGTCGGCTGTGTCCCGTCCAAGATCCTGATCCGCGCCGCACAACTGGCGCAGCAACAACGAAACAATCCTTTTATCGGATTGGCAAATCATTCACCCCAGCTCAATCGCGCACTGTTGGCTGAGCAACAAACAGCGCTTGTCGAAGAATTACGCGTGGCAAAATACCAAAATATTCTGGATATCAATCCGGCACTGAGTTTGATAAAAGGTTGGGCGACTTTCAAAAACGCGAACACTTTGATTGTCAGCAAAAGTGATGGCTCCCAACAAGAAATACACGCTGACAAGGTGCTGATTGCTACCGGTTCGAGCCCGACCATCCCACCTATTGAAGGTCTGAGCGAAACCCCGTACTGGACTTCTTCTGAAGCGCTGTTTGCGACTGAACTACCAGAACATCTGGTCATCATTGGATCTTCTGTCGTTGCGCTGGAAATTGCTCAGGCTTATCGCCGTTTAGGCAGTGACGTTACCCTATTGGCCAGACACACGCTTCTTTATCGCGATGAGCCGTTACTCGGTGAAAAATTAACAGACTGCTTTGAGAATGAAGGTATCAGGGTTCTAAACCATACCGAGGCGTCACATGTTTCCCATGACGGACGGCAGTTTACCTTGAAAACCAATGCAGGCACTTTACGCTGTGACAAGCTTCTAATATGCACAGGGCGTCATGCAAATACAGCCAGTCTTAACCTCGATGCAGTTGGGATCAGGACAGACAAACACGGGGCGATCATCGTTAACGAGATGATGGAAACAAGCGTTCCAGGGGTTTATGCCGCAGGTGATTGTTCCACTATGCCGCAGTTTGTATATGTCGCTGCGGCGGCGGGTAGCCGCGCAGGAATGAATATGACCGGTGGCGAGAGTAAACTTGACCTATCCTCGATGCCGGCGGTCATTTTTACCGATCCGCAGGTTGCAACCGTCGGACTGACGGAAGTTGAGGCCAGACAGCAGGGTATTCACACGGACAGCCGGGTACTCGACATGAAAAATGTACCCAGAGCACTGGCCAATTTCGAAACTGACGGCTTTATCAAGCTGGTGATTGAAAAGACCACAGGAAGACTGATTGGTGCACAACTTTTGGCCCATGAAGGCGGAGAAATGATCCAAACTGCAGCTCTAGCTATCCGCAATCGGATGACTATCACTGAGTTAGCTGACCAGTTGTTTCCATATTTGACCATGGTTGAAGGGATCAAGCTCTGTGCCCAAACCTTTCACAAAGATGTGAATGAGTTGTCCTGCTGTGCTGGATGAAATTGACTCCGCTGTATATGAAATTGACTCCGCTGTATAATGCACTTCGCTTCTATAGCCACCAGGTTGTTTTGGCCCTATAAATAATACGTTCATTACCTTGTCACCAATCAGAACATTCTCAAGTGACAATGAACACTCGATCCCAATAGGTTTGCTTATAGCATTTTGTTTCACCTTTAGTGGCGATTAGAAGTGAGACTGAAGGTAACCGACTTGCAATAAACCTATGTAACATAATAAAAGTTTTGTTTTATTGCTGCGTTTTCGTTGCTCTGAGGCTTGAATGTGTACTCGCAAGGAACAAGGGCGTTCAGTGCAAAAAGTTAACTGGCACAACTCACGTGAGCGTAAAAATAGGCCATAATGAAGGATAGTTCGACTTGGACATTGGAAACAAAAAAATAACATATAGATTTTTTGTTTCAAACCAAGCACTTAAAAAGAGTTCGTTGTACGGCTACAATCGATTGGGGCAATTTATAACGTAAAACCGTGTTCAAGCCCGATAGGTGATACTTTTTGTGAGGTGAACCCTCAAAAGTGTCCGAAACCCAGTATTGGCGGCGGTTCTAACGTTATTTTCTTCGGAAAGGTTTGTACTACCGTTCTAGGGAGTACCAACCATGAGGTTGTGTCAGCTACAAGCACAGTAGTGAACGCAGGTAAGTAAAAAAATCAATTACTTACCTGCTATTAAGACCTTTTAAAGTGTAATGAAGCAAACTGTGATCATTTGCGGCTGCTACACCTTTGATTTGATAACGTAAAATTCTAACTGCACTGTTCGGTACCTTTCACCAGCGTAGATCGCTACCAGCTCCTTGCTCAAACAATTTCGTGGTGTCCCCAATTAATCAGCACTAGTCGACACAACACTGGTCTTTTTGTTCAGTTCCAGCCATGTCGACCGCAGTTGGAACACCCAAGCAACATTCTGAGTACAAGAAACCAAGCAACGCTTCAACAGTGTCAAATTGTAAAACGCAATAAAGCGTGCGACCTTCCCGGCGTTGTTCCATCAGACCGACTTTGCTCATTCGGCTCAGATGATGCGATAAGGTCGAATTGGGGATGTCCAAAGCCTGCTGGATATCGCCAACTGCAACACCCTGACGACCGGCTCTGACCAGCACTCGGAAAATACCTAAACGGGTTGGATGGCCCAGTTCCGCTAACTGCGCAGCGGCTTCATTTAATTCTGTACTGGTATCCATAACAAATCCCCGACCATAAAAAAGCATGTTGTGCAGTTTACCCTTCGAACTCATTCATTTCCATTTTTATCGAAATAAAGTTTGACACTTCCATGATTGTGGAAATATTATATTTCCACAATCATGGAATTATATGGTCGAGGTGGTTATGAGTGGTGAAGAAATGGCAGGGTCATTCGCTGCCAGTGTTGAGTTTTTTGTTGGTACATTCAGTGAATTAGTTATTTTATTCGTTCTGATCAGTATGCTGGTTTTTGTCCTGCAAGACAGATTCCCAGCTAAGCGCATCCAGGCTTTATTGAGCGGTGGACGGGGATATTTTACCGCTGCTGCCTTGGGTGCAATCACACCGTTTTGTAGTTGCTCCACTTTACCTATGTTGGTCGGCATGTTGCGTGCAAATGCTGCTTTTGGGCCTGTGATGACGTTTTTGCTGACATCGCCGTTACTCAATCCGATGCTTGTGGTCTTGCTCTTTACGGTCTTTGGCGGGCCATTAACCTTGTTGTATAGTCTTGGGGTGCTTTTGATTTCGTTAACCGCCGGAATGGTCTTGTCATTTTTCCGCTTTGAACGTTTTGTTACTTTGCCCGAACTGACTCCCTGTGGTTGCAGTGTTGGCGCTCCCGGCCAGGATGTGCGAGGTGAAGATGAGGCAAAAGCAACGCTATGGTCGTTCAACTATGTTCGTTCACTCTTCGTCAGAGCTGTTAGCGAAACTAAAAACTTTTTACCGCACTTGTTGTTTGGTGTGCTGGTCGGCGCTGTGATCCATGGTTATGTGCCTGCTGACTTCTTTAAGTCTCTCGGCAGCATTAATAGCTGGTTACTGATCCCCGTTGCTGCTCTGATTGGTATTCCGCTGTATGTGCGTGCCAGTTCGATGATCCCACTGGCCCTGAGTTTGGTTGGTAAAGGCCTGAGTTATGGTTCTGTGATGGCGTTGACCATAGGCGGGGCTGGAGCCAGCTTGCCGGAGCTGATTATTTTAAAACGGATTTTCCAATGGCCCTTGCTGCTGGCCTTTGTTGGCGTGGTGTTTTTGACGGCTTGTCTCACTGGGTTCAGCATTGACACCTTTCTCAACAACGGCCGCTTTGGATTGGGAGCTTAATCATGCAACAAGTCACACATTTACCGCCTGAGATGACTTTGCATCCACTCAGTCAAAATCCTGTGATGGTCGGCAAAGTAAAACCTACAGAGCCACTGTTTCGTGGCATGGATTTGATTACACAGGTAAGTCAGCAACTTTATACCCAGCAACTGGGCTTACAAAACCCCAGCGGTTTTATGCCGGTGCCGGTCTCACTGACACCATGGCAACTGAGCCCTGTGCAATTTACGAAGGCCCGGCGACTGGCAGCGCTGCTTGGCCAAATTCAGTCCAGAGCAGCAGTCAATCCTGTGTGGTTGCTGTCGCTACTTGAGGGGCTTCAGCAGTCGCAAACTGTGCCCGGCCAGATCTGGCGAACCTTGCGTCTTGTTTATCCAGATGTTCCGGAGCAGATGCCCGTGATCGCCAAGAGCGCCCAGCAAAACCTGATGCTGAACCGGCACGACTTTCTACTCGACCAGCAACAACGATGGCAATGGGTCGAATCAAACCCCATCGCTGCCGGGATGGGGCCACTGAATGATCGGTTTCTGGCGGTATTGCAAACGCAGGAATTACCGCAACAGCATGGTCGCTTTGCACCAAACGACGCCATCACGACACAAGCCAAATTGCTGGCACAAGCAGCGGTTGCCTTCGCCTTGCAGCACCCGACAGCAGCCTCCGATACACCATTGATGCTCATCGTGGTCGAAGCGGATGAAGACAATATTTTTGACCAAAAGCTTTTATGCGACGAAGTCGAGCGCCTGGGTGTGCGTGTAGAAAGGGTCAGCATCGATGACTTATTACAGAGTGAATTTGCTGATAACGAGCATTTACACTGGCAGACACAACGGGTTGATTTGATTTACTGGCGCACCGGCTACAACCCGTCGGTCGATCTCACTGACAGGTTTTGGCAATTTCGTGCCCGGCTTGAGCAAGCCAAAGTGATGCAATGTCCCAATTTGGCTGGTCAGCTGACCGGCAGCAAATGGTTCCAACATCAGTTCACAGCTTTACTGCTTGCTAACCCGCAAGCAGTCACTGCGCACTTTGGCATCGAAGCCGAAGAGATTGCTTTGCTCAAGCAGGCCGTTGTGCCCTGTTATGCTGTGTCTGAGTTAAAGACACAGGCGGCAGAGGAGCTGATTGCACAAGGCTACTGGTACAAAACGCAACAGGAAGGCGGTGGGAACGTCGCCCGTGGACAAGACGCTTTAGCCAAGTTAACCAACAGCGATAGCGCTGATTTATTGATGGCCCCCATCAATGCCGTGGTAAGGCGGGAAGCATTAACCAGTTTACGACATGGCATGGTGGCGATGGCGACTGAGCATATCAGCGAGCTTGGTATTTTCAGTTTGGGGGCAGAGGCTGGCTACGGTGGTTATTTATGCCGGACGAAACCGGCAAAAAACAATGAAGGTGGGGTGCATCGAGGTGGTGCTGTGCTTGATGTCATCACGTTGATTTGATGACACCAAGCACCGCTTGCGAGCTGATAATTACTGAAACCACCAGCTTAAATTCAGTAGATAACCAATGAGCATAATGCCGATCACAACAATGGCAAAAAACAGGGCAAGCAGCGGCGCTTTGATCACTTTTTTCAGCATGATGAGCGAAGGTAACGACAAAGCTGTCACTGCCATCATAAAGGCCAGTACAGTGCCGATCCCGACCCCTTTGGCAACTAAAGCTTCGGCGATAGGTAAGGTGCCAAAAATGTCTGCATACATTGGCACACCAATCAAAGTTGCCAGTGGCACAGACCACCAATGGTCTTGGCCCAGCATACTTTGGATCCAGGTCGCGGGGATCCAATTGTGAATTGCACTCCCGATGCCAACGCCAATCAAAATGTATACCCATACCTTGCCAACAATTTCAGCAACTTGTTCTTTAGCATAAACAAAACGGTCAGAGCGGGACAGCTGAGCCTGCGGCAAGTTCTGCATTTTGCTCTGTAACACAAAACCCTCCACATATTGCTCCATCCGGGCATAACTGATAATGCTGCCGCCAATAACTGCGAGCACAACACCAACCACGACATAGGCAATCGCCACTTGCCAGTTAAAAATACTGGCGAGCAAAATCACCGAGGCTAAATCCACCAAAGGCGATGAAATTAAAAAGGAAAAGGTTACACCAAGCGGCAAGCCGGCACTGGTAAATCCGATAAACAAAGGAATGGATGAGCAGGAGCAAAACGGCGTCACGGTACCCAGTAACGCCCCGGTCAGATTGGCTTTAAAGCCTTTCATGCCACCCAAAATTTGCCGCGTGCGCTCTGGTGGAAAATAACTTTGCAGCCAGGAAACGCTGAAAATCAACACCGACAATAAGATGAAGATCTTACAAACATCATAGATAAAAAAGTGCAGACTGGCGCCCCACGGGGATTGCAGTGACAAACCAAAAATGTCTTCGACCAGTCGTTTCACCAAATCAGAGAGCCATTGCATTTTCAGCAGTTGATTATTCAGCCAAGCCCAGATTTCCATTGGTTCACCTTTTGCTGTCATCATTAAAGCAGCATAGCATTGACATGCGAAAAAACATATATATGATAAAGCGCATATGTTGTTGCATGCTTTGTAGTTTGCAACCAAGCAGTTTGTGCAGCGCTAACCGCAGCCTGTATAAGTCATCTGAGGCCTAACCCCATGCTTCCTGTTGAGTTTTTTAAATTATTAGCTGACGAAACCCGCCTGTCCTCGCTGTTATTAATAGTGCAGGAAGGCGAGCTTTGTGTTTGTGAACTGACCTCAGCGCTGAATGAATCGCAGCCAAAAATTTCCCGCCACCTCGCGATGTTGCGAAGCGCCAAAGTGCTGTTAGACCGCCGTCAGGGGCAATGGGTGTTTTATCGGCTCAATCCTGAACTCCCCGCCTGGGCCGCTGCAACGCTGGAGCAAACGCGGGCACAGAACACAGAGTTATTAACACCACTGATGCAAAACCTCTGTGCCATGGGGGAGCGTCCTGAGCGACAAAAATCTTGTTGCTGAGCCGTTGGGGGGCAAACACCGAAGTTTAGCCAGTAAAGGAATGAAAATGGGGATATTTGAACGTTATTTATCGGTATGGGTGGCTTTGGCCATGGCTGCTGGCATCATTGGCGGTTTGTCACAACCTGCCTTTTTTCAGGCCGTTGCTGCTTTTGAATATGCCCAGGTCAATGGCGTGATTGCGCTACTGATTTGGCTGATGATTTACCCGATGATGGTGCAGGTCGATTTTTCTGCTATCCGCGATGTGGGTAAAAAACCAACCGGACTTTTCCTGACGTTGGTGATCAACTGGTTGGTGAAGCCTTTTACCATGGCGCTGTTAGGCTGGTTGTTTTTCCGTGTGTTATTTGTCGATTGGGTCGACCCACAAACCGCCACTGAATATATCGCCGGCATGATTTTATTGGGCGTTGCGCCCTGCACCGCCATGGTGTTTGTCTGGAGCCAACTGACCAAAGGCGATGCCAATTACACCCTGGTACAGGTCAGTGTAAATGACCTGATTATGATTGTTGCCTTTGCCCCGATCAGCGCCTGGCTGCTCGGCGTCTCTGATATCACAGTGCCATGGTCGACCTTATTGTTATCTGTGGCGCTGTACGTGGTATTGCCGTTACTGGCTGGTATTGCCACCCGACGTGTTCTCGCCAGAAATGCAGTGTCGGGCGAGGATGCGATCCGAAACTTTGCTGCAAGGATAAAACCCGGCTCAATCTTTGGTTTGTTGGCTACTGTCGTGCTGCTGTTTGGTTTTCAGGCGCAGACCATCATCAGCCAGCCGCTGGCCATTGTACTGATTGCGATACCGCTGCTGATCCAAACCTACGGCATTTTTGCCTTGAGCTATTTTGCCGGTTGCAAACTCAAGCTGCCCCACAACGTCGCTGCACCGGCGGGCATGATTGGTGCCAGTAACTTTTTTGAATTGGCGGTCGCCGTGGCGATTTCACTGTTTGGCCTCAATTCAGGTGCTGCGCTGGCCACGGTCGTTGGCGTGTTAGTGGAAGTGCCGGTGATGTTATCGCTGGTCGCTTTTGCCAACCGTACCCGTCACTGGTTTCCATCCAACTGATTTTATGAAGGAATTCTGATGTCTCATCCTTACGATGTATTAGCTCTTGACTCTCAAGCTGCTGCAAGCCTGATTTTTACGCCTTGCCCTGGCACCAAAGGCACATCTATGGCTGAGGCACTTGCCACACTGCAGCAAGCTGGCGCTGTGGCGGTGATTTCACTCAACCCCAAGTCAGAGCTTGAGAGCTTAAAGGTTGCCGATTTAGGTGCAGAGGTCAATGCCAATGGGCTGCAGTGGTTTCACTGTCCAATTGAAGATGACCATGCACCACTTGCTGATTTCGCTACCGCCTGGCAACAGGCTGGCCCGCTGGTCCATCAACTGCTAAACGAAGGCAAAACAGTGGCCATTCACTGCAAAGGCGGCTCTGGCCGCACTGGCTTAATGGCCGCGCAAATTTTGCTGGAACGAGGCAAGAGCAAAGAGATGGTAAAAAGCATGGTGCAGACGCTGCGACCTTTCGCGTTGACGCTGGAACCGCATGTCCACTATTTCAATAGCCTCAAAGGGGATGAGTAATGCAACAGATTAAAGTGCTTGGCATGGGCTGTAGTAAATGCGCCAAAACTGTGGAGTCTATTGAGCGGATCGCCAAAGAACTTGGTGTCAAAGTGCAGCTTGAAAAAATTGAAGAACCACAGCAAATCATCGCCTACGGTGTGATGAGTACGCCTGCAGTGGTACTGAATGACGTGCTTGTGCACGCCGGTTCTATTCCGCATCGTGATGCGATTGAGCAGTGGTTAAAAGTTTAAAACTAAGGAAATTATCATGACCCTTAAAGTAGGTATCAACGGTTTTGGCCGCATTGGCCGCTTAGCACTGCGCGCAGCCTTTGACTGGCCGGAATTTGAATTTGTCCGTATTAACGACCCTGCAGGTGATGCGGCAACTTTTGCCCATCTGCTGAATTTTGATTCAGTGCATGGCCGCTGGCAGCATGCAGCAAGCCATACCGAAAACAGCATTGTTATCAACGGCAAAACTATTGCGGTCAGTCAGCACAAAGCCATCGCCGATACCGACTGGTCAGGCTGTGACATCGTGATCGAATGCTCAGGTAAAATGAAAAGCAAAGCCGTGCTGGCAGCCTATTTAGCGCAAGGCGTGCAGCGTGTAGTGGTCAGTGCGCCGGTGAAAGAGGCTGGTGTACTTAACGTGGTGATGGGCGTCAATCATCAGCTGTATAACAAAGACCAACACCGGATTATCACGGCAGCCAGCTGCACCACCAACTGTTTAGCTCCGGTGGTGAAAGTGATCCATGAAAGCCTGGGCATCAAACATGGTTCAATCACGACCATCCATGATTTAACCAACACCCAGTCGATTTTGGACACGCCGCATAAAGATTTACGTCGCGCCCGCGCCTGTGGTGCCAGCTTAATTCCAACCACCACCGGTTCAGCAACAGCCATTACCGAGATTTTCCCGGAACTGAAAGGTCGCTTAAACGGCCACGCCGTGCGCGTGCCGCTTGCTAACGCCTCTTTAACCGATTGTGTGTTTGAAGTGGAACGGGCCACTTCGGCAGAGGAAGTGAATCAATTGCTAAAAGCCGCCGCCGACGGCGAGCTCAACGGCATTTTGGGTTATGAAGAGCGCCCGCTGGTCTCTGTCGATTACAAAACCGACCCGCGTTCCAGTGTGATTGATGCGTTATCGACCATGGTGGTGAATGGCACGCAAGTCAAAATCTACGCCTGGTATGACAACGAATGGGGTTATGCCAACCGCACGGTGGAACTGGCACGCTTGGTTGGCTTGGCTGATCTCAGCTGACTGCAAACCTTGCAATGTTCAGCTTTAAACGCCGACAACGGTTGCATAAACAAATAATTGGATAAATAAGCCATGTCAGAGACGTTCAATCACAGCGGCCTGCGCCAATATCTGGTCGTCACCGGTAACTACTGGGCTTTTACCTTGACCGATGGCGCACTGCGCATGCTTGTGGTCCTGCATTTTTACCAGCTTGGCTTTAGTCCGCTGGCGATTGCGTCTTTGTTTTTGTTTTATGAACTGTTTGGCGTGATCACCAATCTGGTCGGCGGCTGGTTGGGAGCACGCATTGGTCTGAACAAGACGATGAATATCGGTTTATTGCTGCAAGTGGTCGCACTCTCGATGCTGCTGGTGCCAGCTACAATGCTGACCGTGGTTTGGGTGATGGCTGCCCAAGCCATGTCGGGCATCGCCAAAGATCTGAATAAAATGAGCGCGAAAAGTTCGCTAAAACTGCTGCTACCTGAGGATGCACAAGGCGCTTTATATCAATGGGTCGCGATCCTGACCGGCTCGAAAAATGCCCTGAAAGGTGTTGGTTTCTTTGTAGGGGGCTTGCTGTTAGCACAACTGGGCTTTCAGGGCGCGGTGGGTAGCATGGCCGCAGTGCTTGCAGCAATTTGGCTACTGAGTTTGTTACTGCTGAAAAAGGATCTGGGTAAAAGTAAATTCAAACCCAAATTCACAGATTTGTTTGCCAAAAGCACAGCCATCAACAAGCTGTCAGCAGCCAGATTGTTTTTGTTTGGCGCCCGAGATGTCTGGTTTGTCATCGCATTGCCGCTTTATCTCTCGACACAATTTGCCTGGTCGCAAACGCAAATCGGTAGCTTTTTAGCACTCTGGGTGATTGGCTATGGTGCGGTGCAGGCATTTGCCCCCATGATCACCGGCAAAAAAGCAGGCAAAGTACCAGGCGCCTCGGCGGCAGTGGGCTGGGCCATCGCACTTTGTGCGATCCCACTGCTGATCAGTACAGGCATGCAATACAGTGCTGCGCCGCTGTGGGTATTGATTGGCGGCTTGATGGTGTTCGGCGCTGTGTTTGCAGTCAATTCTTCGTTGCACAGCTATCTGATTGTCAGCCTCGCCGGACGTGACGGCGTGTCACTGGATGTTGGCTTTTATTATATGGCCAATGCCATCGGACGCCTGATTGGCACCCTGCTCTCTGGTTGGGTTTATCAAGGCTATGGCCTGGAAGCATGCCTGTGGGTATCGAGTGCATTTTTGCTGCTGACGGTGCTCATCAGCCTGTCGATGAAACCATTGTAGTGGCAGGGCGGGTCAAGTTACATGGGTCCTAAAGGTGAGGACGACCATGTTGAGCTATTGGTTGGCTAGCTTTTGCGAACTATCAATAAAAGCCGCTGATTTTAGAGGCTTTCTTTTATTCAGAGTTAAGCATATTGAAACAACTGTTACACTGCGTTGGGGCAGACAAACCTTCAGCGATGGCGGAACCTGATGGATAAAATCCGAGCTTTAACTGTGTATCGAAAAGTGGTGGAACTGGGCAGTTTTCATGCTGCGGCGGACGCGCTGCAATTATCAAAAGCCGCTGTGAGCAAAAATATCCGCGAGCTGGAAGATTATTTGCAAACGCCTTTAATCCACAGAACCACCCGTAGCTTAAATATCACTGAGCAGGGTAAAAATTATTACCAGCAGATCTGCCACATCTTAGACAGCTTACAGCAGGCGGATTTGGCGTTGATCGACTCGGTTGATACCTTGCAGGGGCAGCTGAAAATCAGTGTGCCGATGTCGCTGGGGCTGGCCGAAATCAACCCCCTGGTCTGTGCCTTTATGGCGCAGCATCCGGCATTGTCGGTCGAGCTGGTACTGAATGACCACTATATAGATGTTATTGCGCAGGGTTTTGATATCGCTATTCGGGGTGGCGCTGCGCTGGCCGATTCCAGTTTACGGGCCAGAAAACTGCTTGATCTCAAACGAGTGCTGTGTGCCTCGCCTGCGTATCTGGCACAAGCTGCGCCTATACAACAGCCTGTTGATATTCTGCCGCAACAGTGTCTGATGTATAGCCTGGCTGGCAGTCAGACCTGGCGTTTCCAACGCCAGGAGCAGCAGCAAGACATCGTGTTAAACGCCGGGCGCTATACCGTGAATAATAGTCTGGCGCTGGCGCAAACCGCAGTGCTTGGCCACGGCCTGGCATTATTGCCGCTGCATCTGATCCGGCGTGAATTGGCGGACGGTTCTTTAGTGCAGGTATTGCCTGAGTGGCAGGTCGAAGATCATGCTCTGTATATCATTTATCCCTCCCATAAAGAACAATCGCAAAAAATCAGGGCTTTTATTGATTTTATGCGGCAGCAGTTGCAAGCCTGAATATTTTGAACACCATTGGTAAACAATCTGTGCACTGAACTGATATTTATCTACTGATAGTTAAGGCCTACCATCACACCTGGTCCATTAACCGGGAGATTAACAGTGAAAATATGGCAAAAAATGGTGGTGATAACAGTAGTGGCAGTTGCGCCCTGGTCAGTCAGTCTGGCGCAAGCTGCTGCCAACGTAGGTAAATTAACCATAGCGTTCAGTGATGGCCGGCCAGCAGTGCAAGGGATAGCGCCAGTCAATCAGGTGCTGCGATCGGTTGGAGTGCGGGTCAGTACTGTGCCTATTCCGGCAGCGGCTAAAGCTGTGATTGCCAAGGCCCAGTCCAGAGCGCTGAACCAGGCCGAGCATCAACAGTTACTCCAACTGTTTCCGTTGCATCGCGGTGACTTATTGCAGCAGATCAGTCTGGCGGGGCGGGAGCCGGCAGTGCCCAGAGGTGGCTATCTGTCGACCTCAGAGCAAGATGTCGCGCCTTATCCCAAAGTCTATGATATGAAAGCGATGTCGCCGCAGCTTGTCCACTTTTTGCAGCACAAATTTGGCAAATTGCATGTCAATAGTGCCGACGATGGTGCTGGCATTGACGAAGTGATGACGGTGATTTCCGGCGGCGACTGGACCTGGTTTTTTGTGTTACCCGATCAGGTGGTTGCCAAGCTGACGTTAGGCTTGGTGCCTGCCGACGGTGATGCCTGGCGCATCAGCTACCCTGGTTTGGTGCCGCATGGTGGTTTTTTTGACGCGCCTTTTGGCTTGGTGGTGGCATATGCCCATGGTCCAAAACAATTTGTCATGCGTTATGCAGAACCAGCCGTGCCTGGGGCTGCAACCTTGGGTGCTAATCCCTGGATTGATTTTAGTGCTCAAACAGCAAAGCTATTGCCGCAAGTGCCACGCTGATGGTTAGCCTGCCCGGCTGGGTTGCCGGGCAGTGCTGTCTTTAGTTGATGTGGCCCAGCGGAGCAACCAAGGTGAATTATTTGCAGGTTAAATATTAACTTAGTTAACCATGACGTTTCTTTTTTTGTGGTTATTTGGTAATTTTGGGAACATACAGTGCAGTCGTGTGCTGCCAGATGCTTTGGTGGCGCCCTATTGGCGCTGGTTATGCTTACACTAAGGATGATATGGCATGAAATGGACGTGCAACCCCTTGATCTTGCTGGCGCTGGTTGGTGCTAGCTGCATAACACTTCAAGTCAGGTCAGTTGAGCCTGTTGAGCTGAAGTTGACTACAGCAGTGAAACGAATTGATTTAACTAACGCCCGATTATTACTAGAAATGAGCAGGGTGGAAGTGGTGAGCAAGCATGGCGCTGAATTTACCGCAACACCAGCCAGCCAAACCTCTTGTGGCGGCAGTAGTACCAAATGCGAGGACGCGGCAGAGGTCCTTGAGTTGGAAGCTCGGCGTTTTGATGAGCGTTGGTGGCAAGATGAGCGTGGTGATGAATGGTATGAAAGAACCGAGTTTCATAAACACCAGAGCGGTGAGTGGGTTGAAGTTGGCTCTGGCACCATCAAAGAAAGTGGTGATGGTTTTGTCGCAAGGCCACAAGGTTAATGACTAAGCGCAACCAAAGCCACGTCATAGCACAAGCCTGGCAGGTTGCGGCTTAGTGCTATGACGCCTATTGCGTCTTGGTTCACACTAACGTCAGGCGGACCTGTAAACCATGGCGGGTGGCATTCGAATATGGGCAGACCTGGTGAGCAGTTTCTACCAACGCCTGCGCTTGTGCAGTTGCCAAGCCTGGTAGGCTGATCTGCAGTTCCACATCCAGCGCAAAACCTACTGCAATCTGACCGATGCCAACAATGGCGGTGACATTGCTGCTTGGATCCAGCGCAATTTTCTGCTGCGCCGCGACAAATTTCATCGCACTTAAAAAACAGGCGGAATAACCGGCGGCGAATAATTGCTCAGGATTGGTGCCAGCGGCGCCGTTGCCGCCTAATTCTTTTGGCATGCTCAGTTGAACATCCAGTTTGCCATCATTGGATTGGGCGCGACCATCACGGCCAGCGGTGCTGGTGACTGTGGCTTGGTATAAAATATTCATCAGTTGATCTCCAATTTACTCAGTAATAGTTATTGCGATAACAATCGTACCATGCTGTTGCCATCTTAGGATGGCTGGCTGTCATGTTGTCATCGTCGCCGAAGGTAAAAATCTGTTTGGCAGCGATGTTGAATATTATATTATCGCGATAACTATTGTTGTGCAAATTTAATTTGACCAATGTGCGGGCAGCTGTCATCAAGGGACTGTATTCATTCGAATTATTTTATGGCACGCGTCGAGTACTTTGGTTCTGTATCAGCGAGGGTCAAATGCTGGTGATAATCCTGGATAAAGCGTTGTTGTAAGGTGATAAATTCCGCCAGGTTACTGAAATAACTGTGATCTTGCTGGGAAAATGACATGCGGATCCGCAGTCCTTGTGTCGGGCGTAGCCACAGCAGTTGGCTAATCGTCTGACTGGGCAGGCTGCTGCTGTATTGCGTACAGCTGAGCAGTTCAGCGCTCGGAAACGTCTGTTGTTGAAATTCTAATAATGCATGACCTGCTAATAAACCAGCTTGATAACGCGATGCCAGTTGAGGTTGCTGCTCCATGCTGAGGGCCAGTTTTTTTTGACGTAATTGGCAATCATGACGAAAGGCTTCACCGGCTAAGGCGCTGTCGCTGGCTTGGTGCGCGGGCAAACTTTGTTCTAATTGCAGCAGCACGAAAATATGGCTGTCCGGAAAACTGTAATAAGCACTATAGCGTTGCTGCAAACTAATTTTTTCCACCCGATAAGCTTTAGCTGCCCGCAAGTTAAAAAAAGATAACGACTGCTGCTCTGGGCAGGCGGGGCAGCTTTGCCGAATTTCACCGAGCGTTAAGCCGCCCGATAATTGTAACGGTAAATGCAGTTGCCAAAGTGGTGCCAGTTGGCCGTGGCTGGCCGCCACTGCTGCTGTTGGCGCTGAGGCCGCATTCACCTGCGGTGCAGACAGCAACAACACGAACAGGCCCAAGGTCCAACTGCGACTTCTGGTGAAAGCTGGGCTGCGCATACTGTCCCCTCATGACCGATCTTGTTGCCAACTGTAGACGTCCCCTGACGAAATCACCAGTACAGACCTTGGCAGCCACAACTGATGACATTTGTCATCACGTATTGCTGATGCTTGGCACTGGGCGCGTCAGGGCTGTGGCGGCACAATATTGTTATCACGCCATGGGGGCGTTTGAGGAGCAAAGTGTATGAAAAATTTAGCAAAAAATCGTTCAACTTTAGGTTTGGGTTGCAAGGCGCTGCTGTTGCTGGTGGCCAGTTTTGGCAGTCAAGCGCAGCAACTGGACGCTATTGATCAAGCCGCACGGCAAAACAACAGCGCTCAGCTGCAGCAGTTCAGCCAGCAGCGCACCGATCCTTATGGCGTTGCCTACAGCCATTACCGCTTGGCGGTGGCTGCGTCTGTGCAAGGCGATGAAGCCACGCTCAAGCCAGCGTTGACAACGGCTGCCGAACAGTTAGATACCTTGTTACAGGGGCAACCAGAGCAAAACCTTCAAGTTGAAGCTTTGGCCTTGCTCGCCTCGGTGCGCGGTATGCAAGCCGGTTATTATCCGATTAAAGGTGCCTACTATGGTAAGTTATCAGCCGATGCGATAGCTGCCGCCCGCAAGCTGCAACCAGAAAATCCGCGGGTGTTATTGGTTGGCGCTATTTTGGCTTTCCAAACGCCAACCTTGTTTGGTGGCGACAAAAAAGCGGCGTTAAAACAAGCTGACGCTGCCGTCACGGCATTTGCCGCGCCTTGTCAGCAGATTTGCTGGGGCCAGGAAGAAGCTTATGTCTGGCGCGGTTTGGCCAAACAAGAAATGGGCGACAACACGGGCGCTCAAGCGGATTGGCAACAAGCCGTACAACTGAAGCCTGATTATCAGTGGCCAGCACAACTGTTGCAACGTCAATAAATGTTATCCAGCACTGCCACGGCCATGTTGGCGGTGGCAGTAAGTCGGTCAAATGGGTTAAAGTGATTAAAAAACAACAGGATAAGCCATGTTAAAAGGTTCGTTACGCTGGGGTTACCTGATTTATCTTGGCTTTTACTTATTACCTGTGTTGTTGCAGCCACCGGCCAGTCGGTGGCAATGGGCCGGTATTGTCGCTGCCTTGCTGGCCTTTTTAGCCTTGTTTTATCAATTGGAACGTTTGGAGCAAGTATCGTCAGTGGCAAAGCGCCATCGGCCTTGGCTGTTACTGGCCTTTGGCTTGATTGCCAGTCTGGCCACACCGCTGAATAGCGGCAGTATGTCGATGTTTGCTTATGTCGGTTTTTTCCTTGGTTTTTGGTATCAAGGCCGGCAGTTTATCTTGCCGATGCTAGCGCTGCTGGGCTGGCAAGCGCTGTTGATGTGGCTGTCGTATCCAAGTATGTGGTTGCAGGGCTATGCCTTGGTGGTGGTGTTAGGCGTCAGTATCAATGGCGTGATTGAGCGGTTACGTTGGCAGCAACAACAGACGCAGCAGCAGCATCAAACCGAAGTACAATTATTGGCTTTGCAGCTGGACCGCGAGCGGATCGCCCGCGATTTGCATGATTTACTGGGCCACAGTTTGGCCAGTATTGCACTGAAAGCAGAGCTGGTTGAATTGCTGCTTAATCAGCAACAACCTGAAGCGGCGCGGCAACAGTTACAGGAACTACAACAACTGAGTCGGCATAGTCTACAGCAAGTGCGCTCCACTATCAGCGGCTACCGTCAACAAGGGCTGGCCATCGTACTGCCCCAGTTGTTGTCGCAGTTAGAAAGTAGCGGTTGGCACTGTCAGTTGGATCTTGACGTGCCCAGCTTGATGGCAAATAGCCCGCACGATTTGGAATTGATGTTAACTGAACTCTGTACCAATCTGATCAAGCACAGTAACGGTAAACAGTTGTGGTTAAGTGCGGCCCAGCAGGGGAATGATTGGCAATTACAACTGCAAGATGACGGTGATTGTCAGCACATTCAGCCAGGCCATGGCCTGATGGGAATTCAAACCCGATTGCAAAGCTATGGCGGGGATTTGAGTTGGCAACTGGCACCGACCTGCTTTACCCTGCGTTGGCCAGTTGGCATCGCAGGCAATCCTCAAGCAGTGTTGGAGTCAGGATGAAAATTTTATTCGCGGAAGATCAAGCCATTTTACGCAGTACCTTGGCCAGTTTGTTACGTTTAATGGGCCAGCACGAGGTGGTGGAAGCGGCCGATGGCCAACAAGCACGGCAGCTATTGCGCCAGCAAAGTTTTGATTTGTTACTGACCGACATTGAAATGCCCGGCTTCAGTGGACTGGAACTCATTGAACAACTGCACCATCAGGCGGGCGCTAAGTCTTGCAAGCTGATCATTTTGACCACTTTTTCCCGCTCCGGTTATGTCCGGCGCGCCTTACAGGCTGGTGTCGATGGGTTTTTACTGAAAGATACGCCTGCCACCGAGCTACTGGCCGCGATCGAAAAAGTGATGAAAGGCGGTAAAGTGATAGCGCCTGAGCTGGCGATGCAAGCGCTGGGGCAAGACAATCCGTTACAGGAAAAAGAACAACGCGCGCTGCGGTTGACGGCCGAGGGCAAAAGCACTGCCGATATTGCAGTGGCACTGTGTTTATCAGAAGGCACGGTGCGTAATTATTTATCTAACGCTATCAGTAAGTTGGATGCCGCTAACCGGGTGGATGCAGCCCGCATCGCCCGACAGCGCGGCTGGCTCTAGCGCACAGCTCTGTGTCAAGTGCACAGCCTTCGGCTGGCGGAAAAACTTGCAGCAAGGCGGCAGCGGTTTGACGCCGCCTTGCTGGCGTTTATTAGCGCAAGGCTTCCAACACTGAATAAGCCAGTTCAACCCGCAGCGCATTCGGATAACGTTTATTGGCCAGCAGCACAATACCGACCTGACGCGAAGGAATAAACGCGGCATAAGCAGCAAAACCGTTGGTGGCACCGGTTTTATGCACCCAGCTGTTGGCGGTTGCGGCGGCAGGTGGACTCAATAACGTGGCGGCGCTGCCCTGGACAAAAGTCGGATCTGTCATGGCTTTCAGATCAGCCAGCTGCACCGGATAATCCAGCATTTCCCAACCTAAACCCTGAAACATCGCGCCGGATTTGGCATAACGTTGTTGTGCCCGTTGGATGCTGGCTTGCAGCAACGGGTGCTTGAGTTGTTCAGGTTGCATATTGGCCTGTAGCCATGTGGCTAAATCCCGCACACTGGTTTTCACTCCGCCAGCTTCATCCAACAGTGCAGCCTGGCCAATCCGCACTGCTTTATTGTCCTGATAACCAAAGGCGTACTGCGCTTCGGCCGCAGCTGGCACCTGCAAATAAGTGTGCTGCAGCTGTAATGGTGCTTTGAGTTGTTTGGCAAAAGCCTCGGCGTAACTGCTGCCGCTCGCTGCGACTGCCAGGTGTGCAAACAGGCCAATACTGCTGTTGGCGTAAAGCCGATGGGTGCCAGCTGGATACTGTGGCTGCCATTGCTGGAAATAGCGTAGTAGCGATGCTTGATCGCTGACGCTATCCGGCATAAAAAGTGGCAAGCCGCCAGCAGTATAAGTAGCGAGATGCTGCATATTGATCTGTTGCCACTGCTGATTGCCCGCAGTGGTTAAGGCTGGCCAATGTTGTGCCACCGGATCTGTTAGTTTGACCTTGCCAAGTTGCAGCGCCATCGCCCCCAACACCCCTGCGTAAGTTTTACTGATAGAGCCGACTTCAAATAAGGTATCGTTGCTGACCGCTTTCTTGGCCGCTATGTCTGCCGTGCCAAAGCTATACAGATAACTTTGGCCCCGCCATAACACGGCTACTGCCATGCCTGGGATCTGTTGTTGTTGCATCAGTTGGTCAATGCGTTGCTTGATGTCGCGCTGCAAGTCCGCTTCATGCTGAATGGCGGCTTGACTTTGTGGTAGTTCAGCAGCAATGGTGGTTTCGGCCAGCGCGGACTGGCTCAGTAACAGGCTACCAAATCCGGCAATAGCAGCGGCGATGAGGTTCAATGAAACATGCATGATGGTTCCTTCACTAAAATGGTTGAATGATTGGGTGTGGTCATACTGCCGGGCCCGGGCTGTGATTAGCTTGCGCCAGTTCGCGATGGCGGACAAACGATAATTTTGCCAGCCAGGCGTAAGAAAAACTTACGCATAGGTCGTGCAACCGCGATGCAAACAAGCTGCTGCCATGACAGCTGTTGTGCTAAAATGCTGGCTGTTTTTTTGCCGGGGTCTGACATGCAGTCTACTGATAATCCGTTGCGTGGCATCGTTATGATGTTATTGGCTGTATTGCTGTTTTCCGGCATGGACGCCAGTATGAAAGCTCTCACCAGTAGTTACAGCCCGATGCAAATCACCTGTTTACGGGCTGCTTGTGCCTGGCCTTTGGTGGTGTTGTGGTTATGGCATGGCAACAGGTTACAGCACCTGCTGCAAGCGCGTTGGTCTTTGCATTTGTTCCGCGCCGCGCTGGGTATTGTGATGCTGTCGGCCTTTATTTATGCCGTGAAAAGCTTATCGCTCGGTGATGCTTATGCGATATTTTTTGCTGCGCCCTTTTTAATTACTATGCTGTCGGTGTGGTGGTTAAAAGATTATGTCGCGCCGCGGCAGTGGCTGGCAATCGCGGTTGGGATGGGCGCTATTTTGTATATGCTTAAACCCGATGGCGATCAGCTACTGAGCTTGGGCGCACTGGCAGCTTTGTTATCGGCCTTTTGTTATGCTGTGTCTGGCATTACGGTGCGTATTCTGGCCCGCTCTGAACCGAGCGGTAATATGGTGTTCTGGCTGATGACGATGATTGGCATTGGGGCC
This sequence comes from uncultured Rheinheimera sp., assembly GCA_964525695.1. Taxonomy (GTDB): domain Bacteria; phylum Pseudomonadota; class Gammaproteobacteria; order Enterobacterales; family Alteromonadaceae; genus Pararheinheimera. The sequence goes on along the minus strand of CAZGHW010000004.1, from coordinate 116,890 downwards.
GGTTTGTTGGCTTGGCCAGACTGGCAACCACTGCAATGGCAGCACTGGCCGTACTTTTTAGCCATTGGCGTCACTGGCGCTATTGGCCAGGTCTGTATCACTGAAGCTTTCCGTCTGGCGCCGCCTTCCGTGATTGCGCCTTTTGAATATACCGCGCTGGTCTGGGGCATGGGCTTTGATATTCTGCTGTGGCAAGTATGGCCGGATGCCAGCTTGTTGATTGGTTCGGGTATCATTATTGCCAGTGGTATCTACTTGATTTTACAAGAACGGCGCTAACAGCCGCCCACCTCGCACGACCACTTCCCAATAGCCCGGAAGTCACTTTTTTTCACTGCAAAAGTCATGACTTCCGGCAGTGATACGCCTTGGCAAAACACTCTAAAGTAGCTTCATCAGTCAGCCAGACTGACTCAACTACCCAAGGAGTGTCACGATGAAAAAATTAACTACTTTCAGCACAGCGTTAGGTTTATTGGCGGCCACTTTCTTAGCTGGCGCTGCCACGGCGCATACCTTAACTATCCAGATTGACCACATCAGTGAACAAAGCGGCAAACTGCATGTCGCGGTTTATGCTGATGAAAATAGCTACGACCAAGGCAAAAATGCCGCTGCCGCTCAAATCAAACCCGTCACCGCCAATAGCCATCAGTTGGTGTTTACCGATTTGCCTGCCGGTCAATATGCGGTGAAATTAATGCACGACGCCAATGACAATGGCAGTCTGGATCGCAACTTTATCGGCATTCCAAGTGAAGGCTACGGTTTTAGTAACAATGCGGGTGAATTTGGCCCCGCCAGCTTTGCCGAAGCTGCTTTTGACGTCGCCGCTGATACCCAACTGACCATTCACGTCCGTTAATCGGCATCGCAGCAGGAGAAAGCTATGGACCGTCGTCGTTTTTTAACTGCCGCTTTGGCATGTGCCAGTTACAGTGCTGTCGCCGGTGCTGCCGATCAACTGTTAGCTGTGGCCCGCATCCCTGAGGCTGAGTTGCCATGGCAGCGGGCTTTTCAAGGCGTTCGTGCTGATTTTGCGCCCTTGCAGCTGCAGACCGAAGGACAGTGGCCAGCCGCACTGCGCGGCAGCTTGCTGCGTAACGGGCCAGCCCGGTTAGAGCGCGGCGGTGAGCGTTATCAGCATTGGTTTGATGGCGATGGCATGGTGCAGCAATTTCAGATTGCGCAGGGCAAAGTGACGCACCAGGGCAAATTTATCCGCACGAAAAAGTATCTGGTGGAAGAAATGGCTGGCGCCTTTCGTTATCACACCGCCGGTACTTTAGTGAAAAACCCATTGCCGGTGCGCAATAACGACGATTTGAATGTCGCCAATACGGCGCTGATCCCGTGGCAAGGGGAAGTGCTGGCCTTGTGGGAGGGCGGTTCCCCACATCGGCTGGCTGCCGATAGTCTCGCGACTTTGGGCGTGAAAGACTTTGGCGAGCAGTATAAACAACTGCCGTTTTCGGCCCATCCACTGCCGGATGGCCAAGGTGGTATGTGGAATTTTGGCTGTTGGTATGTCGGCGGGCAAAAACAGTTGCTGGTGTATCAGGTCGGGGCTGATGATCGGATGCAGCGGCTACAGCAAATCAGCTTGCCACAGGCCAGTTATTTGCATGCCTTTAGTCAAAGCGCCGACAAACTGGTGTTTTTCCTGTCGGCGGCGGTGTATGAACAAGCCGACACTTATATCAGCTCTTTTCAGTGGCGGCCCGAATTGGGATCGCAGTTGCTGATTATCGATAAAGCCGATTTTAGTGTGCAGCAATGGGTTGAGTTGCCAGCTGGTTTTGCGTTTCATTTTGGTCAGGCCTGGCAACAACAAGGTGAATTATGCCTGCAAGCTTGTTTATACCCGGATGCCAGTGTGATGCTGACGGGCATGAGCCAAATCATGCAAGGCAAAACACGTAAACAAAGCAGTAGCGCTGAGCTGGTGACCATTCGGTTACCGCTTGGTAAAACCAACGCCACAGCGCAGCTAGATCGCAGCGGATTGGTGCTGGAGTTCCCGCAATTTGTCGCCGGTTTTGCCAACCCAGGGTCAGCCGCCGGTGCCAATGCTGTGGTGGCGCCGTTATTTGGGGTGAGCGGCAGTGACCGCAGCGAGTCAGGTTTAAGTCAAAGTTTGGTGCGTTTTGACGCCAGCGGCCAGCAGCAACGATTTGACTTTGCACCTGGCGTGGTGGTGGAGGAGCCGTTATTGGTTGGACAACATCTCATCGCCACTTGGCTGGATTATCGTCAAGGCCAAAGTGGTCTCAGTCTGTTTTTGCAAGATCAATTGGCATCAGGTCCAGTAGCGCAGGCGCGGATGGACAGGCTACTGCCACTGGGTTTTCATGGTTGTTTTATTGGTTCATAGTGCTTGGCTGAGCGGTGCCCAGCCACAACAGATATCGCTGCAACTGCTGCGACTGAAAATGGCCGCTTAACGAGTGGGGGATGGTGCCGCTGTATACCGCACCGGCCCTTGGCATAACAACGGCAGCGCGGTCAGGACCGACATCAGCTTGGGTTGCTGCAAGTTAGCTGGCACGAAAATCTGCACTGATCCGCCCGGCTTGTTGCACTTCTTGTTCATGCGCCGGATCACGCCAAGTTTCAGCCAGTGCTTGTTGATACCAGCTTTGCATGCCGGGTAATGCCAGCAACTTCTCGACATAAGCCATGGCAACTGGGCTAAGCTTCAGACCATAACTTTGTACCCGAAACGCTACTGGCGCAAAAAACGCATCGACGGCGCTAAAGGCGGCCCCCGCAAGAAAAGGTCCACCAAATTGTTGCAAGCCTTGCTGCCATAACTCATCCAAGCGCGCCACATCTTGTAACAAAGCCGGTGATTGTTGCTGCAATTCGACCCGAACCCCGCAGTTCATGCCGCAAATATTGCGCAGGTTGCTAAAACCAGCATGCATTTCGCTGGCGGCACAACGGGCAAAATTGCGCGCTTGCGCATCCAGTGGCCATACGCCGGGATGGTGCTCGGCCAGATATTCCACAATTGCCAGTGATTCCCACACCACTACAGTACCATCTTGCAGGCAAGGCACTTTGCCAGTTGGCGAAAACTTGCGGAATTTTTCAAAGTTATCGGTTTGAAATGGCTGTATTTTTTCTTCAAAAGCAATGCCGAGTTCAGTCAGTAACAACCAAGGCCGCAGCGACCAGGACGAGTAATTTTTATTGGCGATATAAAGCTGATACATAAAACCTCCTGTCAGTAGGCTTTACCTTAAGGGCTTGTGGTGTGACTGGCAAGCCAGTTATCAAATGGCTGCTGCAGCCATGGCGTTCTGTGCGGTCTGCTCAGCTAACCAGTGCTGAAAAAACTGCATAAACTGCCGGACCGCCTGGCTGCGATGCGGGCCAGGCGGATAGACCGCATAAATACCGCCACCTGGCAATTGCCAGTCGCTCAGCACCCGCTGTAGTTGGCCGCTTTGCACTAAAGGTCTGGCGGTGTAGTCCGGCAATACTGCCAGACCTGCGCCAGCCAACAATAACGAGGTGACACTTTGGGTCGAACTGGTACAAAAAAAACTGCGCAGTCGCACTTGTTGCACCACTGAGTCTGAAGTGGCTGTCGCTGGGCGGCTAAAGCGCCAACTCAGCGGTGTTGCCAGCGGACTAAAGGCAATAAAATGCAGCGCGGCTAGATCAGCCGGCTGTTGCGGGCTGGCATGTTGTGCCAGATAAGCGGGTGTCGCCAGCAACCACTGCTGAAACTCACCGAGTTTGTGCGCTTTATAGCTGGAGTCCTGTAACCAACCAATCCGGATTGACAGATCAATGCCTTGTTTAATTAAATCCTGCACTTGATCACTGCTGCGTAAATCAAATTGCAGCGCCGGATGTAACTTGGCGAAGGCCAGCAGGGCCGGGATCAAAGCTCGGTTGCTGAAATCTTCCGGCGCACTGACGACCAGCTTGCCGGTCAGTTGCGGTGGGCTGTCGACGGGCCGTAACGCCGCCAGTTGCAGCTGCACCTGTTGCAGTAATGGCAGGCAATGCAGCAACACCTGCTGACCTTCAGCCGTTAAGCTGACCTGCCGGGTAGTGCGGCGAAACAGCGCGACGCCCAGTTGCTGTTCCAACGCTTTGATTTGCAGGCTCAGGCTGGTTTTATTGCTGCCCAACCGCTCGGCGGCGGCGGTAAAGCTGCCGCTTTCGGCCAGCGCTGGCAGCAATAACAATGCATTTAGATCAAGATTAGTTTTCATGGCAAGCGCTCAGCAGGCAATTGTTTGCTTATTCTAAACAGTGAATTAAATATTAGGCTATTTTTCGCGATTAATCAGCAGCGGATAATAGCGGCATTGCGGCGCTGCCGCCTTGTTCAACTGATTGGAGAGACCTATGTCACAGCAGCAAACAATCGCCATTATTGGCGCTTCAGGTTTTATTGGTTCAGCGCTGACACAAGAAGCACTAAGCCGCGGTTTACAGGTACGGGCACTGGTTAGCCGGCCAGAGCGGTTACAGCCATCAGACCAGCTCACAGTGGTCGGCGTCGATGTGCTGGATACCGCTGCGCTGACGCAGGCGCTGGCTGGGGTCGATTTGGTGATGAGTGCCTTTAGCGGTCATGCTCAGGCTGATGTTGCCGGTTATTACCAGCAAGGTTTTGCTGCTATTCTGGCGGCGGTCAAGGCCCAGCCACAGCCACCCAGGCTGTTAGTGGTTGGTGGTGCGGCGTCGCTGCAACTGCCGGATGGCAGTATGTTATTGCACAGCCCGAATTTTCCGGCTGCGTATCGCGGTACGGCCGAAGGCGCTTATGCCGCGCTGCAAGCACTGCGTGCTGAAAACCAGCTGCGCTGGAGTTATTTATCGCCAGCGGCCGAGATTTTCCCGGGTGACAAAACCGGCACATTCCGCCTGGGCGGCGATCAATTACTGACTGATAGCCAGGGCCAGAGCCGCATTTCCACCGGCGACTATGCGGTAGCACTACTGGATGAAGCTGAGCGTCCGCAGCATCCGCAACAGCGTTTTAGTGTGGCGTATTAATTTTAGAACATTGAGAACTAATGGGGTGCAGTAATACCTCAATCAACAAAATCAACATGGACACCCTGATTACGGAGGGTGTCTACTACTGAGTTATCAATAAATTCTCTATTAACAGTTAAAATTTTCAGTTTAGGTAAAAACAATAAACTATCCCAGTTATTTGAATGTACATTACTTAGCATCATAATTTTGATTTTGTTGAAATTATGAAAATGATCAATCTCTAAAGTCTGTTCTGACATTATTATTAAATACTCAATATTGTCCATAAGAGCTATTATTTCTGTGCGCGCAATATTGTTAGAAATTAATGTTAATCTTTTTATTTTTTTTATTGCCTCAGGAGCAATCATATTGCAATCAAAATTTCCGATAATAGTTAGATTTTGTATTTTTGTACATTTAGCAATCCAGCTGATATCACTGTCAAAATCCTGAAGTAAGGTTAAAGATTCAATATTTTTTAGATTTTGCAATGACTTGATATTTTTTTGTTGATTTACTTCGTTGCTGCCGATTGTTAGTTGGTTTATTCTTTCGGAAGCAAAGTTGTAATCTAATTCATTTACTTTGTTTGATTTAATTGTAATGTGTCGTATTTTTTTAAGCGTATTAAAATGTGGCAAGCGGTCTAATGAACAATTTTCTATATGAATAAGCTCCAGCAATTTTTTTTTCGATATCGCTTGGATGAATTCTTCCTTTCCAAAAAAATCAACTCCAGAAAGTACGATATTTGTTGAGTTAAATTCTTTCGGAAAAAAAGCTATATAATCCTGCAAAAGGCTTTCGGTGTTGAGGATTTGATTTAGCAATAACTTTGGTGGATTTATTTTAAAAATAGATTGTATGGCTTGTTGCTCTTTGACAGAATACTGAAATATTTCATTTTTAGCCTTCTCAAACATGGTTTTATCGATCACACAATGGCGATTGCTAATTAAGCTCCATTTTAAGTCAATCACTGCTGGTCTGGTGCCATCCTCTGTCGCAGGCTGTGGTTGTTGCTCAAATAAATAACGCCAGAGCCGTTTGCTCCAGCCCGACTTTTTTGACATCAGCTCATATAAAAAAATAAGGGTCTGACTCCAGGCTACCTCGTTGGCCCATGCGGGAAATGTGATATCACTGACTCTGTCGTCCAGTGTTTCTGCATCTTCCCGATCGAACCAGGCCGGGTTTTCCAGTTGGCTTTGAATATAAACTGCGGCAAAGTACTCCTGAAAACTCAGATGCAAAAAAGCATATTGATCGACGCCGCGTGGCAGCAATAACCCGCTGCGTCTGGCAATCCAGTTTAAAAACGTATCGACGTAACTGCTGTCTTCGCTCTGGCTATGTTTCGCCATTTCATCTTTGATCCAGCCTAACACCAGTGTTTTTTCGACCAGAAAATCATCATTTTTTTCCAGTGCCAGCCGTTGCTGCTGCATTTCAAACGCGACTCTGGCCAGCAGTATTTTTTTCAATTGCCAGTCGTAATCATCTTTAATGCCCCTGGCCTGATCAATAGATTCCAGATAAGCCTGCGCGATGGCGTCATATAAAATGGCACGGCCATTGGGTAAATGTGCTCTTTTGCGGAAGATCAAGGCCATCATGGTTAACAGATGAGGGGTTCGGGATAGCCGTTTGGTGTTGTCATCAGAAAATATGCTGCTGACAAACTGATCTTTTAAATAGCGGGCTGTAACGTCCATGCCATCCATTTGTTCGCGGTACCAGTTAAAAGAGAACTGCGAAATCTGCTGATCAGAAAATGGGGCAATATAAAAGGTCGGCAGCATTTTTTCGCTGCGCTCAAGGGTCAGCCATTGCTGCAACAGTAAATCGCGGTCCGCTTCAGGTTTTTCCAAGTCAATAGCCGGATCTATCCCGCTGCTAAACACCGATCCCAGTTGAATATTTTCATAGCCGACCACACGAGAGCTGATGATAAAAAAGCAGTTTTTATTACTTTGAATACCTTCCGCTATCACGGCTCTGAGCAAAGTCCGCTGATCGGCGCTGACTTCATCCAGACCGTCAATCAGAAATAACACGGTACCATGTTCGATATAATCCGCTAACACGGTGGATGGCAATTGGGCCGCGACCGGTCGCTGTAATGCTGCCGCCAGCAGATCGGAAAAGTTTTTTACCTCTGCCAGTGCCAGTTCGCGCAAAATGATTGGCACCGGCAAAGCTTCAGCCAGCGCGCCGGGTAAAGGTTGTTCAAAGCCGGATGCCAGATACCAGGCAAACCAGTTCAGCAAGGTGCTTTTACCTGCGCCGGGGTCACCCAAAACGGCGATAGCGCGATGCTTCAGCAGGGTTTGCACCGGATTTAACAGTGCAGCTGTGTCCGGCGGATCTTCCGACGACAAATATTGTGCAGCGATACTCTGGCCGACATATAACTCATCCAGCGGCACATCCGGCGTATTCTGCAGGGTCGGCATGCCAAGGAAACGGACATATCCATGCCAGGCCAGCACGTCTTTTAAATATTTGCGTATCTCAGGCTGACGGTTTGGGGTGGGCAGGGCTGACATCATGATCTCCGGGCTTAACTGCAGATGGCTCGCATTATTGGGCTTACATCGGTTTGCTGCAAGTCGGTATGCACCAGTAATGGCGCTATCCAGAACATTTTTGCCGAATAGGGATTCGGAAAAGTGCTGACAAAAGTATGACCTGGTGTTGCTGACGAACTGGGCGCGGCAATCGCATTATGCGGCAGTTCCAGGGCAGCAAAATAGTCGGGCATTGGACTTGCAGTTGGTAGCTTATTAGAAATCCACTTGTTGATTTCATTCAGGAAGCTGGGTGTGTAATGCAATCTTTGAAAGAGTTCGCCATGAAATTGATAGATATAAGCCAGAAATAACATGGCTTGCACCATCCTGATTTGTTCACTAATTGAGGCTGCATTGGATAGTTGTGCCTGGTATTTGTCGTACCAGTGGTTTAGCAGATTTGCCAGCGCCTTTAAGCGTCTGGGGTTTGGCGGTAGACACTGAGCTAGGGTGGAGTCGGCCAGTGCTACAATCATCAGTTGTTTAAATTCGCTGGGTTCCAGCCAATGCTGTAGCAAATCGTTGGCTGCAGTGGGTGGTGCCAGCCGTTCAATATTACCGCAGAGTTTTTCCAGATAAGCCGCAGCCCGCATCCGTAACGCAGCGTTTTTCAGTTCTGGTTTATGATCTAATAACTCCTGCGGCAGGTTGACCGCAATGGCTTCTTCGATAATTTGCTGATTCATCCCAATCACAAATACGGTATTGTTCAGGTTCAGATAGACCTTTAATCCCTCCAGTAAACGATAAGCAGCTTCCGGGTTGCAGCGATCCAGATCATCAATAAAGATCACCAGCCGTTTATCTGTCTTGCCTTTTAAAATAGTGCTTAGTAACTGTGTAATGGCAGATTGGAGAAACTGATGGATATCATCCACCTGTAGTCGTTGCTCCAGATGCTGTTTTTCCCAGTTTTCGCCGGCGGCGCTGATATTTTTCACACTGATCGGATTGGCTTCAAAAGACAAAAACTTGGCAAAATCATCCAGACTGTTTAGCAATGAATTGGCAGCCACAGTACCGAGTTTTGCCGTTTTGTTTTTCAGTTTATCCCAACTGCTGAATTGTTTTCTGATTTCCTGAAGTAAGGCAATCACCGGCACCGCTTCATGCTGGTAACGCCAGGCATCAAACCAGATGGTAATCACCTGATCGGGATAAGCCGCTTTCGGCAGCTCCTCCGCCGGTTGCGGTATACCTGTGCTACCGAGATCTGAGCCATCCAGGTGATACCTGAGTTGCTTTAAATAACTGGTTTTACCGGCCCCCCAATCACCGTGAATTCCAAACATATAAGGTGGCGAACAATGCATTATGTGCCTGGCTTTTCTTCTAATCGAGGGGGCTCTGGCCAGTAAATCGGTCAGGGTCGGGTGGTCACTATGTTGCTGCATGCTGCCCTCTGTCTGAAGATGATGCGGCTCAGCGCATATCCCTAAATTGATCCAAGGTGCAAATTTAGGTTATTTTCTGCCTTGCGTCGAGTCTGTCTGTGCTGCTGGTTTTCGCTGGGGTTTGGCTTGCTATCAAGCCTGACTTTCTTGCATAGTATTATCTGCAGCCACAGGAGCAAAGGAACTTGATGAACTTCACCCACTGTCGCGATTATTGTTTGATGCAATTACAAAGTCAGGAAGACTTTCCGTTTGGGCCTGATATCTATGTCTATAAAGTGGTCGGTAAAGTGTTTGCGATTTTATCGGAGTCTTTACTGCCTGACTCGGCCGGGCGATTGGCCAGTGTGAATTTAAAATGTGATCCGGCCGAGGCGCTGATGCTCAGGCAAATTTTTCCGGCGATAACCCCTGGTTATCATATGAATAAACAACATTGGAATACGGTGTTGCTGGATGGAACAGTGCCGGAAAATGAGCTAAAACGGCAAATTGACCAGTCTTACCAACTGGTGGTGGCAACCTTGCCGAAAGCAAAAAGGCCGTTGCTGAGTCGGGGTTGAGTTCGCTGCTGAGATTTGTTGCCAGTTGAGCCCCTTGCTCCCTATCCAGCGTCAGTTTTTATCGTTATGGTATCAGCTCACTGTTGGCAGCAAGGAGCTGAATATGTCTGGCTTACCCTCACTGGTATTATTTTACCATCCACAAAGCCGCGCCGCAGGTGTCCGCATCCTGCTGGAGGAATTGGCGTTACCTTACCAAATTGAACTGGTTGATTTTAAAAACAAACCGGCAGCGCTGGTCGCCGCCAATCCACTGGCGAAAGTTCCGACCTTGCTGGCCGATGGCGTGGCCGTCACCGAACAAGTGGCCATTTATCAGTTTCTGGCCGAGTTGGCCCCGGCAGCAGGCTTAAGCCCAGCGGTCGGTGATGCGCTACGTGGGCCTTATCTGCGCTGGCTGGCGTTGTATGGCAGCAGCTTTGAACCCGCTATCATCGACAAAGCATTGCAACGCGACAGCGGTAGTATGAGCCCATATGGCACAGTGGCTGAGGTAGAAGCCTTGCTGCGTGCCCAACTGGCACAAGGCCCCTGGTTATTGGGCGAACGTTTCACTGCGGTCGATGTGTTATGGGCTGCGTCATTAGGCTGGATCACCCAGTTTGGCATGCTGGAAAAAACGCCGGAAATTGCCGCTTATCTGCAACGGTTCCAACAAAGACCGGCAGTGGCGGCGGCACAGCAAAAAGATGCCGCTTTGTTAACCTCCCTGCCTCAGTAGCGCTAGCCTTGACAGGCCCAAGCCCTCTGCGTTGGCTTGGGCCAGCCCCGGCGCTATGCTATGCTGCAGTCGACTTTTTTTGACGGGCATAAGTTTTCATGCGGATCCTGCACACTTCGGACTGGCACCTCGGCCAGTTTTTTGTCGGCCAAAGCCGTGCCGCTGAGCATCAGGCATTTTTTCACTGGTTAAAGCAGCAAATCATCCAGTTGGATGCCGATGTGTTGTTGGTGGCCGGCGATATCTTTGATACTGCCACCCCCCCTAGTTATGCCCGCGAACTCTATCATCAACTGATTGTTGATTTGCAACCGACCGGGGTGCAACTGGTGCTGCTTGGCGGAAACCATGATTCAGTGGCGGTGTTACAGGAAAGTGCTGCGTTGCTGCAATGCCTGAATACCACAGTGATCCCGGGTTATCAGACCAATGCGGCCGCACATTTATTGCCATTACGGCAAAAAAACGGTCAGCTGGGCGCTGTGCTGGCGGCGGTGCCATTTTTACGGCCACGGGATTTATCCCAGCGCGCCGATGGTAAAAGTCAGCCCGGTCAGAGCGCAGCCGACAAAAGTGCCCAATTACAACAACAAATCAGTACTGTCTATCAGGAGCTGTATCAGCAAGCGCAGCAACTGGCGCTTGAATTGCAAAGCAGCCATGGCCTGGCTGAGCCTTTACCGCTGCTGGCGACCGGTCATTTGACGACGGTTGGCGCCAGCAGTTCTGAATCGGTACGGGAGATTTATATTGGCACGCTGGAAGCCTTACCCGCCAGTTGTTTGCCACCTTTTGCCTATATTGCGCTGGGGCATATTCATCAGGCGCAACAAGTGGCTGGTTCTGAATTTATTCGCTATAGCGGTTCCCCTATTGCCCTCAGTTTTGACGAAGCCAGCCAGCAAAAACAGTTGCTGTTAGTGGAGTTCAGTGCTGGCAGCCCCCAGCCTGTGGTCAGCACAGTGGCCATTCCTTGTTTTCAGCCCTTATTGAGTTTACGCACCGACTTGGCCAGTCTGGCGGCTGAGTTAACGCCAGTATTGGCGCAGCTGCATGCCGGTCAGCAGTTATGGCTGGAATTGGTGCTCAGTGGCGAAACCGCCTTGTTATCGGACCTGCAACTGCAGTTGCAGCAACAACTGCAAGAGTTGCCGGTGCAGTTGCTGAAACTCAGGCGCGAACGTCAGCACAGTGGCAGTTTGGCCAGTGCAGCTTTTGAGCCTTCATTGCTGGAATTAACGCCACAGCAGGTGATCGAAAGCAGGTTAGCCCAAGCCGAATTGGACGATGAGTTAAAGCGAAGGTTGTTGCAGTTGCATCAGCAGGCACTGGTGCAATTAACCGCCGCGGCTGAGGCCGATCAAGCCAGCAACCCGGAGCCGCAGGCATGAAGATATTATCGATCCGGTTGCAGAATCTGAATTCATTGCGTGGCGAATGGCTAATTGATTTTCGTGATCCAGCCTTTGCTGACAGCAACTTATTTGCCATCACAGGGCCGACCGGTGCCGGGAAAAGTACCTTGCTGGATGCTATCTGCCTGGCCTTGTACCACCAGACGCCAAGATTGAAGCAGCTTAGTCAGAGCAGCAATGAACTGATGAGTCGCCACACGGCGGAATGTCTGGCTGAAGTGGAGTTTTCGGTGCGTGGTCAGGGTTATCGGGCGTTCTGGAGTCAGCGGCGGTCCCGTGGCGCGGTTGAAGGCAATCTGCAAGCTGCCAAAGTGGAGTTGGCGGCCGCCGATGGCACTATTCTGACCGACAAAGCCAATGAAAAGCTGAAGCTGACCGAACAATTAACCGGACTGAATTTTGAGCGTTTTACCCGTTCGATGTTGTTATCGCAGGGCAATTTTGCTGCTTTCCTCAACGCCAGTGTCAACGACAGAGCCGAGTTGCTGGAAGAGCTGACCGGTACTGAAATTTACAGTCAGCTCTCGATGCAGGTATTTCAGACCTGTCGGGAACTGGAACAGCAACAACAACTGACCAGAGCCCGGTTGGATGGTTTGCCCTTACTGACCGCTGAGCAATCGGCTGCGCTGGCGCAGCAGACGGCACAAGCGCAGACGCAGCTGCAACAGGTACAAAGTGCGCAGCAACAACTGCAGCCGCAGCTCGACTGGTGGTCGCAATTAGAGGCCGCCACTGAGCAACAACAACAGGCCAGCAGTCAATTGGCGCAAGCTGTACAGGCACAGGATCAAGCCAAAGTGGGGCTGGCGAAGCTGGACAGTTACCCACAGGTGCAAAAATTACAGCCGTTGTATCAGGCATTATTAGCCGCCAGACAACAACGGGATGCGCTGACTGAACAGTTACAGCACTGGCAGTTGCGATTTGAACCTTTGGCGGCAGCACAGCAGGAGTGCAGTCAGCAGATAGTGCAACTGGCCAGCCAACGGCATCTTTGGTTGCAGCAACAACAGCAGCAGATGCAGGCGGAACTGCAGCAGTTACAACAGCAGATCAGCGGCAGAATCAGTGCCGCTCAACTGGCAGAACAGTTGGCTGGCTGGCGACCAGAGTTACTGCAGCTGCAGCAAAAACAGCAGCAGTTGCAAGAGTTGCAACAGCAAGTACAGCAAACGGAAACCAGCCTGCAGCAGCAACTGCTGCAAGGTCAGCAGAAAAAACAACACCAGCAACAGCTGCAAGATGCGCAGCAGCAAGCGGATGCCCAGCTGGCGCAGCTGCAGCACAGCCAACAGCAGTTGGATCTGACCGCTTTGCAGCATCAACAGCAACAATGGCAGCAGGATCAGCAAGCCCTGACCGATTTTGTCCGCATTGCCCAGCAGCTGTGGCAATTACAGCAGCGGCAACAGCAATTACAGCAGGATTGTCAGCAGCATCAGCAACAAGAGCAACAGTGGCTGGTGCAGGTGCAACAATTACGCTCGGCTTATAAACAGCAAAGCGACAGCGTCAAAGACAAAGAGCTGATTGTCCGGCAGCAGCAAAAAATTACTGAGTTATCCAGTTTGCGCGCCAGCTTGCAAGCGGGCGAAGCCTGTCCACTCTGTGGCAGTGCCGAGCACCCGGCGGTGGCGCACTATCAGACCTTAGATCCGTCGGTGGCTGAACTGGCGCTGCAGCAGGCCAGACAACAACAAGACGAATTACGCCAGCAAGGGGAGCTGTTGCAACAACAGTTGACCAGGCTACAGACTGAACTCAAAGGCTGGCAACGACAACTGCAGGACATAGCTGAGCAGCAGGTTGAATTGACGACACAGCACCAGGCATTAAACTGGTCTGCCGCGCTGGCGGAAGTCGCGCAGTTGCATTTTCAACAACAGGCCCTGCCAGCACTGACCGCGCTGCAACAGCAGTTGGCGCAGCAGTTGGCACAGTGTCAGCAGCAACTGCAGCAGTATCAACAGCAGCAACAAGCGCTGCTGGAGGCACAAAAGCAACAGCAGCAACGGCAAAACCAACTACAGCAACTGACGCAGGAACTGGCGTTGGAGCGTCAGCAGTATCAGCAAAGCCAAAAAGAACAACAACAACTGCAGCAGCAACAACAACAGCTGCAACAGCAATTGCAACAGCAAGTGCAGCTGTTAGGGCAGCAGCTCAATCAGCTGGATGCATCAGACCTGGCGGTGGTTGCCGACAGCGCTGTTGAGCTGGCCGCGCTGAGTCGTCGCTTGCAGCATTGGCAGCAACAGTTACAGCAGTGGCAACAACAGGAACAGCAAAGTAGTGCACTCAGTCAGCAGTTATTACAACTGGCGCCACAATGCCAGCAAGCCAGCACCGAACTGCAACATTGGTTGCAGCAAACCGGACTGAGCCTGCCGGCTGTCCATCAAACCGCGCCTGCTGTGGAACCGCCGTCCTTACTGCAACACAGCCAGCGCTGGCTGCAACAGCAGCAACAACTGGCGAGCTTAAGCGGCGAGCAACAGAGCCTGTTGCAGCATCAGCAACGACAGCTCGCCGAGCTAAGCGAACTGCAGCAGCAATGGCAACAAGCATTATCGGCCAGTGATTTTGCCTCAGATGTGGCCTTTATTACCGCCATTTTGACCGACGAGCAGCTGCAGCAACTGCAGCAGCAAAAACAACAGCTGCAGGATGCGCAGACCGCGGCGGCGGCTTTATTACAGCAAGCTGAGCAGCAACTTGCGGCATTGGCGGCCAGCAAACATAACTTGCAGACGGATGACGCGGCCTGGCCAGCCAAAGCTGAATTACAACAGCAGCACAGTGCCTTACAGCAGCAGTTGCAGCAGCAAAGTGAAGCGCTGGGGCAACTGAAACAACAACTGCATCAGCAGCAACAGCTTGCCAGTACCCAGGCTGAGTTGTATCAGCAATTACAGGACCAGCAGGCCTTGTATCAGGACTGGCAAAAGCTGAACAGCCTGATCGGCTCAGCCAATGGCGATAAATATCGCCGCTTCGCCCAAGGCCTGACGTTACAACAACTGATCCAACTGGCCAACCGGCAGTTGGCCAAACTTCATAGCCGTTATCAATTAGCGCGCAAGGCCGACAGTGAGCTGGAACTCTGGGTGCTCGACAGCTGGCAAGCAGATGCAGTGCGGGATACCAAAACCTTATCCGGTGGTGAAAGTTTTCTGGTCAGTCTGGCGCTGGCGCTGGCGTTATCGGATCTGGTCAGTCATAAAACCCAACTGGAATCCTTATTTCTGGACGAAGGTTTTGGCACGCTGGACCCGGAGACGCTGGAAACTGCGCTGGTGGCGCTCGATAGCTTGCAAAGCAGTGGCAAGATGATCGGCATTATCAGTCATGTTGAAGCATTAAAAGAGCGGATCCCGCTGCAAATCAAAGTGCAGAAGCTGGCAGGCTCAGGCTGGAGTCAGTTGCTGTTACCACCCAATTGAGCGCAATAGGCATCACCATCAAGGCTCCACAGGGTTGGCTCTGGTGAGTGATGCAGTGCCACTGGGGTCGGGGGCGTGGTTGCTGGCCATGATATTGCCAGCAGCCAACTGTTGTCGTAACAACTGTTCAAACTTCTCCGCTGGCAGCGGCGGGCTGAAAAAATAGCCCTGATATGAGTCGCAGTGATTGTCGGTCAGAAATGCCAGTTGTGCCGCTGTTTCAACGCCCTCGGCTAACACTTTAAAACCGAGGGTATGGGCCATCCCAATAATGACGGTGGCGATTTCCATGTCGTCTTTGCTATGCGGAATATCATCGATAAATTGTTTATCAATTTTCAAGACATCCAGTGGAAAGCGCTTGAGATACGCCAGCGAAGAATAACCAGTGCCAAAATCATCAATCGCCAGCCGAATGCCAAGATCACGCAGTTGATTCAGTGAGGTAATAACAATTTCCTCGTTTTCCATCAACGCACTTTCGGTCAGCTCCAATTCCAGCGCATGGGCCGGAAAGCCAGTTTTCGCCAGCGTTTCCAGCACCATTTTTTTCATATCAAAACGTTGAAACTGCACGGGTGAGACATTGACGGCCAAGGTAATTTTCGGCAAGTCCTGTTGTAGCCAGCGCTGGCCTTGCTGGCAAGTTTCCTCCAGCACAAAGCGGCCTATTTCATTGATTAAACCGCAAGCTTCCGCCACCGGAATAAAACGGGCGGGCGAAATAGTGCCAAGCTCGGCATCAAACCAGCGTACCAGCGCCTCGGCACCAATAATGCGGCCGGTTTTGATATCCAGTTGCGGCTGATAAAACACGGTTAAGGCGCCCAACCGTAACGCTTTGCGTAAGTTGGCTTCCAGCGTGAGTTTATCGCGGGCTGACTGGGTAAATTCATCCGAGAAAAAGGTATAGGTATGACGACCTGCTGCTTTGGCTTTGTACAAGGCGGCATCGGCACCTTGCAACAATTCGGCGGTGGTCTGGGCATGCTGTGGAAATATACTGATGCCAATACTGACACTCAACTGGATCTCAAATTGCTCCTTCAGCAGCCAGGGCTGATTGAGCGCGGCCAGCAGTTTCAGTGCCACTCTGGCTGGATCTTCCAGGCTAGCTAAATCGGTCAATAACAAAGCAAATTCATCGCCGCCAAGCCTGGCCAGCACATCCATCTCGCGACACTGACTTTTTAACCGCCGCGCCACCTGTAACAGCAGTTCATCGCCGAGTTGATGGCCGTAGCTGTCGTTGACATCCTTAAAGTGGTCCAAATCCAGCACCAACACGGCACAACTTTGTTGTTCACGTCTGGCCACTTTTAAGGTTTGTTCCAGCAGTTGCAGGAATAACTGGCGATTGGGTAAATGGGTCAGTTCATCATGTTCGGCCAGAAAAGCCATTTCCGCTTCAGTTGCGCGGATTTTCGACAAATCAGTGAAAATAGCTGCATAATGACTGACATTTTGCTGCTCATCAAACACGGCGCTAATACTGAGTTGTAATGGGATCACTTCGCCGTCTTTACGACGATTCTGCACTTCGCCTTGCCAGTAATGCTGTTGCGCCAGCATCTGCCATAACTGCTGATAGAAGTCGTTACTGTGCTGGCCTGATCTGAGCATGGCGGGCGTTTGACCGAGCATTTCGGCTTCGGTGTATCCAAATAACTGTTGTAACGCCGGATTAACGGAAATAATGGTTTTATTGGTATCCGTGATCATAATACCTTCACGGCTGCAGTTAAACACTTCGGCGGCCAACCGCAGTCGGGCTTGTTGTTTTTTCCGCTCGGTCAGATCTAAATCCATACAAAAAATTTGTGCCGACTTGCCAGGCAAAGTCACCACGGCATGACCGGAATAAACCGCAACTTTCCTGCCATCCTTACGTTGTAACAGCAATTCTTCTGCTGGCTCGGCTTCACCGCTTTGCACCATCTGGCGAATAGCTTGTTGCACGCCCTGGCGCATTTCCAGTGGAATAATCAGTTCCAGTAAATTGCGGCCTATGGCTTCCGTTTTGCTATAGCCGTATAGCAGTTCACTGGCCTTGTTCCAATAAAAAGTGGTGCCGTCGGCTTCATAGCCTTGCACCGCGATTTCAGGTGTTTTGTCCAGTAAAGTCCGAAAGCGTAATTCGCTGAAAATAAGTTGTTGTTCTGTTTCTTTTTGCTGGGTGATGTCCTCAATTTCCAGCAATAAATGGCTGATTTGTTGTTGTTCGTCGACAATGCGTCTGAGGCAATAAGATTGCCAATAAAATAAACCATTGCCGTAGACAACTTTATACTGCCCGTTGGCGAGCTCGGTACCATGTTGCACCCGTTGTAACTGCGCCAAGACATCGGCCCGCAGTTGCTCTGGATAAATATCAGGTAAGAACATGCCAATGACCTGGGCGGCAGCGAGTCCGGTGAGGTGTTCAAACTTTTGATTCACATAAGTCGCTTTGCCTTCAGCATCACAGAGCAAAACCGCAATGGGACTTTGTTGTACTGCTTTGGATAATAAATCCATCTGGGTCTTGGCTTCGCTGCGTTCAATCAGAAATGCTGCCAGACTGGCGGTAAACTGAATTAGTTCCTGTTCTTCGGCGCTGGGGCCCCGTTGTTCTGGCGCATAGATACCAAAAGTACCTAACAGTTTTTTGCTACTGCTGAAGAACGGCGTAGACCAGCAAGCTTGCAGCCATTCGTAGGGTTCAATTAAATGCACCACTTGTTGCCATAACAAGTCGTTGCGCACATCAGTGACAATCACCGGCTGGCCTGTCGCTGCGGCAGTACCACAGCTGCCGATGCCATAACGGATGGGGATGCCATTCACTTTGGCATTAAAGTCCGCAGGCAGGCTGGGGCCGGTAGCCAAGGTCAAAATTTGCTGGGGTAAGTCAGCCAGTAAAATGGAGCATTTAAGGTGAGGTAATTGTTGTTCAACAAACAATACTAAATCGGTCAGCAAGGTTTGCACCGGTACATTGTCAGCCAGTCGTTGTAATAAGTGGTTTTGTGCTTGTTGCCTGAGTTGTTGTTGCCGTCGTTGCCGAATATTCTGGAAGCACAATACCAACACAGTGCCATCTTCAGCCGCCGGTACCGGGATTACCCGGTAGGCGCACGGCAGTATCTCGCCGTGGCAGTTAACCAGTAATTCGGCTTCGCCACGCAAGGTGCTCGGCTGTTGATGTAAGCGGGTGATATCACGCCAGATGGCCAGTGCGACTTTTTGTTTGGCAATCACAGTGAGCAGCGGCAACCCGAGCAGCTGTGCCGGTAGTTGATAACCGAGCAGGTTGACAGCGGTTTGATTGACAAAGGTCAGTTCATCGTTGACGGATAAACCCAAAATCCCCTCATCTGAAGCATCAAGCAGTAACTGGATTTGAGCGGCACTGGCCTGTAACGCCAATAAGGCATGTTTTTTGCTGTCGATATCTTCAATCACTGAAATAAAATAACTATCAGCGGTATCTTCATCCCGATGTAATGACACCGACAAATGCGCCCAGAAATAACTGCCATCTTGCCGCCGATAGCGTTTTTCCAGCCCATAGTGGCTGATTTTGCCTTTGATTAATTGTTCGACATGGCGTAAGTCGTCGGCTAAATCATCCGGATGGGTAATATCGTGGAAGCTGCGTTGGAGCAATTGATCCACGTCGTATTGCAACATGTCGGCAAAACGCTGATTCAGCCGTAAAAAGTGGCCACTGAGTGCCACATGGGCAATGCCAACTGCGGCTTGATCAAAGGTGCTGCTAAATTGGCGCTGCGTTTTGCGTACTTGATGCAGATAATTCTGTTGCTGGCGGTAAAAACCAAACAACATCAACATGGCGATCACCAGTAACAACCAGCCATTGAGCAGGTGTAGCTGTGCGGCGGCTTCAGCGCTCAACCAATGTTGCATCAACTCTAAGTCAGTTCCCAACAACCACAATGCAGCCAATATCCCAAACCCGAACATCAACAAGAGTTGTTGTAGCGGACGCTGCGGTTTTGTTGCTGTGACTTGATCTGATAACAACTTCCTCTCAGGCATGCCTGTGGCTCCATCAGAAACAGCAGTTGTCCGCTGTCAGCAACCAGAGAGCAGGGCAACCAGAAAATTCAGGAAATGGTGTTAAGCTTAGTCGAAAGTGCAGTAATGGCCAAAAAATAGCCGCCACGTAGTGGTAATCGTGACAAAAGTGGTTTTTTGCAAAAATGGCGCCAACAACAGGCAGGCGGCTGATCAAACAATCGGCAGCGCGCCTGTACTGGCTAGACTTAGAAAGCGTACACGAGCGTCAGTGCAGTCTGAGTGTCCGTTTTTTTCTTACCCAGCGGCACATCGCTGTCGTTTTGCACTAAAAATGCCGCTTTCATTTGCATTTTGCCATTAAGTTTGGCACTGATGGACGATTCTGCCGCTGTTCTGGTATTGTCACTGCCCACTTCGACACTCAGCGTCTGTTTAAAGGTGGCCGTGTCAGAGAAAGCCCAGTTCAAGGTGGCCGCCGAACGTAACATTAAGCCATTTTCGGTGCGATCATCTGAAGTGCGGCCAGAGAAGTAACCAGGACCGATTTCAGCATCCAGAGTTTTATTATCGTCCTGATACAGCCGGTCACCATAACCCAGCGAGACTAAACTGTATTTGGTATAAGCACCAAAGGCATCATCGGTATAAGAACCAAATACAAACAGCGTGGCATTGTCCTGATCAAGTTTGTAACCACCTTTGCCAGACACAAAATACCGCTCAGCTGATTTTTCGCTGCGTTTTACGCCGTTATTGTCAGTTTGCTCATCTTCTTTAAAATAAGCCGACAACACATATTCGTTGCTCCAGTGTTCCAGCTCCTGCTTGCTGTCAATTTTACCGGTGACCGAGGTGCCTTTGGTATTGCCAGAAGTGGTAATGGCACCGAGCTCAGCGGCAGTGGTCCAGCTTTTTAGTGGCGTGGTTTCTGCCATCGCGCCAGTGCTCAGGGCCAACGTCAGCAGGCTCAGCGCCAGGAACTTGTTGCTTGGTCGATTTGTACTCATGCTTTGTCCTCTTTTTTCATATGCAATGACATCTGTGGAAAGGGGATTTCAATGCCTTCCCGATCGAATGTCAGTTTGATGTTTTCTAAGGTATCCCAGTACACAGGCCAGTAGTCTGCAGATTCAACCCAAGGTCGCACCACCAGATTAACGGCCGAATCCGCCAAGGCATTGACCGCGACCAAAGGTGCGGGCTCCTGTAAAATCCGGCTGTCGTTTTGCAGAATTTGTTCTAGCAATGCTTTTGCTTTGCGTAGATCAGAGTCATAACTGATGCCGATCACCAAATCGACCCGTCGCCGTTTTTCGGCAGAGTAGTTGGTGATGGCACCGCCGGTAATTTGTGAGTTCGGTACGATAATTTTTTTATTGTCTGCGGTTTTAAAAATGGTCTGAAAAATATCAATCCGTTCGATCACGCCGCTAATCCCGGCGACTTCAACAAAATCACCGGCTTTAAATGGACGGAACACAATGATGAGTACACCAGAGGCAAAATTAGATAACGAGCCTTGTAGGGCCAAAGCCACAGCTAAACCGGCGGCACCCAGAATGGCAATAAAAGAGGCGGTTTGAATGCCCAAATGCGATAAAGCAATCAACGCAAAAGCGATCAGCACCGCCGCATAAATAATGCTGGCAATAAAAGACACCACTGCGCGGTCAACTTTGCGTAATAACAAGGCTTTACTGACCAGTTGTGACACGCCCAGCGCGACCCAGCGGCCAACATAAAAAATAACAATAGCAACCAGCAGCTTCAGACCGAAAGCTATGATGAGGTCCTGATTTTTTGTCAGGTAACTGATGGATTGTTCTAACACGTGCATTCTCCTTTGGCAAAAAAGTTTGGTAGCGGGCGGGGAAGCCGCTGCTGCGATGCGCAGCCAGGTCGCATCGCAGCCGCTAGTTCCGCTCTCATAGTGTTCTGCTACACTGCTGCGATATTTGGTCAGCCCAGGAATGGTTCCATGGATTTGCAGCAACTGCAACAACAGCTTTTTAAGCACAACCCTGATGTCGGATCATGGCCGCCAAATCATTGGCAGCCACCCTTTTGTGGTGATATCCCATTGCAGATCACCCGCGATGGGCAATGGTTGTATCAACAGAGTCCGATCCAGCGGCCTGAACTGGTGAAATTATTTAGTTCTGTGCTGCATTGCCAGCAGGGCGAATATTTGCTGACCACGCCGGTGGAATCGGTGCGGATCCAGGTCGATGATGCGCCATTTATGTTGGTCGATTGGCAATGGTTGGACAGTGCTGAAGGTCCGCAGCTACAAGTACGCGATACTTTAGATCAGCTTTACTTAATCGGATCTGAATATCCACTGCAATTGCAGCCAGAACCCGGCAGCGGGATGTTATTGCCTTATTTGCAACTACCCAGGGGACTGACGGCAAAGTTCAGCCGGCCTTGTTATTATCAACTGGCGGCGCAGGCCGAACTGAAAACCCTGGCGGCAGGGCAGTATTATGTGCTGCCAAGTGGCGACTATCAGGCTATTTTGGCCATGGCTGAGCCGGAGGAAAAGGTCAAAGCGCAGCCTTGAACTGCGCTGGAGCCTCAGATGACTTTGGAATAACTTTGCGCTTGCTCCAGTAAATAAGCGTCAAAACAAGCGCAGATTATCCGCACCCAAGGTCGGCCGCGGGCTGTCACCTGGAGCAGTTCACCTTGCCATTCTACCAATTGATCCGCCTGACAAGATTGTAATTGTTGCAGGCTGTGCGCGAAGTAGTCGGTAAAATTCAGTTGCCATTTGTCGGCAAAAGCACGGCTGTCAAGTTGGAAATTACACATCAGGGCCGCAATCAGGTCGGCCCGGATTTGATCGTCCAGGCTCAGTTGCATACCTTTGTCCAGACTGTGGCCTTGTTCCGCCAGCGCCCGGTAATACAGGGTTAAATCTTTTTGTTGTTGCCAGATCTGATCACCGACCTGACTGATGGCCGACACCCCAAGTCCGAGCAAGGCATCGCTGTGATCAACGGTATAACCCTGGAAATTTCGTCTGAGCTGGCCTTGTTGTTGTGCCACCGCCAGCGGATCTTCAGGTTTAGCAAAATGGTCCATGCCAATGGCCTGATAACCCGCCTGCTGTAAAGTGGTTACCGCTAACGCCAGCAGCGCTAGTTTGGCGTGACCGTCCGGTAATGCCTGCTGCTGAATTTTCCGCTGCGCGGCAAACCGCTCCGGTAAATGGGCGTAACTAAATAATGAAATCCGGTCTGGAGCCAGAGTCAGGACTTGTTGCAAAGTGTCGGCAAAGCTCGCTGGCTGTTGATGTGGCAGGCCGTAAACTAAATCCAGATTAATTGAACTGAAACCAAGTGCACGGCTGGCCTCGACCAGCTCAGCGACCATGGCGTAACTTTGTAGCCGGTTGATACTTTGTTGCACCTGCGGATCAAAATCTTGCACGCCAAAACTGACCCGGCTAAATCCGAGTTCACGCAGCAAGGCCAATTTTTCCGGGTTACAACTGCGTGGATCAATTTCGATACTCAGGCAGGCTTGCGGGCTAAAATGGAAATAACGACGCAATAATTTCATTAAATGCCGCAGCTGGGTTTCATCAAGATAAGTGGGTGTGCCGCCGCCCAAATGCAGCTGACAAACCTGCTTGCTGGCTGTGGCGGTCTGGTAAAACGCCATTTCCTGCTCTAATGCATCCAGATAACGATCGGCTTTGCTTTGATCACGACTGATGACTTTATTACAGCCACAGTAATAACAGAGCTGACGGCAAAAAGGCACATGCAGATACAAACTCAAATCGGGACCGGTTTGTGCTAAAGCCTGTAATGCTGCGGCCGGTTGAAAACCACTGCGCAGCAACAATGCCGTTGGATAAGAGGTGTAACGCGGTCCTTTGACATTATACTTTTGCAGCAGTGCTTCATCCCATATCATCGTGTTCATATCGCATTCGCCTATACTTTGCTGGTGGCAGTATAAGCTCTGTGATTTATTAGGTTTTGATCCAACACAATGAAAGTGCAGCCAATGCCGCTGCCGATAATCCCGGGAATGATGATGAAAAAACTAACAACGCTCGTCCTTGGCAGCGCTTTACTGCCGATATTGGCTCCCGCAGCCACCCTGATCCATGCCGGTACTGTCATTACCGCTGAAGGTTCGC
Source organism: uncultured Rheinheimera sp. (assembly GCA_964525695.1). Taxonomy (GTDB): domain Bacteria; phylum Pseudomonadota; class Gammaproteobacteria; order Enterobacterales; family Alteromonadaceae; genus Pararheinheimera. The sequence goes on along the minus strand of CAZGHW010000004.1, from coordinate 93,589 downwards.
AAGTGTTAACCAAACAAACGCTGGTGGTGGATGGCGATAAAATTACCGCCATTGAAGCTGGCTTTCGCCAACCCGCGACAGGTGATCAACTGGTGGATTTACGCCAGCATACGGTGCTGCCAGGCCTGATGGATATGCACACGCATTTTTCTTACCAAAGCAGTCCAACCAGTTACAGTGAAGGTTTTACCTTAAATGAAGCAGATATCGCCCTGCGCGGTGCCACTTACGCCAATAAAACCTTAATGTCTGGCTTTACCACGGTGCGGGAACTGGGAGATAGCCATTTGGTCAGTGTGGCGCTGCGCAAAGCTATTGCCGCTGGTCATGTGGTTGGACCCCGTATATTTACCGCCGGCAAATCTATCGCCACCACGGGCGGCCATGCCGATCCAACCAATGGCGTAGCCTATCAGCGGATGGGCGATCCCGGCGCGGCTGAAGGGGTGATTAATGGTGCGGAAGAAGCACGTAAAGCGGTGCGGCAACGCTATAAAGAAGGTGCCGATTTGATCAAAATTACCGCCACCGGCGGCGTACTCAGCGTGGCGAAAAGTGGCATGAATCCGCAATTTAAAGATGATGAATTACAAGCTATTGTGGAGACTGCCAAGGATTATGGTTTTACCGTGGCAGTGCATGCCCATGGCAAAGAGGGTATGGAGCGGGCGATTAAAGCCGGCGTGACCTCCATTGAACACGGCACCTTTATGGATGACAAAACCATGGCACTGATGAAACAACATGGCACTTATTTTGTGCCAACTATCAGTGCAGGTCGTTATGTGGCGGAAAAAGCCAAGGTGCCGGGGTTTTTCCCGGAAATGGTGCGGGCCAAAGCGGCAGCCATTGGGCCTTTAATTCAGCAAACCTTTGCCCGTGCTTATAAGGCGGGGGTGAAAATTGCTTTTGGCACTGATGCTGGGGTGGGGATGTATGGCGACAACTGGCAAGAATTTGTTTTTATGACTGAAGCGGGCATGCCTGCGATGACGGCGCTGCAAAGTGCCACTATTGAAAGTGCCAAGTTATTGGGAGTGTCAGACAGTCTGGGCAGTCTGAAAGCAGGGAAGATAGCTGATATTGTTGCCGTGCCTGGCAATCCGCTGCAAGACATTCAATTGATGGGTAAAGTCAGTTTTGTCATGAAAGCAGGGGTGATTTACAAACAATAAGTTGATGGGCAGGAACACCAGACCGCCTGAAGGGAGGCGGTCTGGTTGTCATCAGTGGCGTTGCTGTAACTGTGCCAGCAACCCCTGAATATCCTGTTCGATGCCACTTTTTAACTCGATTTCACGCTGCTGACGGATGTGATCCAAGCGGCGTATTTCCTTTTTATCGGTTTGCTTGCGAGCCTCGTGTGTCGGCATGGCTTTGACACAATCGTACATGGCAAACAAAGATGGCCAGCGCTCGGCCGTGGCTAAATCTGCTTGCAAATTTTCCAGCAACACCCAAATCCGTAAGGCGGCTTCCGACGGCTCACACTGCTGTTCCAGCGTGGCTTTGCCAATCAGCAGAATACTGTCGAGCAGATATTGCTGATGTTCGGCCTGTTTTTGTTGTTGCGCCTGTAACGCTTGTTGTTGCAGCTGTTGCTGTTGTTTCAACCGGAATAATAAGGTTCCGAGATAAAACGCCAGCACAGCGACAATCAATACCGCCAGCGCGATCAAAGCTGTCCACATTGCAGTTATTACCCGATGTTATTCACCCAGTAGATCTTTACGCCAGTCGACTTGTTCCAGTTTACTCAGCGGATCCAAATCTTCTGCTTCATGAAACTCAGCCTTTGCGTCGTCGCCTTCGTCCTCGTCATCCAGACCCAGCAAGGTCAATAATTCGGCGTGGCGGGCCGTTTTAGCGTTGAAGTATTTAGCGTCTTTCCCGGTCAGAATGTCACCTTGTTCCACTTTTTCCAGCAAGGCTTGCAGTTTTTCGTCCTGCTCAATTTGCTCAAGTTCGACTTGTGGTGGAATTTCAACTGGTTTCGCTTTGGCTAATAACGCTTTTGGCTGAGTGGTTGGCGTCAGTAGTTTTTGCTCTGCTGGTGTCACCACCAGCGAGATTGGCTTTTTACTACCATGCCGCGGATCTTTATTCTGATTGCCTGTGCCTGTTTTAACTTCAGCTTGCACTGAGTTACGGCTGCCTGATTTTAAACCAGCACCTTTTTTCTTACTTTCTACAGGACGGTCACGATCCTGGCGGGCTTCTGCAGTGGGTTTATGCCGAATACCAATTTGGCCGGAAGTACGTGATTTTTTTTTGCGAGTCATAATGTCTACCTGTAGAAAAGGGCGCGTATTTTAACCAGTTTTGTGGCTGCTGCCTATGTATTTCCGCAGTTAACCGAAAACAGCCGTTGGCAGCGGCAGTCAAAGGACCAAACTACTGGGCTCAAGCTGGATTCTGGACTGGTCAGTGCTTGCTGCGGCAGCGGGTCAGCGCCAGATCGTTTTGCTGCATAGGCCTGATAAAACAAAACGGCAGCAAGCGAAGCTTACTGCCGTTCAAGGCTGCACCGATAGGTGCGAATATTTTTAGTTCATCCTGACTTACGTGAGACACCCTGTCTGGATAGTTTCCCTATATTGTTAGGTCACTTCCATGTAGTGATCATTATTCGCGATCGTCCTAATACTTTTTTATTCATCCTTGCTGCGTTAAAAACGCTGACATCATTCATGACGTCACATTGAATGTACCTAAGCACTGATGCTGTCCGTGCACAACTTCCATTTTGTAAAGATGTTACTAACTGTAACGGGGTTTAATTTACGCTAATTAATTTGAATGGCAATACCACGAGAGAAAAAAAATTGCAGAAAAAATGAACCATTTTTAACCATCTTTTTAAATCAGACACTTAGTGTGGATTTATTTTTTTTTGCGTGATTTTTGTACAGATATTGCAGGCCATTTTCTTACGCTATTTGTGAGATATCTCTCACACTGGTTTTAAAGAGTTAAGCGCCAAAATGTAACTGAATCGTTTCAGATTTCAAATTGTCAGTTTGGTATTGGACATCACCAGAGGTGCTAAGGTAGTGGATGCTGCAACAGCCTCATGCAACCAAACCCTGGGTTAAGTTGCTGTGTGTGCCACGACAGGGCTGGCTTGGTGGTAGCTGGTGCTACACCAATTCGATAAAAAAACCGGCAAAAATGCCGGTTTTTGGTCGCAATGACTTTTTCGTGCTGTATGCAACCTTAGTGCAGGCCACCGAGATATTTCGATAAAATTTCGATATCTTCGTCAGTTAATTTCTTCGCCACATCCCGCATCATGCCATTCATATCGTTAGCACGACTGCCGTTGCGGAAAGACTCCAACTGCGTTTTGATATAGGCAGCATGTTGAAAAGAAATTTTCGGGAAATTTGCCAGGCTATGGCCGACGCCACGTGGACCATGACAAGCGATACAGGCCGCAATACCCCGTTGCATATCACCGCCACGGAATAATTTTTGGCCAGCCTCGACCACATCTTCTGGGGTAGAGCCTGCTTTCATTGTCTGACTGGCATAATAAGCAGCCAGGTCGCGCATATCCTGTTCGGATAGTGCTGCCACCATTCCTGCCATCACGGCGTTATTTCTGCCCTCTTTGCCACCTGTACTGGCGCCGAGTTTAAATTCTTTTAATTGCTTAAAAATATAACCAGCATGCTGGCCAGCAATTTTAGGGTACATATCGGTTGGACTATTGCCATCAGGACCATGACAGGCGGCACAGGTTACAGATTTGGCTTTACCTGCTTCAATATTGCCTTCTGTTGCAGCGGCCTGGCCGATCAACCCTAATAACAGCATGACTGGTAGTGCTAATTTTCTCATGTTTATCCGTCTCTGTTCAGCTTGCCCCCACGGTGATGAGGTACAAAAGATAATAACCCTAGTATTTATGTCTATTTTACACGAATCTAAGCCAGATAAAATCCCATTCATGCGGCTAATGCTTCTTCAGATCAACTAGATCCGCTACACTATAGCCAAATTTGACGCCGGAGTGAGTTGTGTACAAAGCAAAATTTAATTATCAGCAGACCAGTTTTTTAACCAGTGCCCCCGATATCAATGCTTTACCGCCTGATACCGGCATTGAAGTGGCGTTTGCCGGACGGTCCAATGCGGGTAAATCCAGTGCTTTAAATACGCTGACGCGGCAGAATAGTTTAGCCAGAACCAGTAAAACGCCTGGTCGGACCCAATTGATCAATACTTTTCGGCTGGCTGATGAAAAAAGATTAATCGATTTACCTGGTTATGGTTTTGCCAAAGTGCCACTGGCTGTGAAAGAAAAATGGCAGAAATCATTAGGCGAATATCTGATGAAACGCCAGAGCCTGAAAGGTTTGGTGGTGTTGATGGATATCCGTCATCCGCTGAAAGATTTGGATCAACAACTGATTCATTGGGCGGTGCAAAGTAATTTATCAGTATTATTGCTATTAACCAAAGCGGACAAGCTGAGCCCGGGGCCACGGAAAAAAACTTTGTTGGAAGTGCGGGAAGCCTCTTTGGCTTTTATGGGGGATGTGACAGTTCATACTTTCAGTTCTCTGAGCAAACAAGGTCTGACCGAGTTGGAGCAGGTGCTGGATAGCTGGTATAGCCGTGATGGCAGTGAAGACGAAGCGCTAAGCGCTGAATAAAGGTCGTTATTGGCCTGTGACATCACAGTGGAAACAACATGCTTGTTTCCACCATCCCCTGCGATAAGTTTATCTCTGCCGGTGTTGGTTGCGTCAGCCACGCTGATACAAGCAATTGCGCCTTAGCGAAATTTCCAAACCCCCAAAAAAAGAAAACCGGCATCTCAGAGAGAAGCCGGCATAGCAAACGGGGAGAAGCTATCAATAATTTCAAATCAACAGGGTGTCTTGCTAGCAAGACGTCGCCATTATACACAACTTTTTCAATGTTTGAAGTATTTGCTCTAAAAAATCTAGTAAATTTACAGAATTTAGATAAAAAAAACGCCCCACTGCAAGCAGTGGGGCGGCTAAAAAAGCCTACTTTCTATACATATGCCGGTGAAACCACCGTTATACGTCGAAAGATAGAACATCTTACCTCTGTACCCTACAAATTTAATTCTACTGAGCTTAGTTCAAAAAGCAAGCGATTTTCGTAATAAAACTACAATAAGTCGAATTTGCTATTTTTTTTGACAACAATGGTAACTGGCTGACATAAAGCCCCAATTGCCGGGACAATGACGTTTGCTGCAGGCCGCTGACCAAAGCAACAGCGCTGGTGCATCGTGCGTTAGCCCTGAGCTATCGGCTTGATCTGGGCCCGCATGCAAGGCGGTATCGCTGGTGGCGGCAAAAAAAAGCCTCTGTTTTGCAGAGGCTTAAAGGGATACCAGGATTTGGGCATGTCACGTCAGGTAAGACGATAGTCCATTCAGAAAGTTCCGTGGTGGCATCAACTTCTTTATTGAGGCGTTAATGTGCCTGATCCCAGTTGGCGCCAGTGCCAGCTTCGACCAGTAATGGCACTGCAAGCACAGCGGCTTGTTGCATCAGATCGATAATTTGTTGCCGGTAACTGTCAAGCTTGTCGGTGGCAACTTCAAACACCAATTCATCGTGTACCTGCATAATCATCCGGATCGTGCCCGCTTCTTGGTGCGGAAGCCATTGCGCTACCGCCAACATGGCTTTTTTGATGATATCTGCTGCCGTCCCTTGCATTGGTGCATTAATCGCTGCCCGCTCAGCGCCTTTTTTCCGCGCCATATTTTTGCTGTTAATCTCTGGCAAATATAAGCGACGGCCAAACAAGGTTTCAACATAACCCAGGGTGTGTGCTTGCTGCCGGGTGTTTTCCATATAGTTCAGCACGCCAGGGAAACGGGCGAAGTAGGTATCAACATAATGCTGCGCTTCACCCCGGCTGATATCCAGCTGTTTGGCCAGACCAAAAGCCGACATGCCATAAATTAGTCCAAAATTGACCGCTTTGGCCCGTCGGCGCTGTTCTGAACTCACTTCTGCCAGACTGACGCCAAAAACTTCGGCGGCTGTGGCTTTGTGAATGTCCAGTCCTTTGGCAAATGCATCCAATAACGCCTGATCTTTGGACAAATGCGCCATGATCCGCAGCTCAATCTGAGAATAATCTACAGCCATAATCTGCATGTCAGCATCAGCAATAAAAGCTTGCCGGATGCGTCGACCTTCTTCGGTGCGGATCGGAATATTTTGCAAATTCGGTTCTGTCGAACTAAGCCGGCCTGTGGCCGCAACCGCTTGATGATAAGAGGTATGGACCCGGCCCGTGCTGCTGTTGACGCTCAGGGGTAATTTATCGGTATAGGTCGATTTCAGCTTCGCAATAGTGCGGTGCTGCAAAATGACCCTGGGCAATTGATAATTTTCTGCCAGTTCGGCCAGCACTTCTTCTGCCGTTGATGGGATGCCGGTTGGCGTTTTTTTCAGCACTGGTAAACCTTGTTCAGTAAACAAAATTTCCTGTAGCTGTTTGGGCGAAGACAAATTAAAGGCTTTGCCGGCCAGTTCATGCGCCTGTTGCTCCAATTGGCTGATCCGCTCTGCCAGATAAATGCTTTGTTGTTGTAACAAGGCCGCATCAATTTTCACCCCGCCGCGTTCCATCGCGGATAACACCGGGACTAAAGGCATTTCAATTTGTTCAAAGACTTCCTTCAGACCAGGCAAAGCCGCAATTTGTGGCCATAACGTCAAATGCAGTTGTAAGGTAATATCAGCGTCTTCAGCAGCATACTCGGCCGCTTTTTCCAACTCAATTTGGTTAAACGTCAGCTGTTTTACGCCTTTGCCTGCGATGTCTTCAAAGCTGATAGTGCTGCGGCCGAGATATTTCAGCGCCAGGCTGTCCATATCATGGCGCGAACCGACACTGTTGAGCACATAAGATTCCAACATGGTATCAAAGCGCACCCCTGCCAGTTGGATATCATAGCGTGCCAGCACACTCATATCATATTTCAGGTTCTGGCCGACTTTAGCTTTGCTGTCGTCTTCCAACCAGGGTTTCAGTTGCTCCAATACCCAGTCCCGATCTAACTGCTGCGGCGCCCCCAGATAATCGTGTCCGACTGGGATATACCAGGCCAGTCCTGGTGCTGTCGCGACCGAAATACCCACCAGCTCGGCTTGCATATAGTCCAGACTGGTGGTTTCGGTATCTACGGCCACCAGTTCGGCTTGCTGTAACAACCTCAGCAGTTCTGTCAGTTGTTGTTCAGTGAATACCGTCTGATATTGACTGCGATCAGTGGCAAGCTGGGCTTGCGGCGCGCTGACCTCAGTTTCGGTCAAACTTTCTGTACTGCTCGCGGTGACGGCAGGGCGCACGGTATTGATAGTTTCTGCTGATTTCACTTCAGCCAACCAGCGTTTAAATTCGCATTGCTGATATAAGTCAGCCAGCTTGGCATAATCCGGGCTTTGCAGATGTAATTCATGCAGTTGCAGCGGTAATTCGACATCGGTTTTGATGGTCGCCAGCTGATATGACAAGCGCAACTGCGGCTCGAATTCGCGCATTTTATCGGCGATAGTTTTACTACCGCGAAAGCCAAGTGCGGCAATGTCATCCAGCTGTTGATATAAAGTGTCAATCGACCCTAAGCCCTGCAACAGCGCTTGCGCCGTTTTCTCGCCAACGCCTGGTAACCCAGGGATATTGTCGGCTTTGTCACCCATCAGCGCCAGAAAGTCGATAATCAACTCAGGCCCGACGCCAAATTTTTCTCTGACGCCGGCCGGGTCCAGGATGGTATCTGTCATGGTATTAATCAACGTGACATGACCATCCACCAATTGCGCCATATCTTTGTCGCCAGTGGAAATCAACACATGGCGGCCAATAGCGCTGGCCTGCGTCGCCAGAGTGCCGATCACGTCATCGGCTTCGACGCCGCTGATACAAAGCAGTGGCAAACCAAGGGCGTGAATAATTTTATGCAATGGCTCAATCTGACTGCGCAAGTCGTCCGGCATCGGCGGGCGATGGGCTTTATATTCGGCATACATGGTATTGCGAAACGTTGGGCCTTTGGCATCAAATACCACCGCCATTTGGCTTGGATTGTACTGACGTAACAAACTTTTCAGCATGTTCACCACGCCATAAATGGCACCGGTGGCTTCACCTTTGGCATTGGTTAGATGTGGTGGGGAATGGTAAGCACGAAATAAATATGAAGAACCATCCACCAGGATCAGTGGATCAGCAGGAATGTGGACCATGAGCGTGGCTCCAGTGATTTTTCGTTAAGAATGCCACAATAGCCGATTTTCAGCCAGCAAGGATTGTTGCCGCAAATTGTGGATAAAGTGTGGATATGTTTGTGAAAAAAATGCCAGACAAGCGCGTGCCTACCTTGGATGAACAGGTATAGCTTTACGGCTAAGTCATTGATATTAAGTTTAAAAAACGAGGGGTAAACTGCACAGACCCTTGTTATTATTTTTTACTTCCTGTTGTGGAAAATTTTTTTCCCACTTCATCTGCCGGTCTTAAAGACGACCAAGGGCGGTGATGAATGGCTAAATAGACTACCACAAAGCCAGCTTTTGCAAAGTGAAAAAGCTAAAATAAATTTGTTCAGGGGAGTTTTTATTCAGTGGGTAGGCCGATTCAAAGCTGTGTGTCGATGCCTGAATTGCCATCGCCATAGTCTGCGGATGATACAGTGCACAGAGGGGCTTTCACTCTTTGTACAGGCAGGGCTATAATACCCCAGAATTTGTGCGGCTTAATCACCGGGGATCCCGATCAATGAAAAAAATCACATTTGTACTGGCGTTATTCTGTTCAGCCCTGGCCGCTCAGGCGAGCACTGATAATACTGCAGAGGATGCCCTGAAACAACGCATCGCACCGGTCGGCAAGGTCTATTTAGCCGGCGCTGAACCTGTGGTGGTCAAAGCTACTGGCCCGCGCACCGGTGAGCAGGTCTATCAGGGCGCTTGTTTTGCTTGTCACGGCACCGGCGCCTTAGATGCACCGAAAAAAGGGGATGCTGCCTGGAAACCGCGTCTGGCTCAGGGGATTGATGTGCTGAAAAAACACGCCATCGAAGGCATCCGGTCTATGCCACCTCGTGGAACTTGTGCAGATTGTACTGATGATGAAATCGAGAATGCCATCCATTTTATGACCGAAGGCGTTTGATTGTCGAACTTGCTAAAAGCCCGCAGGCAGCATGCGGGCTTTTTTGTCAGTCCCCCTCACAGCAAAACGGCTGGGCATAAAACTGCGCTGTCGTTTGTACTTTGTTACCAGTCTGTTAGTTTTTTTTGTCACCACTTAAGAACAAAATTGTCTAAAAATCACCAACAATGGCAGCAAGAAAGGCTTTTTTCTGCTTAATCTTTGTGCATAATAGAGGCGCTTATACCACAGGTCCAATACTGGACCCATAACTATAAAAAGAGCGCCAGTTGAAGGAACAAACTCAAGCCCGCCATAAACCGGTTTCGTCAGTTGCGCAGATCCAGCGACTGAAGCTTTTGCTTGGGCGTTACCGTGATGCCTGTGCAGTGCAACGCGCCTTACTGAATTTATCCGAACTTGCCAGCACCTTGACGGAAATGTCCGAGTTTTATCCGGCTATCCACAGTCTGGTGAATCAATATCTGCCCGCAGATAACTTTTATCTGGTGTTGTTGGATGCAATGTCTGGTCATTTCCGGTTGGAATACTTTTCTGATGAAAAAGATCAATTAGATGCCGCGGATATTGATTCAGAAGTGTTTGCCAATGGCTTGACTGGTTATGTCGCCAGACAGAAAAAATATTTATTGTGTGATGTTGCGTTATTTCAGCAACTGCTGCAAGCCGGTGAGATCCAGTCGCAAGGCACCCCAAGTCAGCATTGGTTGGGGGTGCCCTTATGCCGTGGTCAGCAGTTGATTGGCGTGATGGCGGTGCAACTGTATGACAACAGCTATCATTATCGCCAGCGCGATGTCGAACTGCTGTCTGCCATTGCTGGCCATACCGTGACCGCTATTGATCGGGTGACCAGTCGGGAATTGCTGGAAGTGACAGTGCGGGAAAGAACCCGGCAACTGCAGAATATTAATCAATCGTTGCAGCGGGAGATCCGTGATAGAACCAATGCGGAAAAATTGCAGGCTGCGTTATATAAAATTTCTGAATTAACAGCCAATAACAGTGATATGGCTGGATTTTACCGGCAAGTGCAGCAAATCCTGGCGGGGTTGATGCAGGCGGATAATTGCTACATCGCGTTGCTGGACGAAGACGGCAAAAAACTCAGTTTTCCATTTTATCTTGATCAATACACCCCACCGGCGCAGGAAAGACCCTTGCGCAAAGGCTTCACTGAATATGTGCTGCGAGTTGGCGAAGCTCGGCTGATTAATCATGAGTTATCTGAGTTGCTGGTGCAGCAGGGCGAGGTTTTACGTTTAGTGCAGGAGCCGCAGCCCGCACCCTTACCGGTCAGTTGGTTAGGCGCTCCGTTGTTGATCGAGCAACAGGCACTTGGCGTGATTGCCGTACAGTCCTATGACAACAGCTATTTATACAGCGACACTGAGCTGAATATTCTGAAGTTTGTGTCGCAGCATATTGCGGTAGCTATTCAGCGTAAGCTCAATACCGAACAACAAAAACAACATCAGGAAGAGCTGGAACGGAAAATTTTCGAACGCACCCGCGAACTGCGTCAGACCAATTTATTTTTGCGCTTACAGGTGGAAGAGCGGAAGAAAATTGAAGAAAAACTGTTCCATGAAGCCAACCACGATACTTTAACCGGTTTGGCCAACCGCCAGATGTTCATGCTGCAACTTCGGCAACAATTTGCGTTGCGTAATCGCGAAAGTACCTTGCGTTTTGCGCTGCTGTTTATCGATCTCGACCGCTTTAAACTAATCAACGATACCTTAGGCCACCATGCTGGTGATTGTTTTTTGATTGAAGTTAGCCAGCGCTTACAGCGCACGGTACGGGATCACGATTTAGTGGCCAGGCTGGGTGGCGATGAATTTGTGGTGCTGCTGACCCAGTTACAAGATGATGCTGATGCCGAGGATGTGGCAGATCGGATCATTGCCGCAGTGAAAGAACCTATGCTGTTTCAGGGCCAGCAACTCTATTCAGGTGCCAGTATTGGCATCGCTTGTTACAAAGCGGATTATCAGCAGGCAGACGACCTGTTGCGTGATGCCGATGCTGCCATGTATCAAGCCAAAGCTATGGGTCGTAATCGCTTTGTGATTTTTACCGATACTATGCGGATGCGTTTGTTGCAGGATCTGGATTTGGAGCAGGCGTTACGCCAGGCATTAACGGAAAAACAATTTAATCTGGAATTTGAGCCTATTGTTTGCGCTGACAAGGCGCAGGTGCTGGCTTATGAAGCTAAAGTGTTTTGGGTGCATCCAGAGTTGGGCGTGCAGCATGATTTTAACTGTCAGGCAGCCCAGGCCGGGGTACTGACCGGTATTGAGTTACAGTTACTACAACAGTTGTTGGATCAACTTTTGGCGATGCCACAACCGGCGCTGGTGACGGTGCAGCTTTGCTGCCAGCATTTACAGAATCCGCTACATTTCGACAAATTACAAAAGCTGTTACAACCCTACCAGCCGGTATTGCACCGCTTAGCGCTGGGCTTTGCCGAATTTGAGCTGCTGAAACTCAACAGCAGTAATCTGCATTATCTTGCTCAGTTAAAACGGCTGGGGGTGCGGCTAGCCTTGGAAAACTTTGGTGCTGAAGCAATGCCATTGGGTCTGCTGATTCAATATCCTTTTGATTTTGTGAAGCTGGATGCAGCTTTCTGTCGCAGCCTGGTGCGCAACAACCAGAAACGGCAAGTACTGGAACTGCTGCAGCAATTGTCGCACAGTTACAAATTCCGACTGATTGCCGATGGTGTGGATGATGGCGAAGTACGGCAACTGTTACTGGAATTGGGCTGCTTTATGCAAGGGCGATTAATTAACAGTTTGCTGCAACCCAACCCATCTTCAGTCTTTCTTCAGCAACTGGCGTAATCTTTCCAGGTGCGCCAGTCCGGTTTGCTGGCGTTGCGCTTCCGTTTTTACCGGCGCAGCTTGTGCCCATTCCAGATCATCGCTCGGTAACTCCTGCAAAAACCGGCTCGGTTCGGGCTTGACCACTTCGCCATATTGGCGTCGCTCGCGGGCATAGGTAAAAATCAGTTCCCGTTGCGCCCTGGTGATGCCGACATAAGCTAAACGGCGTTCTTCTTCGACATTATCTTCGTCGATACAGGTTTGATGCGGCAGAATACCTTCTTCCATGCCGACCATAAAGACATAAGGAAATTCCAGACCTTTCGAGGCGTGCAGGGTCAATAGCTGCACCTGATCGGCATCATCGTCTTTTTCGTTGCGTTCCATCATATCGCGCAAGGTTAACTTAGTGACCACTTCAGCTAATGTCATGGCTTCGTGATCGGCGTCGCCTTTAAGCATTTCGCTGATCCAACGATATAACTCATTGACGTTTTTCAGTGCCATTTCAGCTGCTTTCGGGCTAGCGCAACTTTCGAATAAATAAGCTTCGTAACGGCTTTGCCGGATCAGATCCCGCACCGCATCTGCCGGTTCTGCCCGCACGGCGTTATCCGCCAGTTCCACCATCCAGCGGGAAAATTCCCGTACGGCCGCCAGGCTACGGGCGGAGAGTTCATCGGATAATTCTGGCGCACAACAGGCATCAAACAAGCTGATCTGCAGCGAATTAGCCAAGCTACCAATGCGTTCCAAGGTGGCGGCACCGATTTCACGTTTAGGCGTGTTAATAATACGCAGCAGCGCATTGTCATCATCCTGATTCACCAGCAAACGCAAATAGGCCATCACATCTTTAATTTCTGGTCTGGAAAAAAACGAGGTACCGCCAGAGATTTTATAAGGAATGCGGTTGGTCATCAGCGCTTTTTCAAACACCCGCGCCTGATGATTGCCGCGATATAAAATAGCGTAATCTTTGTAGTTGCTGCGGTTGATAAACCGATGCGAAATGATCTCAGCCACTACTTTTTCGGCTTCATCTTCTTCGTGTTTGGTTGGCAGCACTTTCAGCGGTACGCCATAGCCCAGAGTGCTGAACAGCGCTTTGTCGTACTCATGCGGATTATTGGCGATCAGAATATTGGCGGCTTTTAAAATGCGTTCACAGGAGCGGTAGTTTTGCTCCAGTTTAATCACTTTCAAGCTTGGAAAGTCTTTGCCCAGCAGCACCAGGTTTTGCGGCTTAGCGCCACGCCAGGAATAAATCGACTGGTCGTCATCACCGACCACAGTAAAACGCTGCCGCTCGCCAACCAGCCATTTCACCAGTTCATACTGACTGGTATTGGTATCCTGATACTCATCGACGAGTAAATACTGGATTTTCTGTTGCCAGCGCTGCCGCACTTCGCTATTGGCGGCAAACAGCAAGGTTGGCACCATAATCAGGTCATCAAAATCCAGCGCGTTATAAGCACGTAGTTGCTGGGCATACTGCGCATAATAGTTGGCAAAACTGATGCTCTGCGCATCCATCGCCTGTGCCAGCGCCTGGGGCGGCAGCATTAAATCGTTTTTCCAACCGGAGATTTTGCTTTGTAAGGCTCGCAGTAAATCTTTATCGTTCTGCAAGTCGGCTTCGGTCAGCTCTTTCAGCAGTGCCATGCTGTCCTGATCATCAAACAAAGTGAAATTAGCTTTATAACCAATGGCTTTATGCTCTTTTTTGATGATTTCAAGCCCAAGGGTGTGGAAAGTCGAGACCGTTAAACCACGTAATTTACTGCGATCCAGTTGCTGACTGATCCGCTCTTTCATTTCCCGGGCGGCTTTATTGGTAAATGTCACGGCGGCAATATGGCGGGCAGACATCTCACATTGCTCAATCAAATAGGCAATTTTATTGGTGATAACGCGGGTCTTGCCCGAACCGGCACCGGCCAGCACCAGGCACGGACCTGAGATATATTTGACGGCGGCATCTTGTTGCGGATTAAGTTTCATCACTGACCTGCTGCTGGTAGAACCGAGGCACTGCACTGAGGGTGGCAGTGCAGTGCTGTACGAAGGTTGTTAGTTTACCAGCAAAGGTGGTTTTGTTGTAACGACAACCGTTTTGGTTTATCCCGTGACGACGGGGGGGGGGGTTGCTGGCCGCAGGCTGGCTTTTGTCACGTAACTGGGTTGGTTTGCTTGCCGCAGGCTGATTTTAAAAAGCTTTCGCCTTTGGCGAGTTTCTTTCTTTTGCTTCGCCAAAAGAAAGAAACCAAAGAAAAGGCGACCCCGGATCGCTCGAAAGCCCGCAATAAAATCAGCAGTTTGAGGCGCTGGCGCAACTCGCAGTTCGCTAGCGTCGAACTGCTCAGACACTCGCCAGCTTAAAACCTCAAACCACTGATTTTAAAGCGGCTCGCTGACGGGGCCAAAAGCTCAGCTTGAGCAAATTGCAGTCATTTTCAGCCGTGTTGGCCTGGTGCAACGAATGTCGACTACGCCTTATTTGAGGAGATGTGTTTTTTCGTGAGCCCAAAGTGCGTCCCCTGGTCAGGTGGCCAATTTCAGTGTGCCACTACAGTTCAAGATTTCGAGGAGTTTGGCCAGTGGACGTCGAGGTGTAGTTTAGAAACAAGTATCTTTAATCATTATCTTTTGGATAGTCTCATTAATAAAAGCGGCTTCTTCAATTTCGGACTTCGAGAATCCTTCTCCCCTTAATTCTTTCTTGATCGTTAATAAGATTCGAGCTTCCATCGGAGGCAATATCAGATGAGCATTTTCAAGATTTACAACGATTCCAAGTTTTTCGAGTTCAGGAAACGCAGTTTTTATCATTGAGTCCAGAGTTGAACTTTCAAACAAAGCTCGTGGTGAGTGCCCAATACGCACCGCAGATAAAACAACGATTGCACCATGCACAACAGCACGGTAAGCAGAAAACAAGTTCCAGACAGCGTCAGAAACATGAGGTCTAAACTGCTCTCCACTCGGAACATTGTTGAAGGATTCAAGAGTAAGCTCCTTTGTTAACTCTTTAAAAGCTGCTGCTTGGTCCGCGTCACCTTTTATCGTCACGGCTTGCGAATCAAAGTCGATCATGGAATTGAGAATTACCGCTTGGTCAAATTTTTTAAGCTCGATTAGAGCTTTCCAAATGCCATCAAGAGAGACAATTCTTCTGTCATATTCAGCTTGACTTCTGAGGCGAGAATTACTCAAGGCACCATCACGTAACGAGGCTATCTCTTGAGTCTTTTGCTGCAAATCAGCAGTTAAACGTGCTTCAACTTGACGAAAATCACTTTGAATTTTTGTAAGCTGCGTGTCGAAGTCTAATTTTAACTTCGCAGTAAAAAATTGCGTCAGCCCTTCTTTACCTAACCAGCGCAAAAAACCGGCAAGCAGTAGAAAAACTGCCAAATACACATATACAAGAATGGTCTCGATGACGTCCATCAGATTCACTTAAACAAACTCAGCTAGTCTATTGACGCAATTTATCATTTAAGATTATTTGCTCATATCGAAGATTGAAAAAACTTAACCAAAAACCATTTAGTAGAGCACCACATAAATACCCTTCAAATAAAGACCTTAATGACATACAGCACAAAACACCCCCCAGCTCCACCAGAATTTGACATCCCACTCCTTATCCGATTCGGATTATTTTGCCCGTTTCTCGAATGTTTCCAGTTGCACGCCGCCTTGCACAACACGCTTTTGGCCCCGTTGAGTGAGCCGCTTTAAAATCAGTGGTTTGAGGTTTTAAAACGCCGAGTGTTTGAGCGGGCTGACGTTAGCAGCCCGCGAGTTGCGGCGTTGCCTCAAACCATTGATTTTATTGCGGGCTTTCGAACGATCCGGGGTCGCCTTTTCTTTGGTTTCTTTCTTTTGGCGAAGCAAAAGAAAGAAACTCGCCAAAGGCGAAAGCTTTTTAAAACCAGCCAGCGGCAAGCTAAAAACCAATCGTGTTTACGACCACAATGTCCGACTGCCCCTCAGCTGCGCTCCGGGTCGAGTCAGACCTACGGCTAGGTCGGGCGCAACCGAGTCCAGGCCACTCGCGCGGACTCTAAGCGCGAATTCCATCGCATTGGCTTGAAATAATGGTCGCCTGTCGCCATCAAGGCTCGTAGAATGTGGTTTTACTGTGCGGCAACCTGAGGAAGCATCATGTTAGATCCGAAAAAAATTGAAGAAATGGCTCGCCAGATTGGTGCGGCTATCCCGCCAAAATTCCGTGAAGTGGCTGATGATGTTGAAGCGAAAGTAAAAACGGTATTACAGGCTAAATTGAGCCAACTGGATTTTGTCTCCAGAGAAGAATTTGATGTACAGCGCCAAGTGTTGTTACGCACCCGCGAAAAACTGGAAGCGCTGGAATTGCAGGTGCAGCAATTAGTTGCAGCCCAACACCACACCGACGATCAACAAGGCTAATGCTGGCCTCAACCCATGCCATCTGTCGCTGATGGCTGACCGGAGCTGAAGAGATGAATGAATTTGACTTTGATTTAGACCATCTGGACTTTGATAGCGCCATCGAAAACAATGCCCGGCAGCAGGCTTTGGCTGACCAGGCTGCTGCTGCCGCAGCAGCGTTGCCGGACGAAGATGATTGCGCTGGTGGCGCTTGTAAAATCTGAGGTGGTAGCCGCTTGGCGCTGGAGTTTTGTTTCGGTGATCCAGCGCGTGGCGGCCCGCACTTTAGCTGAGGTTAAAAATCACCAGGTCCGCCATAACCTGTAAAGGTGCCGGTGGCACAATGATTGACATTTTCCCAAGTGTTATCCCGGTACAGCACTCTGGTCACACAGGCTGTCACTTCGTTCAGGTCGCCTTGTTGAAAGCGGCGAAAATTGACATAACACTGGCTGCCGGTGTTGCAATTCCACTGTTGATTCGGTTCTGAACTGTAACTCCATTGCACTTCAGCCACAGGTTTACTGCCGACAAACTGAAACAACACACCTGGCTGCGACACATTCACAGTGCTGGAACAGAAATCAGGGGTAAGTTGTTGTTGGGTCGGTGTCCCACTAATCAAACAAGACACATGGTCAGCATACGCCTGTGTTGTCAGCAATAAAGTCGAAATCATCAGTAGTTTCAAAGCGATCTTCATAGTTGGCTCCCTGGTTAAAGTCCGGACTGGACTCTTCGAAACTAGCGAGAACTGACAAAGCGGTAAACAGGTCGCGTTAAAAGTAAATTTTTAATCATTTTTACATCAAATATTCTGCAGGTTTTAGCCGGGCTGGAAACAAAGGTTTTATTTTAATCGTTTAAATGGATTGCGTAGTGCTGGTTTAATCATTTTAAAGGGTGTTTGATTTGTCTTAATCTTTGCTGGCAGGAAAGAGCTGACCCAGACAGAGGACAAATCATGAAACAACCCACTTTAATCGCTATAGCTGTAATGGCCAGCTTTTCGTTATCCGCCCAAACCCTGACCAAAGATAATGGTGCAGCTGTTGGTGACAATCAGAATTCGCTGACTGCAGGAGCGAATGGCAGCGTGTTATTGCAAGATGTACATCTGATCCAGAAATTACAACGCTTTGCCCGTGAACGTATTCCGGAGCGGGTGGTGCATGCCCGTGGCACCGGCGCCCACGGTGAGTTTGTGCTAACCAAAGCCATCCCTGAGTTGACCCAAGCCAGCTTGTTTGCTGAGGCAGGTAAAAAGACCCCGGTGTTTGTTCGTTTCTCTACCGTGATCCATGGTAATCACAGCCCGGAAACGCTGCGCGATCCGCGTGGTTTTGCTACCAAATTTTATACCGATCAGGGCAACTGGGATTTAGTCGGTAACAATTTACCGGTGTTCTTTATCCGTGATGCCATCAAATTTCCCGATATGGTGCATTCGTTAAAACCGTCACCAGTCGACAATATGCAGGACCCAAACCGGGTATTTGATTTTATGTCGAATGACCCAGCGTCGACGCATATGCTGACGCAGGTTTATTCCGATCTGGGCACTCCGGCCAGTTACCGTGAAATGAACGGTTTTGGCGTGCATGCCTACAAATTTATCAATGCCAAAGGCGAAGTGCGTTATGTGAAGTTTAACTGGCACAGTCAGCAAGGCGTGCGGAGTTTGGATCTGGATCAGGTCAGCAAAGTCCAGGCGATGGATTTTAATCACCTGACACGGGATTTATACCAAGCCATCAATGCTGGCAATTATCCGAAATGGGATCTGCATATTCAGATCCTCACCCCTGAGCAGTTGGATGATTTTAGCTTTAACCCGCTGGATGCCACCAAAATCTGGCCTGGGGTGCCAGAAACAAAAGTCGGCACTATGACGCTGAACCGGATGCCCACCAATTTCTTCCAGGAAACTGAGCAGGCAGCTTTTGCGCCAGCCAATTTGGTGCCAGGGATTGAACCGTCGGAAGACCGGTTATTACAAGGGCGGATTTTTTCCTACAGTGACACCCAGTTATACCGGTTAGGAGCCAACCATCAGCAGTTACCCATTAACCGGCCTTTGGTCGAGGTGGTGAGTAACAATCAGGATGGCGCGATGAACTACGGCAACCGGACTTCGAATGTGAATTATGAACCGAGCCGGTTGGAGCCAAAAGCCAGTTTGCCAGCGGCCAGAGCTGCCAATACGGCGCTCAGTGGCACAGTGCAGCAGCAGATGATTGCCAAAACCGATAACTTCAGTCAGGCCGGTGCTTTTTATCGTGGTCTGAGTCAACAAGCACAACAAAATTTGGTGCGCAATCTGGCCGCTGACTTATCGGCGGTGCGGGATAGCAACACCAAGCACATCATGTTGTCGCATTTTTATAAGGCCGACGCCGATTATGGCAAGGCGCTGACCAAAGCCGTGCAGGGTGAGTTGGCCTTGGTGCAGCAACTGGCTGCCAAACTCTGATCGCTGTGCCAGGGCCGCGACCGGCAGGACGGTTGCTTTAGGCTGGTAAAGTTGCAAGTCCTGCGAAACTCGGTGGCTCTTTCCTGCAAAAAAAGAGTGAGTTTCGCAGGCATTTTAGGTGGAGGACGTGATGAAGATGTGCAATCGAGTGCTGTTGAGTGCTTTGATATGGCTGGCTTTGAGTGTGCAAGCGGCACCGCAGGCCGAGGAAACCACAACTACAGCTGCAACTGCAGCCCAGGCCGAGCAATTGCAGCAGTATTTTTTTGCCGCCGCCAGAACTGGTGAAATCAGTGTGTTGCAATATTTTATCGACGCCGGTTATCCGGTCAATGCTGCCAACCCACAGAGTTACACCGCGCTGATGGTGGCGGCATATTCCGGTCAGGCTGAAGCAGTGCAATTGTTATTAACAGCAGGCGCCGATGCATGTCTGCGCGATAAACGCGGTCATACCGCGCTGATGGGGGCGATGATTAAAGCGGAATGGTCGATAGCCCGCACTTTATACGCCAAAGATTGTGATGCTGCCAATCCGGCGGCGGCCACTGCTGAGGTGAAGGATAAACAGCAGATGACCGCAGCGCAGTTTGCCCAAATTTTTGGCCAAAGCGAGAAGTTTCAGGCGCTAACCCAGCCAGCAGCATCCACTGAGCTCAGTACAGCCCCTGCAGCAGCTACGACTCAACCACGATAAGCGGTGACTTTAATCTCAATTTTCCAGGCTGGATCGGCCAGCCGGGCTTCGACAGTGGCCCTGGCTGGCGCCTGACCTGAGGTTACCCACTGATCCCAAGCCATATTCATGCCGTTGTAATCGGCCATATCGGCTAAATAAATCACTGCATCGACAATGGCGGTTTTATCTGTGCCACAGTTGGCTAACAGCTGATCTAATTGCTCCAGCACATCGCGGGTCTGGCTGACAATATCGCCATCGGTGTGATTGGGCACCATGCCGGCACAGAAAATAAAACCGCCAGCGATGACGGCTTCAGAATAACGCTGACCTGGTAACACTCGTTCAATTGGCATGCTTGGCTCCTGTGAGGCCGCAGCGGCTGCGGCAAATGCAGTGGGCAAGCTTAACCTGTTTCTCCCTGGCTGGCTATTCGGTCCGACCATTCGGTGAAACCGACAGTTGGGCTCTCAGTGCTAGTCAGCCGCTAGTTTAAATGTCAGCTGTTTGCCTGGTTGGCTGGTATCAATCAAATCATAAGGTTGCATCGCTGGCACCGCTTGTTGAATTTGTTGTTCCAGCCCATCCAGTTGGCGTAGTTGTTGGCAAATAGCCTGACCCCGTTGTTCCAGTGCTTTGCCTTTGGCCTGCATCTGCTGTTCAATTTGTTGGCCAAAGGTAGCCATTTTTTTACCAAAATCAGCCATCTGCTGTTCAAAATTACCATTGCTTTGCATCATGGCTGAGCCCATGCCCATCATCACGGCACCGCTCAGTTGTGCCATGGACTGCTGTACTGCTTGCTCAATTTCACGCTCCAGCTTACCGTCTGGCTGATTGATCTGGCTACCATACAAATGAATTTCATCGCCCTTGCTCACCACAACCCGATCGATATGGGTTTTGAGACCGGCAATCGCTTGATTGACCGAGGCTTGCAGTGGCTGGCTATTGACGCCAAGTCCGCTGATGACTTCGCTGGCCGCGTCATTGGCCAGTTGCAGTGCATCAGCCACCAGTACCACAGTGGCGCGGCTTTGCTGGCGTAAACCTGCCTGATACTGCGTCAGTGCTTGTTGGGTGTTGCTATCGGTGCTGATGGGGCGGTTATCCAGCCACAGTTGGCCGGTGTTATTAATTTTCCATAAAGTGTGCTGGCCACGCTGCATCTGTACTGCAGTGGGCGCTATCACTAAATCATCTTTAAATTGCAAAGAACATGCGGTGTTGTCAGCCAGTGCAGGCAGGGCGACAACGGCAAACAAGGCGGTGCTGAGTAATAGTTTCATCCGGAATTCCTTATGGGTGGGCCTTGCCTGAAAAGGCAAACTTGATGCCAAAATTAACACATTGATTATGAAAGTAATTTTAATGTGCCTAGTGCATTACCGCCAACGCTTGCGTCAATTCAGCCAATTATTAGCCATTTTGACGGAGTACGACAACTGCAGCTATGTCGGCTGATAAGCTCTATATAACGAAAACGAATAAAAAGGAAAGATCGATTCTTTCAGAATTATCCGTATAGACGGCTAAAATGCGATCAGTTGATTAGAAATAGGTGTTGTTATGCTTCTGGCTTCACTGACCGCACAAGCAAGTCCGCTAAGTGCGCAGCAAGTTAAAGATTTACAGGCGCTGGTCAGCCAGCTCAATCCAATCCAGCAGGCCTGGGTCAGTGGTTATCTGGCCGCGGCGGCGCAGTTGGCCGGGCAAGGCACAGCACCGGTCGCACCGGTTCAGGTGGCAGAAGCGGCAACTTTAACCATTTTATATGCTTCGCAAACCGGCAATGCCAAAGGTGTTGCGAGTCAAATCAAAGCTGCTGCTGAAAGTCAGGGCCTGGCGGTGGCACTGCAGGATATTGCCAGTTATAAAACCACCGCGCTTATCAAAGAAAAATTTCTGATTATCGTCACCTCTACCTATGGCGAAGGCGAGCCGCCTGAAGCAGCGGTCAGTTTCCATAAATTTTTGTTTGGCAAAAAAGCGCCACAGTTAGCGCAATTGCGTTATGCCGTGCTGGGGCTAGGTGACAGCTCTTATGATCTGTTCTGTCAGACAGCTATCGATTTTGATAACAAGCTGGCGGCCTTAGGCGCGCAACGGTTACAGCCTACCGCATTGCTGGATGTCGATTATGCCGCCGAGGCCAGTAGCTGGCAGCAGCAAGCCCTGGCACAGTTCGCACCTTTATTAACGGCGGCCAATAGCGCGCCGACAGCACAAGTGTTGGCTTGGCCTGGGGTCAGCGAGGCGTCCCATAGTTTATACAGTAAACAACAACCGCTGCTGGCTGAGTTGGCAGTGAATCAAAAAATCACCGGCCGCCATTCCAGCAAAGATGTGCGTCATCTGGAAATTTCGCTGGCCGATTCTGGCCTGACCTATCAACCAGGCGATGCGCTTGGGGTTTATTTCAGCAATGACCCGGCCATAGTTCAGGCGATTTTGCAGGCTACAGGTATTGCGCCTGACACTGCGGTGACCTTAGATGGCAGCAGCCTGGATATTCAAACTGCGCTGACGGAGAAGCTGGAATTGACCCAGTCTTATCCGTCTTTTGTCGAAAAATATGCGCAAGCTACCGGCCAGACAGAGTTACAACAAGTGGCTGCTGATAAAGCCGCGCTGCGGGAATTTTTAGCTGCGCATCAAACCCAGGATGTGATTTTGCAATATCCGGCCCCGCTGTCGGCACAACAACTGGTGGATAGTCTGCGTCGGCAACAACCGAGGTTATATTCAATTGCCTCCAGTCAGGCTGAAGTTGGCGAAGAAGTGCATTTAACCGTCGGCGTGGTGCGGTACGACGCTTTTGGCCAGCCCCATCTGGGCGGCGCATCCGGTTTCCTGGCGGATCGACTGGCCGAAGGCGGCAAAGTGCGGGTGTTTGTTGAACACAATGATAATTTCCGGCTGCCAGCCCATGACACTGCAGTGATTATGATTGGTCCTGGTACGGGTATTGCGCCATTCCGGGCTTTCCTGCAAGAGCGGGATAACGCCGCTGCCACCGGGCAAAACTGGTTATTCTTTGGCAATCCACATTTCACCCAGGATTTTTTATATCAGGTGGAATTACAGGATTATTTAAAACGCGGTGTGCTGAGCAAACTGGATGTGGCCTTTAGCCGCGATCAGAGCGAAAAAGTCTATGTACAGCATAAGTTGCTGGCCAAAGGGGCGGAAGTCTGGAGTTGGTTAGCACAGGGCGCGCATTTGTATGTCTGTGGTGACGGCAGCAAAATGGCCAAAGATGTGCACCAGGCGTTACTACAAATCGCCCAGACTTATGGTGGTTTGAGCGCAGAAGCGGCCGCTGATTACCTGGAACAACTGCGTGAAACTAAACGTTATCAGAAGGATGTCTATTAATGAGCCAATATCCAATTAACCCTGAGCTGCAAGTGCAGGGCGCCTTATCTGATAACGAGCGCTTAAAGGCCGAAAGCCAGCATTTACGCGGCACTATAACTACAGATTTGAAAAACGAAATTACCGGTGGTTTTGTCGGTGATAACTTCCTGTTGGTGCGTTTTCACGGCATGTATCAGCAAGATGACCGCGATATCCGTGCCGAACGCGCCGAGCAAAAACTGGAACCGCTGCATAATGTCATGCTCAGAGCGCGGATGCCGGGCGGCATTATCAAACCTGAGCAGTGGTTGGCGATTGATAAATTTGCCAGCGAAAAAACCCTGTATGGCAGTATCAGGTTAACCACCCGGCAGACTTTCCAGTTCCACGGTGTGTTTAAACCCAATATCAAGCCGATGCATCAGATGCTCAATAGCATTGGCATTGACTCGATTGCGACCGCCGGTGACGTCAACCGCAATGTGCTCTGTACCTCCAACCCGGTGGAATCGGTACTGCACCAGCAAGCCTACGCATGGGCAGTGAAAATTTCTGAGCACCTGCTGCCAAAAACCCGTGCTTATGCCGAAATCTGGCTGGATGAAGAAAAAGTCGAAACCACCGAAACCGAGCCGGTGCTGGGCGATACTTATTTACCGCGTAAGTTTAAAACCACTGTGGTGATCCCGCCGCATAACGACATTGACGTACATGCCAACGACTTAAACTTTGTTGCCATCGCTGAAAACGGCCAACTGGTTGGTTTTAATGTGCTGGTCGGTGGTGGTCTGGCCATGACACACGGCGATAAAGGCACCTATCCGCGCCGCGCTGAAGACTTCGGTTTTATCGGCCTTGAGCATGTGCTGCAAGTGGCGGAACATGTCGTCACGGTGCAACGTGATTATGGTGACCGGGTTAACCGCAAAAATGCCAAAACCAAATACACCATTGACCGCATCGGCGTGGACGCTTTTAAGCAGGAAGTGGAAAAACGCGTTGGCGTGCAGTTCCAACCGAGCCGGCCTTATCAATTTACCCATCGTGGCGACCGTTTTGGTTGGGTCGAAGGTATTGATGGCAAACATCATTTAACACTGTTTATCGAAAATGGCCGCTTGTTGGATTACCCAGGCAAACCGCTGAAAACCGGCGTGTCGGAAATTGCCCGTATTCATAAAGGTGATTTCCGGATGACCGCCAATCAGAACCTGATTATTGCTGGTGTGGCCGCTGAAGATAAAGCGCAGATTGAAGCTATTGCCCGCAGCCATGGTCTGATCGAAGACAGTGTCACAGAACAGCGCAAAAATTCGATGGCCTGTGTGTCGCTGCCGACTTGTCCGCTGGCAATGGCGGAAGCGGAACGGTATCTGCCAACATTGGTTACGCATGTCGAGGGCATTCTGGCCAAGCATGGGGTGGCAGATGATCACATTATCCTGCGGGTGGTAGGTTGCCCGAACGGCTGTGGTCGCGCCATGCTGGCCGAAGCCGGTTTAGTCGGCCGTGGTCCTGGTAAATACAATCTGTATTTAGGCGGTAATACCGCCGGCACCCGCATTCCGAAGCTGTATTTAGACAATGTAGCGGAAGCTGAGATCCTGGCGGCACTGGACACGCTGATTGGCCGCTGGTCAATTGAACGTGAACTGGGTGAGTGTTTTGGTGACTTTGTCATTCGCGTTGGTGTGGTGGCGGAAGTGAAGGTCAGCAAAACCGATTTTCATGCCTGAGACTCAGGCTTGGTTTTAGTGCCTGCTTTTGATTGCTAAATTTGGGCTGGAGTTTTTAACACAATGAGTTATCAGCAGTTATTACAACTGGAACCTGCCGCACAGCAGCAGACATTGCTCGAAATTAACCAACTGCTGGCGCCTTTAACGGCGCAGCAAAGGGTTGAATTTGCGCTGCAACAACTGCCAGGGAACCATATGTTAAGTTCCAGCTTTGGCATTCAGGCGGCAGTGATGTTGCATCTGTGCACCAGCGTGCAGTCTGATCTGCCGGTGGTATTGACGGATACCGGTTATTTATTCCCGGAAACTTATCGTTTTATCGATGAGCTGACCGCCAAGTTACAGCTCAATCTGCACGTGTACCGTAGTGCGCTCAGTCCAGCCTGGCAGGAAGCCCGCTTTGGTCAGCTCTGGACCACGGCGGAGGGACTTAAACAATATAATCAACTGAATAAAGTTGAGCCTATGGTCAGAGCACAGCATGAGCTGGCGGTGCAAAGCTGGTTCAGCGGCTTGCGCCGTAGTCAGAGTTCGACCCGGGCTGACACACCTATTGTCAGCGTGCAACGGGATGTGGTGAAGTTTTGCCCTATCGTCGAGTGGAGCAATAAAGACATTCACTATTATTTAAAAGAGCATAACCTGCCGTACCATCCGTTGTGGGAGCAGGGTTATGTCTCAGTCGGTGATACCCACTCCAGCCGGCCGCTGGAACTGGGCATGACCGAAGAAGAAACCCGCTTTAATGGCCTTGGCCGCGAATGTGGCCTGCATGTGGCGGGCGATGGTATTTAATTCTAAGGTGCTGACAAGCTAAGTTTTTGATTTAAAAAAATTACCATAGCTCGGAATCGACCTACGCAAAGCTAGAGTCCAACACGGCAGCTCGCAACCTATAGCCATCATGCTTGTTGGACAAAGTCCCACAACAGATCAAACGAAACAACAGTCCAATAGAAGGTCGTCTCAGATTCTCCTTGCCGGCTGGTATATTGCGATGACCATACAGTTACTCTAGCGTCAGCACCCTTAGTTAACATAAAAACATGACCTGCTGGCATTGTCACCCGGCAAATCCTGGTTCCATCGCTTGAATAGTTGCCAGCCCCTGACTTTGTCGGCACAATCGGCAACAAATTCTAATCACAGGAACAGTGCGCTGATGACTTCAACTCCTTCTGCCGGTTTTCGGTTTGGTTTGGTCCCGCAAATATTGTTGGGTATTTTTTGTGGTATTGCGCTGGCCAGTTGGTCGGCAGAAGCCGGTCAGGCGGTGGCGATGCTGGGGGCTTTGTTTGTCAAAGCATTAAAAGCGATTGCGCCTATTCTGGTGTTTATTTTAGTGGCTTCTTCGATTGCTAACCGCAAAATTGGCGGCGCCAGCAAAATGAAACCTGTGCTGCTGTTGTATCTGACCGGCACTTTTTTAGCCGCACTGACCGCAGTGGCGGCCAGTTTCTTATTTCCAACCACCTTGGTACTGGCGGGCACGGCAGATGCGGTGACACCGCCGGAAGGGATCAGTCAGGTGTTGAAAACTGTGTTCATGCAGGTGGTGGATAATCCGATTAATGCCTTGCTGACCGGCAATTTTATTGGCGTACTGGCCTGGGCTATTGGCTTGGGGCTGGGTTTACATCATGCCAGTAAAACCACTAAACAAGTGTTTGCCGATGTCTCGCATGGCATTTCCATGCTGGTGACTTTTATTATCCGGCTGGCACCGCTGGGTATTTTTGGTTTAGTCGCCGAAACTGTCGCCACTACAGGTTTTGCCGGCCTTGCCAGTTTCGGCCAGTTACTGACCGTGTTAGTTAGCTCTATGTTGTTGATTGCGCTGCTGGTGAACCCGCTGCTGGTGTTTGTCACCACCCGGAAAAATCCTTATCCGCTGGTGCTGACCTGTTTACGGGAAAGTGGTATCCCAGCCTTTTTTACCCGCAGCTCGGCGGCCAATATTCCGGTCAATATGATGCTGGCGGAAAAACTGAAACTGGATGAGGACACCTATTCGGTTTCTATTCCGCTCGGGGCGACCATCAATATGGCTGGTGCCGCCATTACCATTACTGTACTTACGCTGGCGGCTGTACATACCCTGGGTATTGAAGTGGATTTTGCCACCGCCATTTTACTCAGTATTGTGGCCTCTATTTGCGCCTGTGGTGCTTCTGGTGTGGCTGGCGGTTCCTTGTTGTTGATCCCACTGGCCTGTGGCTTGTTTGGCATCTCCAGCGATGTCGCAATGCAAGTGGTCGCTATCGGTTTTATTATCGGTGTGGTACAGGATTCCTGCGAAACTGCCCTCAATAGCTCGACCGATGTGGTGTTTACTGCGGCGGTTTGTCAGGCGGGTTTGCAAGAGTGAGTTCGCCGGACCGGTAGTTCGCCAGTCGGGCCCTACCGGTCGTTATGTTTTGACCATCCGCACTATGCTAATTCCATTTAGTTATATCTGAGTGCAATCCCTTCTTGGATTCAGGACGTTTAGACGTCTAATATTCAGGCTGTATGAGAAAACAGCGGCAATAAGGAGACCACTCTGTCCAATGCCGCTGCCATTCTGCTGCAGCTCAACAGCGCTGTGGCACAGAGGCGATGTGAGTGCGGGAGCAAGCAGTGCAGTATTTACCTATTTTCACCAATCTCAGTGGCAAAGCCGTGTTGCTGGTCGGCGGCGGCCATGTCGCGCTGCGCAAAGCCCGTACATTACTCAGTGCCGGTGCCGTCTTAACTGTGGTGTCGCACCAGTTTGAAGCCGAATTTTACCAGTGGCAGCAACAGCAACAGGTGCGATTAATCCAGAGTGATTTTGACCCTAGCCAACTGGCAGGGCATTGGCTGGTGCTGGCGGCGACCGATGATGACGACGTCAATGCGGCCGTGCACCAGGCCGCTACTGCCCGCCAAATCTGGGTCAATACCGTCGATGACCAGGCCAAATGTGAATTTATTTTCCCGTCCATTATCGACCGCTCGCCGATTTTAGTCGCCATTTCCAGTGGCGGTACCGCACCGGTGTTAGTCAGGCGGCTGCGGGAAAAGCTAGAGACTTTATTGCCACAGCACTTAGGGCCACTGGCGGAGCTGGTGGGCAAGTTTCGTGGCAAAGTGCAGCAAAAGATCCAGGGGTTTGCCGAGCGGCGGCAATTCTGGGAAAAAGTGTTTAATTCTGCCGTGGTCAGTTTGGTACAGAAACAACAATTCAGCGCTGCCGAAATTGCACTGACGGCCTCACTCGAACAGCATCAACCCAGTCTGGGTGAGGTGTATGTGGTGGGGGCAGGGCCTGGCGATCCGGAGCTGCTGACGCTAAAAGCCTTACAACTGATGCAACAAGCCGATGTCGTAGTGTACGACTATCTGGTGTCAGAGCCTATTATGCAATTGGTGCGGCGTGATGCTGAACTGATCTGTGTTGGTAAAAAAGCCGGCGCGCATTCGGTGGCACAGGAACACACCAACCAATTGTTGATTGATTTAGCGCTGGCTGGCAAAAAAGTGTGCCGGTTAAAAGGCGGTGACCCTTTTATTTTTGGCCGCGGTGCTGAAGAAATCGAAGTGTTGTTGCCACACCAAATCCCATTTCAGGTGGTGCCCGGTATTACCGCAGCGGCCGGTTGTGCCGCTTATGCCGGTATTCCGCTGACACATCGCGATCATGCGCAAGCCGTGCAGTTTGTCACTGGTCATTGCCAAAAAGATGGCTTGGAACCGGATTGGCACAGTCTCAGTCGGCCGCGCCAGACGCTGGTGATTTATATGGGGCTGATGAAATCCAGCCATATTCAGCAGCAGTTATTACAAGCCGGTCGGGCCGCGACCACGCCTGTAGCTATTTTAGAAAATGGCACCCGGCCGGAACAACGGGTGATCACCGGCACCCTGGCCGAGTTGGCGACGCTGGTTGAACAGCATCAGGTGCAGTCACCGGCCTTGCTGGTGATTGGTGAAGTGGTGAGTTTACAGAGCAAGCTGGCCTGGTTTGGTAAGCAGCAAGGGGCGGCGGTGTTTGCTCAGCCCTTGACCCAGCTGGCCTGAATGCCGGATGCTGCGACAGATTACTTATTGATAGATTTTGAATTGAGGGGACTCAGGTGCATAAGTTAACAGCGCAAACCTTAACCCACTTACAGCAGCTGGAAGCCGAAAGCATCCAGATCTTCCGTGAAGTGGCGGCCGAATTTGATCATCCGGTGATGTTATATTCGATTGGCAAAGACTCGTCGGTGCTGTTACATCTGGCCCGCAAAGCATTTTATCCCGGCAAAATTCCATTTCCGTTGTTGCATGTCGACACCGACTGGAAATTCCGCGAAATGATTGAGTTTCGTGACCGCTTAGCCAAAGAATACGACTTTGAGCTCTTGGTACATAAAAACCCGGAAGGCATCGCAATGGGGATGAACCCATTCACCTTCGGTAGTGCCAAACATACCGACGTGATGAAAACCGAAGGTTTGAAACAAGCACTGAACAAATATGGTTTTGATGCCGCCTTTGGTGGTGCGCGTCGTGATGAAGAAAAATCCCGCGCCAAAGAGCGGATTTATTCGTTTCGTGATCAGTACCATCGTTGGGACCCGAAAAATCAGCGGCCTGAGCTATGGCATACCTACAATGGCCAGGTGAATAAAGGCGAAAGTATCCGGGTATTCCCGCTGTCCAACTGGACTGAACTGGATATCTGGCAATATATCTATCAGGAAAATATCGACATTGTGCCGCTGTATTTTGCCGCTGAGCGGCCAGTGGTGGAGCGCAATGGTACGCTGATTATGGTGGATGACGACCGGATGCCATTAGCGCCGGATGAAGTGCCAGAGCAGAAACTGGTCAGGTTCCGTACCTTAGGTTGTTACCCGCTGACCGGTGCGGTGGAATCTACCGCCACCAGCCTAACCGGTATTATTGAAGAAATGTTGTTATCGCGCTCCAGTGAGCGGCAAGGCCGCGTCATTGACAGCGATTCCAGTGGGTCGATGGAAAAGAAAAAACGTGAGGGCTATTTCTGATGTCAGTGGCAATTGAACTGGAACAACTGGGGATCGAAGAGTACCTCAAACAACAGCAGCACAAATCTTTGCTGAAGTTTTTAACCTGTGGCTCGGTCGATGATGGCAAAAGCACCTTGATTGGTCGTTTGCTGCACGACAGCGCGCAAATTTATGAAGATCAGTTGGCGGCACTGCACAAAGACAGCAAAACCCATGGCACCACCGGTGAAGCGGTCGATCTGGCTTTGTTGGTGGATGGTCTGCAAGCAGAGCGCGAGCAGGGCATTACCATAGACGTCGCATACCGTTATTTCTCGACGGCTAAGCGCAAGTTTATTATTGCGGATACGCCAGGCCACGAGCAGTACACCCGCAATATGGCGACCGGTGCTTCCAACTGCGATCTGGCGATTATTCTGGTCGATGCCCGTTATGGTGTGCAAACCCAGACTCGCCGTCATAGCTTTATTTGCGCTTTGCTGGGCATTAAGCAGTTTGTGGTCGCCATTAACAAAATGGATTTGGTTGGTTTTTCCGAAGCGCGGTTTGCCGAAATTCAGCAAGAATATTTGGCCTTTGCGCAGCAATTATCGGCACAATCCGGGGCGCAGCCGGTGATTGATTTTGTGCCTTTGTCGGCTCTGAATGGTGACAACGTGGTCAATCGTTCTTCGCACAGCCCTTGGTATTTGGGGCCAACGCTGTTGGAAAAGCTGGAGCAAGTCCCGGTCAATGGTTTTAACCTGCAGGGTGATGCGCGTTTGCCGGTGCAGTATGTGAATAGACCGAACTTAGATTTCCGTGGTTTTGCCGGCACTATTGCCGCCGGTAGTTTTGCGGTCGGCGATGCGATTACAGCGCTGCCTTCCGGTAAAAGCTCAGTGATTAAATCCATCGTGACCTTTGATGGTGAATTAGCCACTGCTGTTGCCGGGCAAGCGGTGACGGTTACCCTGGCCGATGAAATTGATATCAGCCGCGGTGATGTGATAGTGCCGCAGCAACATCAAGCCAGTTTATCCAATCGGTTGTTAGCCAAAGTGGTGTGGATGCACGAAGACGAATTAACGCTGGGTAAAACCTACAATATCAAACTGGCGACGAAAAAAGTGCCAGGCAAAGTGACGGCCATTCGCCATGCTATTGATGTCAACACACTGGCTGAGTTTTCGGCATCGTCGCTTGGTTTAAACAGCATTGCCTTGGTCGAACTGGAACTCACCGAAGCTGTGGTGTTTGATGCATATCAGCAAAATCGCGACACTGGTGGTTTTATTTTTATCGACCGTCTGAGCAATATCACTGTCGGTGCCGGTTTGGTGGATAGCGCACTGAGTGCAGTCCAGGCGCAAAGCAAGTTTAGCGCGCAAGAGTTAGAGCTGAATGCGTTTATTCGTACGCATTACCCACACTGGCAAGCGCTGGATATCAGTAAGCTGTAACAGCAGTAAACCCTGAAGCGGAGCTAGATGCTCCGCTTGGTATCACCACAAAATTTTGGAAAGCGATGAGCAATATTGTCTGGCAACAACATCACATCGGCCGCGCCGAGCGGCAAGCACAAAAGCAGCAACAAGCAGTGGTCTTGTGGTTTACCGGTTTGAGTGGCGCTGGTAAATCGACGGTGGCAGGCGCGTTAGAACAAGCCTTGGTAGCCCGTAGTGCCCATACCTATTTGCTGGATGGTGACAATGTGCGGCATGGTTTATGTGCTGATTTAGGTTTCTCCGAAGCGGATCGCACCGAAAACTTACGTCGCGTTGGCGCTGTCGCCGGTTTGATGGTGGACGCCGGTTTAATTGTGCTGAGTGCTTTTATTTCGCCACTGCGTAGTCAACGCGACGCCATCCGCCAGGCCTTGCCAGCTGGCTGTTTTATTGAAGTGTATGTCGCCACCAGTCTGGAAGTCTGTGAGCAGCGTGACGTAAAGGGGCTGTATCAAAAAGCCCGCCGTGGTGAAATTGCCAACTTTACCGGTATTTCGGATCCCTACGAAGCGCCGACAGAGGCCGATATCGTGCTCGATACCGGGCTATTGTCGCTGGATGAAAGTGTGCAACAATTGCTGCAGTTATTACAACAACGCGGCATTATCCAATGAACGAACTTTCGCAGTTATTGCCTGCCATTCGCCAAATCAGTATCGCAGCTGGTGCCGAAATTCTGGCCATTTATCAGCAACCGCAGTTGTTGCAGGTGGAGCACAAAGCGGACGATAGTCCGCTAACGGCAGCCGATTTAGCCGCGCATCAACTGATTATGCGTGAGCTGACCGCACTGACACCGGATATTCCGGTGTTGTCGGAAGAAGCGGCCGATATTCCCTGGACAATACGCCAGCACTGGCAGCGTTATTGGCTGGTAGATCCGCTCGATGGCACCAAAGAATTTATCAAACGCAATGGCGAGTTTACCGTCAATATCGCTTTGATTGAGGCCGGTGAGCCTGTGCTGGGGGTGATCCATGCACCGGTGCTGGGTAAAACTTACAGCGGTGGCATTGGCTTAGGTGCTTTTGTCGCAGATGAGCGCGGTGAGCGGGCCATTCAGGCTGTGGCACCACAAGCCGGTGAAACCGTGCGCCTGGTCGGCAGTAAAAGCCATTATCAGCCGGAAGTGGAGCCTTATCTGGCGCAATTTCCACAGCATGAATTAGTGGCGGTCGGTAGCTCGTTAAAATTCTGTTTGGTGGCTGAAGGCGCTGCCCATATTTACCCACGCTTTGGTCCCACTATGTTGTGGGATACCGGTGCCGGTCACGCCATTGCGGTGGCGGCAGGCGCAACAGTGCAGTACGACGGCATCGAAGGCCCGGCTTATCAGCGGGAAAATCTGCGCAATGGCAATTTTGTGGTGCGGGTGTAAATGTGAGTGGGGCATGCGCCCACCCACACTGCTGCACAGAGCAAGACAAGCATCACTCGCAGCGCAACACTTCGGCTGGTCTGCTGCTGGCGGCTTTAAAGGCGATAGCTGCCACTGTTAACCAGGTGATAGCTGCCACGATGACGGCGGCCAGCAGGTACACCCAACCGCTTTGGCTGATGCGATCATTAAAGTTTTGCAACCAGTCTTGTACCAACCACCAGGTCAGCGGAAACGCCAGCGCTAAACTGAGTGCCACCAGCAGCAGAAACTCGCGGGCCAGCAGGTTGACCAGACTGAAGCGGGATGCGCCCAGTACTTTACGGATCGACACTTCTTTTTGCCGTCTTAACACCGAGAACGAAGCCAAACCAAAGGTGCCAAAACAAGCAAGTAGCATCGCCAAACCACTGAAAATTGTCACTAACTGCGCAGTACGGGCATCATTTTGATAAATCGCCTGATAATTGTCGGCCAGAATTTCGATGTCAGGGCTATGGATATTCAGGCTTTGCGCGAGGATTTGCTGCAACTGCCCGCGAATAGCTGGCAGTTGTTGCATATCAATATCCAGTAACAACCTGCTGTTATTGTTATTGGTGTAACCGCAGATCAGCACCGGTGCCGGTTGCGCGCCGCGGCCAGAACCGACTTTAATATCTTTCACCACGCCGACAATCGTCAGGCGGAAATGCCAGTCATCACCGCTTTGGCTAATCAGTGTCTGACCGATGGCTTGTTCTGCTGAAGCAAATCCAGCTTGTTGCACCAACGATTCGCTGATAATAGCGGCCGCTTGCCGATGTTTATCGTCCAGTCGTTGATACCAGTCACTGGCGGTGGCGTCGCTAAAATCGCGGCCAGCGATCAGCGCAAGACCCATGATCTGCACGGGTTGCATGCCAACGCCAATAAAAGGAATGGTTTGGTCGCGCATCACGCCATTGCCGGATGATAGCGGCAGTGAGGAGTTAAAAGAATTGGTGATCGAAATATCCACCACCCCAACCTGTTTCACCCCGGCAATGCCCTTGATCCGGTGCAACAGTTGTTGATTTTGTTGATATAACAAATGCTTGCTTGGGATTTCCGTCACCTGAATTTTGCCTTCGCGCTGGTAACCGACTGGCAACTGTTGCAAAAATTGCAGCTGTTGTTGCAGTAGCAGGGCGGCAATGATCAGTGCCACCGACAGCGCCGATTGCAAGGTTAATAAGGTTTTTCGCACCAGAATGGCGGTCTGACCGCGTTGTAAATCACCGCTCAGCACCCGTTTGGCGCTAAAGGCCGCCATAAAAAATGCCGGATAAGCACCAGCGCTAACGCCCACCAACAATACGACCAGCAGCAGTGCCACGCCAAAAGTGGAGATATAGTCCAGTGTTAACTGCCGCTCCACCAATTGATTAAACCAGGGCAGACTGAGTTCGGTCAGCGCACAGGCCAGCACCGCTGCCAGCAGTGTGATCAGTACCGACTCCGTTAAAAACTGGCCAATAATTTGCGCCCTGCTGGCCCCCAGCGCTTTACGCACCCCGACTTCTTTGGCGCGCCGCGCCGACTGGGCAATGCTCATATTGATAAAGTTAAAACCGGCCAGCAGCACCAACAACAGGCTCAAGCCGATACAAATTTGCACTGAACTGCGCGAGCCGGTGGTTTTCATTTCATAGCGCAGGCCGCCATTTAAATGAATAGCTGTCAGTGGTTGCAGTGACAGTTGCACGATGTCAGCTTTTTCACCCGGATAACGCATTTGCACATATTGCTGTTGCAGGCTGCGGGCCACGGCTGCCGCATCAGTGCCAGCGCTCAGCCGCAGATACTGATAACCGGTATTATGCTGATAATTTTCGGCAAAAGGCTCGAGCTGATAAAGCGCATTAAAGGCAAAATGGCTGTTCTGCGGCAGATCGGCAAATACGGCGCCGATAGTCCATTGGCTGTCACCTTGTTGCAGGGTACGACCAACCACATTCAGTTCGCCAAACAACATCTGGGCATAACTGGTGCTGACGGCAAGTTGATTGGGGGTGGTTAAGACGTGCGCTAAATCGCCACTGAGCAGTTGTAAAGCGATAAAGTCAGTGGCATTGGCGCTGATGCCCATTACTCCATCCAGTTGGAAGCGTTGTTCCCCCAATCGGAACTCGGTGCCTGGGGCCATGGGCTCAACGGTGAGCACATCTTCAATACCGCTTTGCTGCCGAAGCCGGTTAATGGCGTTTTTATTGGTCAGCGGAATGCCGGCTGCCATCGAAGGATAATATTGTTCCACCCGCCACACCCGATCGGCGTTGGGCTGAAACTGATCATAAGAGGCTTCAAAACTGGCATACAACGCAATTAACAACGCCGCCGTCAGGCCAAGGGTCAGGCCTGCCAGATTCAGCACAAAATGTAGCCGGTGTCTGGCAAAAGCGCGTAATGCGGTCCGTAAGTAATTACTCAGCATGTTAAGCCACCTCGCTTTGTTGCTGGTTGGCGGCGCGGTCCAGCATAATGCGGCCATCCAGCATCCTCACCAGCCGATCAGCGTAACTGCCTTCTTTTTCCGAGTGCGTGACAATCACCACAGTGGTACCAGCCTGGTTCAATTCACGCAGCATGGTCATCACTTCTTCGCCATTTTTCGAATCGAGATTCCCGGTCGGTTCATCGGCCAGAATGAGCTTGGGGTTAATCACCAGCGCCCTTGCCACTGCGACCCGTTGTTGCTGGCCGCCAGACAATTGTTGTGGCAAGTGATTGGCGCGATGATCGATGCCAACGCGCTGTAACATCGCCAGCACCCGGCGTTTACGCTCAGCGGCGGTAATTTTCAGGTATTGCAGTGGCAATTCGACGTTTTCAAACACCGTTAACTCGTCAATCAGGTTAAAGCTTTGAAAGACAAAACCAACACTGGCTTTGCGCAAGTTCGCCAGTTGTTGTTCAGTGAACTGGCTAATGTCCTGACCAGCAAAGTGATAACTGCCACTGCTCGGTGAATCCAGCATGCCGAGGATCGCTAGTAAGGTTGATTTACCACAACCGGACGGGCCCATAATGGCCACGAACTCACCGGCCTGGATGTTGAGATCAATCTGGTGCAACGCTGTAGTTTCAATATCCTGCGTGCGGAATACCCGTTGAATTTGTGAAAGTTTGATCATGATAATTCCTTGATTTTATTTATTTTAAATTAAGATTTGTCGCTTTGTCGAAGTTGTTATAGGCAGAAGTAATCACCTGTTCGCCTGCTTGCAGACCGTCCAGCACTTCGACATCATGTTGATTACGCTGACCCAGTCTGATGTCGCGGCGCACCGCTTGCTGGCTGGATGGATCCAATACATAGACCCAGTTGCCGCCGCTGCTGCCGATAAAGGCGCCGCGTTTGAGCAGCAGGGCCTGGCGCTGTTCGCCACTGAGCACCAATTCGGCATCTAAACTCTGGCCGCGGCGAATGCCAGTGATATCTTTCGGTAATGCCACTTCCACTTGGAACTGAGCTTGATTGACGCGGCTATCAATTTTGCTGATGCGGGCTTCGATGCTTTGTTGCTCCAGCCGGATCCGCACCGGCATGTCGCGACTGACCTGATTGAGATAAAATTCGTCCAGTTGCATCACCAGCTTAAATTCATCTGGCAAGTCAATTTGACCCAGCCTGGCGCCGCGTTCTTTGGACTCACCGACTTCGGCGTTGAATTCACTGAGATAACCACTGACCGGCGCCCGTACCAGCAAATTGTCCAGATTACTGCGCGCCAGTTGCAGATTGGTTTGCAGCATGTTGGCGCTGTCTTTTAATTGGCTCAGTTGTTGCTCGCGGATGCTGTTTTCCTGCGCTTGTTGCTCCAGCGTCAGTTGGCGGCGATCGATAAAATACTGCAGATCTTGTTTTAGCTGGGTCAGGGTATCGCTGGCGACCAGTTTTTTCGCCAGCAACAATTCAGTCTGTTTTAATTTGCGTGTTAAGTGACTGATTTGCAGTTCGGTATCCAACAGATCACGCCGCAGATTCAAGCGATTGGTTTCCATCGTCATCTGGGTGTTGCGCAAAAAATTCAGCTGCTCTGTCACCTGGGCTTCCCGGCTCATCACCTCCAGTTGCAAACTGGTATTGCTCAGCCGCAGCAAGGGTTGGCCTTTTTCAACATAATCGCCTTGCTCGGCCAGGCGTTGTTCAATCTGACCACCGGCGATGCTGTCGAGATAAATAGTGGTTTTAGGCACCACCTGGCCCCGCACCGGCAGCGTCAGTTGGAACATGCCCTGGCGGACAGGACTGATTTCGAGGCCAGCTTTATTGACATGCTGACTCTGGCCGCTGGGACTGGCCTGACTGACATTGTACAGTGCCAGAGCAGCAACCACGGCGACCAGCGGCAGCGCAAATTTGCGTAGTTGTTGTTGCCAGTTGGGCTGACTGATTTTTTTATCCATGTTGTGAGGCTCCGATGTTGGCCGGGCGGTTTGCCGCGCAGGCCGTGCTGATATGGCTAGGTGTAGTAATTCAATTGTCACGCCAAAGTTGCATGTTGTTTTATTTCAATAACTTATGTTTAATTGGGCAGTGTGAGTCAGGGCGGAGTGTCCGCAAATGGTACAGTGGCAGTATGTCGAGATGTCCATTTCTGGACAGTGGGCGACTGTTTCGGTTAGGCTGGTGCTGCTGCACTATTGCCAGGGAGAACAGCAGGTTGAAACAACAAGCGACGTTGCTGATTGTCGATGATCACCCAGACGTGTTATTAGCCGCCAGGTTGCTATTAAAACAGCATTTCCAGCAAGTGCTGACGTTGACCGATCCCTTTGCTATTGAAAGCACTTTGCAACAGCAGCCAATCGATGTGGTGCTGTTGGATATGAACTTTCAGCGCGATTTGAGCAGTGGTCAGGAAGGTTTTTATTGGCTGAAAAAAATCCACGCGCAAGATCCGGCCATCGCGGTGATCCTGATGACGGCTTACAGCGATGTGCAGTTGGCGGTGGAAGCGATTAAATGTGGTGCCACCGATTTTGTCAGTAAACCCTGGCAGAATGAGCAATTGCTGACCACAGTGGCGACAGCGCTGGCGCATGCCCGCGATAAACAGCGGCTGAATCAGCTCAGCCGGCAAACACAAGGGCTCACTCAGGCGCTCAGCAGTCAGGCTGCGGCCGTGTCACCTTTGCTGGGGCAGAGTAAAGCCATGCAGCAGGTGTTTGATATCATTGCTAAAGCGGCGCAAACCGATGCCAATATTTTGCTCAGTGGTGAAAGTGGCACCGGCAAAGAGCTGACTGCGCACGCTATTCACCAACGCAGCTTAAGAGCGCAGCAACCATTCATTAGCCTGGATATGGGCGCTTTGTCCGGTACTTTGCTGGAAAGTGAGTTGTTTGGCCATAAAAAAGGCGCTTTTACCGACGCCAAAGCCGATCGGATTGGCAAATTTGAGCTGGCGCACGGCGGTAGTCTGCTGCTGGATGAAATCGGTAATATGCCGCTGGAGCAGCAGGTAAAATTACTGGCGGTGCTGCAAAACCGATCGATCACGCCAGTCGGTGGCAATAAAGCCATTGCGACCGATATCCGGCTGATTTGTGCCACTAATGAACAACTGCCACAAGCGGTCGCAGAAGGCCGTTTCCGGCAGGATTTATTGTATCGGATCAACACCATAGAAATCCGGCTGCCACCGCTGCGGCAGCGGCCTGAGGATATTCCACTGTTGCTGCAACATTATCTGGCGCTTTATGGCGAAAAATATCAACGGGAGTTGCGATTCAGCCCGTCGTTGTTACAGCAACTGCAAAGCTACAGCTGGCCTGGCAATGTCCGCGAGTTAGCCCATG
Organism: uncultured Rheinheimera sp.; assembly: GCA_964525695.1. Classification (GTDB taxonomy): domain Bacteria; phylum Pseudomonadota; class Gammaproteobacteria; order Enterobacterales; family Alteromonadaceae; genus Pararheinheimera. Next base: position 55,205 of record CAZGHW010000004.1, on the reverse strand, counting down.
CAGTGGAGCGGGCAGTGATTTTAGCCGAAGGGCCTGAACCTGAATTGGCTTTGTTATGTCCGTCGTTGCAAGCTGCGGTAGCAGTGCCGTCGGTTGAGCACAGCAGCAGCCCACAACTGAGCGCCGCTGCCAGCCCGGTGTTTGATCTGGAGCAGGTGGAGCTGCAAACCATTCAGGCCGCACTACGGCATTTTCAGGGTAATGTCAGTCATGCCGCCAAAGCGCTGGGTTTAACCCGTGGCGCCTTATATCGCCGGCTGGAGAAATATGGTTTATGAATGCCAATCGGATTATCGTCTATGGCCTGTTATGCGCCGCGCTCGGTGCTGTGCTGGTGTGGCTCGGTACTGTGGGTTTTAGCGCGACGCTGCTGCTGGTTTTGCTGTTGTTGGCCGCGGTGTTATGGCTGATGCGGCAGATGGTCCTGCAGCAACAGCAATTGCCAGAGCAACTATTTCGGGCCTTGGCCAACGGTGATAACTCGCTCGGATTAGCGGCAGCACATCCGCTACAACAACATTTTGAGCAAGCCAGACTGCGGATGCAGCAGGCCAGGCTCAGCAGTGAAAGCCAGTTGCAGTTTTTGCGGCAGGTGTTGTGGCAGCTTGAGCTGGCGCTGCTGATTTGTACTGAGGATGGCCAGATCAGCGAACAAAGTCCGGCCACTGCCCGTTTGCTTGGTTTTAAACCGCAGGCGCTGGCACAGCTACAACCCGCTTTGCAGGCTTTTATCCAGCAAGTGCAGACGGGGACCGCCCGTGGCAGCTGTCCCTGGCAGCGCGGTGAGCAGCCGGATACCTTGTCGGTCCTGGTCAGCTGCGCGGTGATTGCTGGCGCGCCGATGAAGATTGTCACTTTGCAGTCGGTACATCAATTATTAAATCTGCGCGAGCAACAGGCGTACAGCCGTTTAACCCGGGTATTGATCCATGAAGTGGCGAATTCGATTACGCCGCTCAGTTCATTGGCGCAAAGTTGTATCAGTTTAATGCCAGCAGACCTGTGTTTTGACAGTGCCGAAGATAAAGCGGACTTGCAGTTGGCGCTGACCACGCTCAGCACCAGAACCACTCACTTAGGGGCTTTTATTCAGGATTTCCGCCAGGTCGCGGCCTTGCCGCTGCCGCAGTTACAGCCGGTACAACTCAGTACTCTGCTGCAACAGGTGTTGCAATTGTTTAGCGCCGAGCTGGCACAGCAACAGATCCAGTGTCAGAGTGAGATAGTGCAAGATAAAACCGTGTTGCTGGATGCCGGCCAGATTGAACAGGTACTGATTAATGTGCTGAAAAACGCTATCGAGGCGTTGCAACAGCAACCGGCAGCGCGACAGCCAGCGCAGATCTGGCTGACGCTTTCTGCCTTGCAGGACGATCAAGTGCGGCTGGATATCCGAGACAATGGTCCCGGCATTAGTGCTGAAGCGGCAGCGTTGATCTTTGTGCCATTTTTTACCACCAAACGACAGGGCTCTGGCATTGGACTGGCACTGGCACGGCAAATCATGCTGAATCATGGTGGGGACTTATTGACAGTCCCCACCGAAAACGGTGCATGTTTCCGTTTAATCTTCAGTTAACCGGCTTGAATATTTTTACGCAGGCTGTGCTAAGCGGAATGCGACCAGATCTTCAATCGTCAGCACTATCATCTGATGTTGCCGGGCGAAGTGGATGGCCTGTGGTAGTCTGGCCATAGTGCCATCCGGATTGGTTAGTTCACATAACACGCCAGCGGGTTGTAATCCGGCCAGGCGGGCTAAATCGACCGCAGCTTCGGTATGACCACGCCGGCTTAACACGCCACCCGGATTGGCTTTTAACGGAAACACATGGCCTGGCCTTGCCAAATCAGTGGGCTTGGCATCTGCGGCAATAGCGGTGCGGATGGTGGTGACCCGGTCTTGCGCAGAAACACCGGTGCTGACACCAGTGGCGGCTTCAATACTGACAGTAAAGGCGGTGCCGTTTTTGCTGTTGTTGTGTTGCACCATAGGGGGCAATTGCAACTGCTCGGTTTGATCGGCGGTCAGGCACAGACAGACAATGCCGCTACCTTCGCGGATCATCAGTGCCATTTGGCTTGTGGTAAGATTTTCGGCGGCGAAGATAAAATCGGCTTCATTTTCCCGATCTTCATCATCTACCACCAACACGCCACGACCGGCGCGGATATCGGCAATAGCCTGCAGCACTCGCTGCTGACTGTCACCAAACTGACTTGCTAATAACTGACTCATGGTAAGGTCCTTTAATTGACAATAACTACCTGAATCAGGGCATTAAGAGAGCTGGCACCGATGAAGGCGCAGCACAAAGCGGAACCTGACGGGCAGGTTCTGATCATTCTCTTGCATCCGGACTATCACCGTCGGCTCCGGCATCACACCGGATCTGCTGACCCTGCCAGCAGTTTGCCAGCAGGCGCTCGCGGGCTGCTGCAACCGGCAGCAATAAGTTGCTGCCTGATTCCAGTTACCGCCGGTGGGGAATTACACCCCGCCCTGAGAATTTGCCTGGAAAGGCGCGGCTATGCTAATGATTTCTCTGGCAGAATGCGAATTTTTACTGACCATCAAACCCGGATTCTAAGCGCTTGGCCGAAAATGAGCCCACGCTGGTCGCCCACGCTGGTGGCCCACGCTGGTCGCCCACGCTGGTGGCCCACGCTGGTGGCCCACGCTGGTCGCCCCCCTTCAACTTCTGTTAAGGTGGCTTTGGTTAGATTCAGCTAAAACAAAGAGGCAGGACGATGGCAAAAATAGCGGTAATGGCAGGCACTGTGTATGGTGCAACCAAACGACTGGCGCAACTCTCTGTCACTGAGTTACAGCGGTTCGGGCATCAGGCTCAGTTATTTTACCCGGCCAAATTGAGCGAAGTGTTGGCCTATCAGGCCGATCATTGGCTGGTGCTGACTTCAACCACGGGTCATGGCGATATTCCGGATGATTTAGTGCCCTTTTATAGTCAGGTGGATCAGCAATTTCCGTTGCTGACCGGTAAAAGTTGGGCTGTGGTGGTGCTTGGCGACAGCAGCTATTACGACACCTACTGTGGCGCTGGCGAGCGCTGGCACGAATTGCTCAGCCAACTGCAAGGCACCGAATTAGCAGCTATGCTGAGGATTGACGCTGGGGAAACTCTGCAACCGGAAACAGTGGCCTTACCTTGGTTGCAACAACATTATGCCACCTTGCAGTGAAGCTGGCCGGATGCGCTTGGTGACTCATTCGACCAAAGCAGTAGCAAATAGCGCTGTTGTTTCGACGCTAAGCGGCGGATAATAGCCAGCCTGCCAGGCTGGGGGAATTCGGTTGTCAAGGGTGGCAGCCGTCGAGGCTCGACAGACGCTTTGATTACAGGGTACGGGGAGCGGCATGAAACTGTTACGTCATCTGCATAAAGCCCCGCTCAGGGTGCTGCGGCTGCAAAGACGCAAAAGTAAGATCCGGATCCGTTTTAGCATGATCCGGCTGAAAACTGCGCTGGCGCAGGAAAAAGACGAGACCCGACAGATGTTGCGGATTTACCAGCATTATGTCACCGGAAACGTCAGTAAAGCTGAACTGGCCAGAGCAAACGCTCAGTTGGCTGATGTATTGCGTGCCACCGGTTTGGGGATTTTTGCCATTTTGCCCTTTGCACCTATCACCATTCCGCTGATTGTTAAACTGGGCCGAAAACTCGGCATTGAAGTGTTACCGAGTGCTTTTTCGCCCGGCGCTAAACATCAGGCGGAGAAAGTGCGCCGCTTGGGCCGGCAGCAGCTTGACAGTAACCAGGCGTTATTGCGCAGTGAGCAAAACCAGGCGCAAGCTCCGGTGGAACCGCCGCTGAAAAAGCAGCCGTAATTGGGCTGCTCGTCACCGCAGTAGCGACAACAAAAAAGCAGCCGTAGCTGCTTTTATCTGATCGGTAGCGGCGCAGTGACCCGCCTGTTAGCTTGGTTGTTTTAGCCTTTAATCGTCATATAAGCCACAATCGCAATCAGCAATGGCGCGACAATAGCCGCCATCAGACGATACCAGCTCAGCACATGCTTATGCATTTCCTGCTCCAGAATCGCTTTGATTTGTGGCCAAATACGCCAACCAACAAAGACTGCCGCTAACATACCGCCCAGTGGCATCAATAAATTCGACGCGATAAAGTCCATTAAATCAAACGGCGTTTTGCCGAAAATTTTCATGTCTTCCGCCATAGCACCAAAAGATAAGGCGGCTGGTACACATAAAATCAGATAGTTGCTGATACTGACCACCAGAGTGGCGGTTTTACGCGCCATGCCGTATTCATCAATCAGGAAGGCCACGGCCGGTTCCAGAATTGAAATGGACGAGGTCACAGCGGCAAACAACAATAACGAGAAAAACACCAGCGCCAGAATTTGGCCACCGGCCATCTGCGCAAACAGCGCTGGCATGGTAATAAAAGTCAGACCAGGACCGGCGGCTGGGTCAACATGAAAAGCAAACACCGCTGGTAAAATCATTAAACCCGCTAACACACTGGCCATAGTGGCTAAGCTGGCGATCCATAAACCGGCGTTCACAACTTTGGTTTCTGAGCTTAAATAAGAGCCATAGGCAATCATCAGACCGGCACCAACCGATAACGAGAACACGGCTAAACCGAGCGCATCCAGTACCATTTTAATCGACAGTTTGCTCCAATCCGGAGTGATAAAGTACATCACACCTTCCATCGCACCCGGTAAACTCAGACTGCGATAGACCAGGAATAACATCAAACCAAACAATACCGGCATCAGGATTTTACAGATCCGTTCAATACCAGCCTGTACCCCGGCGATGACGATAGCGGCCGTAATTAGCATAAAACCAGCGGTATAGATCAGCGATGAGGTTGGATCAGCAATAAAATGGGTAAAGGTATCACTTAATACTTTGGCATCTGTGGTCAGAATATCGCCTTTGACGGCCTCCACAATATAAGCAATGGTCCAGCCACCGACCACACAATAAAAGCCAAGGATCAGATAAACGCAGAGCACCGAAATCCAGCCCGCCCAGTGCCACTGACTTTTGCCCAGTTGGCGATAGGCTGAAGTGGCAGACTTTTTCGCACTACGGCCAATCATCATTTCGGCCAGCATCATCACCACGCCGACCGAAAAAATACAGGCCAGATACACCAGTAAAAATACGCCGCCGCCGTTCGCGCCTGCGACATAAGGGAATTTCCAGATGGCACCCAGGCCAACGGCAGAGCCGGCCGCAGCCAGAATAAAGCCGATGCGGGAGCCCCAGCTGCCGCGGGCTGTTGTTGTATTGGTCATGATTGTCCCGAAGTAAGGTTATGTTTGTTTATAGGAATAGTTTGCCAAGCAATGTAGAGGAAATGACCGCTGCAATGCAACCAAAATAGTTAACTGCACGCTGACGGACGGTAAAAAGCCGGTGACAGCTGGCCCGCGCAGTGACCGCCATCTGGCTGGCTTGCCAGTTTGGTCGGCGCTGGAATTTGTCATTGTTGTTTGTGCCGAGGTTGCCGCCAGCGGGCGTCAGCTTTACACTGATGCTTTGTAGCGCAATGACTGCGCTCTGCTCTGTTCTGACAGGTTCCTCCGCATGCGTTTAGATAAATTTATTTGTGATTGTACTGGTTTAACCCGCAGCCAGGCTGGCAAGCTGATCCGGCAAGGGCTGGTCCAGCTGAATCAGCAACTGTGTAAACAACCGGCCACCCAGGTCAGCTTGAGCGATTCCATCTGGTTGGAAGAAGAAGAGCTGCAATTAATTGGCCTGCGTTATTTTGTCATGCATAAACCCGCCGGTTATGTCTGCTCTACCGAAGATCCGGATCACAATACAGTGTTTATGCTGATGGACGAGCCGTTAATGGACAAACTTCATACTGTTGGCCGGCTTGATCTGGATACCACCGGCTTGTTGTTAATCACCGATGATGGCCAGTGGTCGCATAAAATCAGTTCACCAAAACATGAATGCGCCAAAACTTACCGCGCTTGGTTGGCTGATCCGGTCGAAGCCTCAGCCATCGCCTTATTTGCCGAAGGGGTGATGCTGCGGGGTGAAAAATTAGCGACTAAACCGGCGCAGCTGGTGATTGTCAGTCCGACTGAGTGCCTGTTGACCATTCATGAAGGCCGTTACCATCAGGTCAAACGGATGTTTGCCGCCATTGGTAATAAAGTGGAGCAATTGCATCGGGAGCAAATTGGCAGTTTTACCCTCGATAGCACAGAACTGGCGCCTGGCGAATATCGGGCTTTAACGCCAGCCGAAGTGGCTGCGCTGGTGGCATGAGCGCTCAGACCCCGTCTCAGGTCGGTCACGTCAGTCAGGGGTTCTGGTGGTATCAGAGTCTGGGTTGGAGTCTTTTTGCCATTGTGCAGCTGCTGGTGCTGACCACAGATGAAGCTTTAAGTTGGCAAACAGCATTGCCAGCGGCCTTGTTTGGGGGACTGGCACTGGCCGGTTCACTGATATTGCGCAGTTTCTGGCAGCGCTTGCGCCAGTTTCTGCTTGGTACTGCCAGCACTTTAGCTTGTTGGTTTGGCAGTGCTTTGGTATTGGCCTGGTTGTTGGATGCAGGTCATCATCTGCTGTTAAGAGCATTGGCAAGTGTCTGGCCTGAGTTGCTGGGCATGGCAGAAGCGCAGCCGATTGGCGCCCGGACCGTGCTGTTGTTACCGTTATATCTGGCCTGGAGTGCTTTATATTTGATGCTAAGCCGGCAACAACAGTTGCAGCAGGCGCAGCAGCGCCAACTGGCTTCAGAGTTGGGTTTACAGCAAAGCCAGTTACAAACTTTGTTGGCGCAGCTTAATCCTCATTTTATGTTTAATTGTATCAACAATATTCGGGCGCTGATCCTGGAAGACCCGGCGGCGGCGCGGCGGATGCTGGCGCATTTTGCCGATATGCTGAGGTATCAGATTAGCGCCGATCAACAGATGCTGGTGCCACTGCGAACTGAATTGGCGGTGGCGGAGGATTATATCGCCTTGATGCAGATCCAGTTTGAACAGCGGCTGACCGTGACCAGGCAGATTGATCCGGCGGCCTTATCGCGATTAGTGCCGAAACTGACCTTACAGCTGTTATTGGAAAATGCCATCAAACATGGTATCAGCCACACCGCTGCCGGTGGCGTGATAGCGTTGGTGGTGACGGTTGAGCCGCGCGCCGACTGCTGGCAACTGACAGTGCAAAACAGTGGCCAGTTGCACCCTGAGTCAGCCGCAGCGGGCACCGGCACGGGTTTGATTAATTTGCGACAACGACTGACGTTGTTATTTGCCGATCACGCCAGCCTGAGTCTACAGCAGCAGGCGGATAGCGTGGTTGCGACGGTCAGTTTCAGCGGGCCACCACTCTGTCACAACAGCACTGCCACGAGGTCATCAGCGTTATGAGCAAGGTCGTGATTATTGAAGATTCCCGTTTAGCCAGGCTGGAGCTGACTGCATTATTGCAGGACTGGCCACAGCTGCAACTGGTGGGCGAGGCGGCGGATGTGCCAACAGCGTTGCGCCTGATCGAAACAACACAACCAGATTTGCTGCTGCTGGATATTGATTTAGCCGGTGCCACTGCCTTTGACCTGTTGGCACAGTTGGTGTTTATTCCAAAGATTATTTTTACCACAGCTTATGCTGAACATGCGTTACAGGCGTTTAATTACCCGACGGTCGATTATCTGTTAAAACCTGTCACCGCTGAGCGGCTGGCACAGGCGCTGGCAAAATTGTCGTTATCGGCAAACAGCGCGGCGACAGCGGGTGATGTGGCGGATGGCGCGCAGCCATCCGCCACACCGCAGTTACAAGCGGACAGTAACTTTTTTATCAAAGATGGTGAGCGTTGTTATTTTCTGAAAATCAGTGAGGTACGTTGGTTTGAGGCCGTCGGTAATTACAGCAAAGTGCAGCTGGCGACAGCGGCGCCTTTGGTATACCGCACGCTGGCCAGCATTGAACAACGGCTGGCCCCTGGCTTATTTTTTCGCGCCAACCGACAACAGTTGGTGAACCTAAGCACTGTGGTGGCTGTGGAACCCGCCATCAGCGGCGGGTTTTTGTTACGGTTGCGCTGTGGGACAGAAGTTGAAGTCTCGCGTCGGCAAAGTGCCGAGTTGCGCCAGCAGCTGAGTTTGTAGCTGCCAGCGCCGCAGAGCGCTTTTACTCGGCAATCGCCTGCGCCGGAAACTCGCCAAAACCTCGGATCACCAGTGTCAGTTCTGCTTTACCCTGACGGACAGCACCAAGTTTGAGGTAGCTGATATCATCGCTGAGGTAAAGCTTGCCGTCACTGGATGGCGTCAACACCTGGCGGGCACCCTGTTTGGTCTGACAAATTAATTGACCTTGCTGCAACGTGATACGCCGTTCAGTGCCGTCATCAAAGCGGTAATTGCCGGTTATGGCGGTCAAAGTGGCGGCTGGCAGTGTGATTGGATCCGGCTCCAGCGGCTTGCCGATGGCAATAGCTGCTAGTTTCACTGCCAGGGTATAACTATCAAAGTTGCTACTGTTGGCCAGCACCACCACATAAATCTGTTGCGACGGAATGCGGATGGCATAACTGGAAAAACCTTCAATACCGCCGCTGTGTTCCTGCGTTGCCTGCCCGGCCAGATCGGCCATCATCCAGCCATAACCATAAGGTTGCGGTTGACCATTGTTGGATGGGTGTTTGACAAAAGATTGTTGTAATAAACTTGGTTCCAGCAAACGATTGCTGTACAGCGCCTGATCCCACAGATTTAAATCATCAACAGTGCTGCGCAGTCCGCCCGCTCCCTGCGGCCGGGTCATACTGATCACATCGGCATTGCGAAAACCGGTGGCGGTTTGTTCATAGCCACTGGCGCGCCGGGGCAGGACAGTGCTGGCATTGTCATAGCCGCTATTTTTCATCCCCAGCGGCTGAAAAATATGCTGTTGTAAATAATCGGCATAAGACAGCTGACTGACTTGTTCGATCATGGCGGTGAGGAGTACATAGTTGGAGTTGGAGTAACTGAATCTGCTGCCCGGCTGAAACTGCAACGGCTGGCGTGAAAACAGCGCCAGCAGTTGTGGCAGGCTGGCATCTTTGGCTTTGTTATCGCGAAATTCCGCCATCCGGCTTAAATTTGGAATACCGCTGCTGTGACTCAGTAACTGATGAATGGTAATGTCACGGCCGACCGCCGGGTAATCCGGTAACACCTGACCGACTTTATGTTGCAGCGTAATTTTGCCAGCCTGCACCAATTGCAGCACGGCTAGCGCGGTAAATTGTTTGCTCAGTGATGCCAGCCGCAGACTGCTATCGGGTTGCAGTGGTACCGAAAGTTCCAGATTGGCCAGGCCATAACCGCCACGCAGCAGCACCTGCTGGCCTTTACGCACCAGCACGGTAAAACCTGGTTGCTCGGCTTTGGCTTGCTGGCTCACCAAGAGCTGCATGCGCTGTTGCATTTGTGCTGGTGTCAATGTAGCGGTGGGAGTTGCTGCTTGCACTGCCAGTGAGAAGCTCAGACTCAGGCCAAGTCCGAGGCCAGATAAAGCCGGAAGAAAAACAGGGGTAGATGTCGACATCAGATGATCCTCAGTGATTAAACTGAGAACAGCATGCCGATAGCCCGGTCGATGGACCGGGTTTTTATGATAAACGTGATTTTAACGCTGTGAGCGGTGGTCGTGGCATGCCATGAGCCGTTAACTCTGTAAAATTTGCAGCGGCAGACTTAACATGTCGTCACCGCTTTGGGCAAAGAACCAGATAATCCACACCAGACCGCCGACGGTCAGTAAATACCATAAGGTCGAAAACAGCTGACCATAACGATCAAGCGGCAATAAATGACTGTGATGGCGGCTGCGCCATTCAAACACGATTTCCAGACTGCCGATCAGCAACAAAAAGCCCAGCAGTGCCAGACCAAAGCTGTAACTGACCCAAACGCCAATAGCGGCACCGATCACACAAGCGACTAAACCTGCGACACTATTCATCGAAAAGCTGATACTTTTCAGAATATGGCCGCCATCCAGCGGTAAAATCGGCAATAAATTAAATAAATTCAGTAAGGCGTTAAAAGTGGCGAGGCCGGCAAAAAAGATTTCACCGGTGAGCCAATAGGCCACCAGACACAATAACGACATCAACAAGCCGAAGGTCGGCCCCATAATGGAGATCACCACATCTTGCCAGCGGGTGTTAATTTTTTCATCGGACAGTGCCAAACCGCCGAGAAAGGGGATCAAATAAATGCCTTTGGTTTTCATGCCAAAATACTGCATGGCGCGGATATGGCCATATTCGTGAAATACCAAACAAGCCAGCAATGCCAAAGCAAACTGAAAAGAGAACAACCAGGAATACGCCGCCACACTGGCGCCTGCCAGTACCACTTTAATCACCTTGGCACTTTTCAGTAGTTTAAAACCGAGCGATGCCAGTCCGACCAGGCTGATTTTTTGCTGTTTCAGCGGCGCGACTTCCGGTTGTTGTTGCTCAATATCTTTGCTATTGCGCTGTCCCGACGCCAGTAAAGCGTCATTGGCAAATAATTGATATTCAATAAAAAATGGTTGCCAGCTCAGTTGGCTGTCGAGTCTGATCTGCACACTTTGCTGCGGCGCAGCGTTTGCATCTGATGCCGCCGCGGTGCTGCTACTTTGCAGTTGTAATTCAAACAGATGGCTGCGAGTTTGGTCAGCATCTGCACTGGCCGCCAGTTGCGACACTAAGTGGCCATCCCAAAATAATTGTTGCCAGCCCGCCATTGAGCCTTCAAGGCGTAACTTTCTGCCAAGGCAGTCAATATTCAATAATTCCACCCAAACTCCGTATTGTATGTTGTTGCGGCGCTGTGCTCTAGGTCAGCCAGTAAACAAGGGCGTTTATTATGCCGTCTGGAGTGCTGGCTGGCAAAGTGTGATGGCCATCCGTTGTGTCACGGATCAAAGCAAAAGTCGGCTGCAACGCCGATAACAAGGTGACCCCAATGACCAATATTGGCAAACAACCCCATTTCACGGCCAAATCTGACGATCCGTCAGGGTTAAATAGCTTGCAAGTGCTTATTACTCTGTTACTTTCGCCATCGCTAATGCAGTCGCCTTGGCAGGTGGGTTGGCAACCAGGCTTGACAGTTTTTGGCGCGAGTCCGCAGTGCAACCATCGATATCCATGCTGCGGCTTTTCTAATTAGAGTTTTCTAATATATACTTATATTAAATTTATCTAATGTTTAATTCGTGCGGGCTGGGGCTGCTAAGCTGTTGGAGTGAAAACTACGACAGCCTGCTGATTCAGTCACATACGTTCATGAGGATAGCTAATGCACATCGTCAAATGCTTGCAAGCAAGCGCGCAGCAATCAAGATCACGGCGCCTGCTGGTTTTAGGATTATTGGTTTGCAGCTGGTTGCCATTCGGTCACGGTCAAGCGCAGCAAGCCACCACACCTCAATTACTGACAGTGCAACAGGTCACAGTGCCGCAATGGTTGGAGCTGAGTGCGCAGGTGGAAGCCGTGGCGCAGGGCACAGTGTCGGCACAAACCTCGGGCCGGATTGTAGAATTACCATTTGATGTCAATGATTTAGTGCCGCAAGGCGCTGTCATTGTGCGTTTCACCGATACCGAACAACAAGCACGGCTGCGCCAGGCGCAAGCGGCAGTGCGCGAAACCCAAAGCCGTTTGGATGAACAACAAAAAGAGCTGGTTCGCGTGCGGGATATTCACAGCAAAGGTTTAGTGGCAAAAGCAGCATTAGATTTGGCGCAGGCCAATTACAATTCGGCCAAAGCGCGCTTGGATCAAGCCACTGCGGCCGCCGCCGAAGCCAAAGAGCAGCTTGAGCAAACCGTGGTGCGGGCCCCTTATAGCGGTATTTTACAACAACGTTTTGTTGAAATCGGTGAGCTGGCGGTGCCAGGCAAACCACTGCTGCGCGGCTTAAGTTTAGAGCAGCTGCGGTTGGTGGCTCAATTACCGCAAAGCCAGTATGCCGCTGTTCAACAAAGCCCTGCCGCTGAGTTGCTGCTGGCTGATGGTCGGTCGATGGCTATTCCAGCGCCCAAACTGACTATTGCGCCACAAGCCAATCCACAGAGCCACAGCTTTTTATTGCGCTTACAACTGCCTGCCGCTGACTACAGCCAATACAGCTTGTTGCCTGGCAATTGGTTGCGGTTACGCTTGCAAAATGGTGAAGCCAATCAACTGCGGATCCCACAAAGGGCGGTGATTTGGCGTGGCGAGGTCAGTAGCGTTTATTTGCAAGCGACTAACGGCGGCACTCCGATGCTGCAGCCGGTACGGGTGCAAGCGCTAGCGACCCCGGTGCTGAGCAAACCTGATGCCGCTACCTCACCCACATCAGCGCGCCCAGCGCAGTATCAAGTGTTGTCGGGCTTAACTGCTGGCCAGCAGATCGTGGCTGATGCCAGCGCGCATTTGGCGAGCCTTGCCGCCACAGCGGCGGGAGACTGAAATGCGACCTGAGCAGCAATTAGGGATCTCCGGCCACTTAGCGGCGCGGTTTAAACAAAATCAAATCACGCCATTGTTAGCGCTGGTTGGCTTTTTACTTGGCTTGTTCGCCGTGTTGGTGACTCCACGCGAAGAAGAGCCGCAAATTGAAGTGACTTTTGCCAATGTGTTTATTGGCTATCAAGGCGCTTCTGCTGCGATGGTTGAGCGGCAAGTGGCAGTGCCGGCAGAAAAAATTATTGCCGAAATTCAAGGGGTGGAGCATGTCTATTCCGTCTCGGAGCCGGGTCGGGCCGTGCTGACGGTGCAGTTTAAAGTCGGTGAGCCTCGCACTGAAGCTTTGGTGCGGCTTTACAATGCGTTTTACGCCAAAGCCGACTGGCAGCCTGCCGACAGCAATATTGGCCCAGTTTTGATTAAACCCAAAGGCATTGATGATGTGCCTGTTTTTGCGCTGACATTATGGAGCAAAAATCCTGCGGTGACCGCCGCCGATTTACACAGTGCTGCCAAAGGCGTGTCGGAGCAATTACAGCAAGTGGCAGGCAGCCGCGATATTTATGCCATCGGTGGCCCGATGCAGCAGGTGTCGGTGCGGTTAGATCCGGCGCGCTTACAAGCTTATCAGTTGAGTTTGCCCACACTGCAACAAGCATTGCAGCAGAACAATCAACTCAGTCAGAGCCAAGCCTTGCTGGCGCCCAATCAACAAATTCAGCTCCAGGCCGGCAATTTTTTATCGACGCCTGAGCAATTAGGCCAATTGGTGGTGGCAGTACGCACTGAGCTCAGCGCAGACGGGACCCGCACGACGTTGCCGGTGTATTTGTCTGATGTGGCGGATATTGTCCTCGGCAGCGCAGAACCCAGTGTGTATGTCCAACATCTGCAATTAGATGCCAACACTGGCCAAGTTTGGCAAAGTCCGGCCGTCACCGTTGCCGTGGCGAAACAACCTGGTTTTAATGCAGTTGATGTCACCCAGGCCATGCAGCAAAAACTGGCGCAGTTGCAACAGCAGTATCTGGGGCAGGATATCGAAGTGACTGTCAGCCGTAACTATGGCGAGACCGCCAAAGATAAAGCCGACACGCTGATCCATAAACTGCTGTTTGCCACTTTATCTGTGGTGGTGCTGGTTGGTTTTGCGCTGGGCTGGCGCGAAGCTTTTGTGGTGGGGATGGCGGTGATTATTACCTTGGCGCTGACCTTATTTGCCTCCTGGGCTTATGGTTTTACCTTAAATCGGGTGTCGTTGTTTGCGCTGATTTTTTCGATTGGCATCTTAGTCGACGACGCTATTGTGGTGGTGGAAAACCTGCATCGGCATTGGTTGCAGGGTAAACAACAGCTGAGCGAGTTGATCCCGCTGGCGGTGGAGGAAGTGGGCGCGCCGACCATTTTGGCAACGTTCACTGTGATTGCCGCGCTGTTGCCGATGGCCTTTGTCAGTGGTTTGATGGGCCCTTATATGAGTCCTATCCCGATCAACGCCAGTATGGGCATGCTGATTTCGTTGTTGGTGGCCTTTATTTTTACCCCTTGGCTGTTTTTAAAAGTATTTGCCAATCGCACTGCGCCGGCTGCGGATGAGCATGGTGCCGGCCACGATGCCGTCGACGGCCAACTGGAAAGGCTGTTTACCCGCTTGATGCAGCCGTTTTTGGCGGCGCGGCAAGGTCGCATGAACCGCGTGAAATTATTAGTCGGCTTATTGGTCGCCATTGGTTTGTCGGTGTGGCTGGTGACCAGTCAGCAAGTGGTGCTGAAAATGTTGCCCTTTGATAACAAATCTGAATTTCAGGTGGTGGTTGATGTAGCCGAAGGCAGCACGCTGGAGCAAACTCAGGCGGTACTGAATCAGGTTAGTCAGGCGCTGCTGCAATTACCGGAAGTCACCCATCTGCAAACCTATGCCGGTACTGCTGCGCCCATTAACTTTAATGGTTTGGTGCGGCAATATTATTTGCGGCAATTTCCCTGGCAGGGGGATGTGCAAGTGAATTTAGCTGGTCGGTTAGACCGCGCTGAACAAAGCCACGCCATTGCGCTACGCGTAAGACCCGCGCTGGCGGCACTGGCGCAAAAGACCGGCGCCAGCATCAAGCTGGTTGAGGTACCGCCCGGCCCGCCGGTGATGGCGCCACTGGTGGCCGAAGTCTATGGCCCGGCGTATCCGGCGCAATTAGCTGCCGCTACAGACTTAATGCAAAGCTTTGCTGCAGTTGACAATATTGTGGATATCGACAGCACAGTCGAAGCGCCGCAGCCGTTATGGCAATTGGTGGTTGATCAAGCCAAAGCGGCTCAGCTTGGGGTATCGGTGGCTGCGGTAAGCCAAAGTATTCAGCTGGCAGTGCAGGGCAGTAGCGCCGGTTATCTGCGTAATCAGCAGAGTTATAGCCTGACGCCTGTGGTATTAAAACTGCAACAAGGCGCCATTGCCGATTGGCAACAGTTGTTACAGTTGCCAATACCGACCGCACAAGGCGGCACTGTGGCGTTAGCGGAAGTCACCACACGACTGCAGACAACAAGGGAAAATACCATTTATCGCAAAGACTTAAGGCCAGTGGTTTTTGTCACTGCCGATTTAGCCGGCGGTCTGGATAGCCCGCTGTATGGCATGTTGCAAATCAAAGCTGCGCTGGCAACAGTCACCGCGGCAATGCCGCAGGCGTTGTTTCATGCACCGAAGCAGGCCGACATTCTCAGTATCAAATGGGACGGCGAGTGGCAAATTACCTTTGAAACCTTCCGCGATATGGGCATTGCTTATGGCGTCGGTCTGATCATGATTTACTTGCTGGTGGTGGCGCAGTTTAAATCTTATGGCGTGCCGCTGATTATTATGGCGCCTATTCCGTTGACGCTGATTGGCATTATGCCGGGCCATTGGCTGCTGGATACCCAGTTCACGGCCACGTCTATGATCGGCATGATTGCGTTGGCAGGCATCATAGTGAGGAACTCAATTTTACTGGTCGACTATATTCAACAGCAGGTAGCGCAAGGGGTGGCTTTGCAGCAGGCGGTGATCCATGCTTCCGCTGTGCGGGCGCGGCCCATTATTCTGACCGGGTTAGCGGCCATGTTGGGGGCGTTTTTTATTCTGGATGATCCGATTTTTGCTGGCCTGGCGGTGGCGCTGATCTTCGGCATTCTGGTGTCCACGCTGCTGACCTTAGTGGTGATCCCTGTGGTGTATTACGCGTACCACTACCAGCACATTCAGTCGCCGTCAGCACCTTGATGGCGCAGCAGCAAACGCCCTGACGTGAATGTCAGGGCTTTGGTCGCGGCAGCGGAAAGATCTAGGCCTTTTGGCGGGTCTGTCAGCAGCACCCTGGCGGTTTATCCGTCGATGACTGTAATAAGGACCAATGATGTTAAGCAAACCCCTGTTCTGCCTGAGTTTATGCAGTACGCTACTGTTGCCTGTGATGTCGCAGGCTGAAACGGCGACCCCAACGGCGTTTATCGACACCTTTAGCAAAATTTTTGGTGAGCATAAAGGTGTGCGCAAAGGCCATGCCAAGGGATTTTGTTTCAGCGGTGAGTTTCAAGGCGATCCGGCGCTGGCCCGTTACAGCAACTCAGCGTTATTCAGCGGCGCTGTGTATCCGCTGACTGGCCGTTTTTCCATGGCCGGTGGTAATCCGAAAGCGGCCGAAAATAGCCGCAGCCCACGTGGCATGGCGGCCCAAATTAAACTTGCCAATGGTGAGCTGCAACATTTTGCCTTGTTGTCGACGCCGGTGTTTGGCGCGAAAGATCCGGACAGCTTTTTAGGCCTGTTGCAGGCGTCTATTCCTGATCCGGCAACAGGGAAACCGGACGGTGCCAAAATAGCCGCCTACCGGCAGGCGCATCCGGATACTCAGGCGCAAGCCAGTTATCTGGCCAAAACCGCGCCACCGGCCAGTTATGCCAGTACCAGCTATTTTGGCTTACATAGTTTTATCCTGACCAATCAGGCCGGTCAACAACAGGCCGTGCGCTGGCAGTTTGAGCCTGTCGATGGCCAGCAGGGCTTAACCAGTGCCGAAATGAACGCGGCGCCGACCGAGTTTCTTGAGCAGCGCTTGCAGCAGCGATTGAAAAAAGGCCCGGTGCGGTTCCGGTTGCAACTGGTACTGGCGACGGCGGCGGATCAGTTATTGGATCCATCCCAAGCCTGGCCTGCTGATCGTCAGATGTTATCCGGCGGTGAGCTGCGCATCAGCCAAAGTGGCGGCTCTGACTGTAACAATCTGAACTTTGACCCGAATGTGCTGGCAACGGGTATTAGTCCAAGTGCCGATCCGGTGCTGCAGATGCGTTCAGCTGCTTATGCAGTGTCTTTTGGCAAAAGGCTCAGTGGTCAGTAACTGGCGGTGAAGGTAAAAATGCCGGTGTTTGGCTGCAAACGTATGCAGCGGCTGTCCTGCGATAGCTGATTTCGACTAAGCTGAAGCTTAGCTGCGTCTGGTCAGAGCGAGCGTTTAACGCTGTTGCCAGGCGCAAGAAAGGCAATAAATCAACAGGATAAACGATGAAACCGATACTTTCCCGCCTGCTGCTGGCACTGGCGGCTGGCACATTGCTGGCGTGCCAGCCGGATAGCAAGCCTGCAGCGCCAGCGACTTCTTCTATCCAGAGCACCGCAACTACTGCCAGTCAGCCAGTTGTCAGGGATAACCTCCAGCCACTCACTGCCAACTGGTGGCAGGATGCGGTGGTCTACCAGATTTGGCCGCGCAGTTTTGCCGACAGTGATGCCGATGGTCATGGTGATTTTGCTGGCATTCAAAGCCGGTTGCCTTATTTGGCTGAGTTAGGCGTTGACGCTATTTGGCTGACCCCGGTCTTCGAAGCACCTAGTTACCATGGTTATGATTTTACTGAGTTTTATCAGGTGGAAGCGGATTACGGCAGCATGGCGCAGTTTGAACAGCTGATCCAGGCGGCCAGCAGCAAAAACATCAAAGTGATTTTGGATCTGGTGATCAACCATATTTCCGATCAGCATGACTGGTTTCAGCGTTCAGCCAAAGGTGAAGCGCCGTATCGCGACTATTTTATCTGGCGCACTGAGCTGCCGACCGATGGCTGGGGGCCAGCTTGGGATAGCAGCAAAACCGATGCAAAAGCGGTCTGGCATTATCATCCAGAGCGCAAACAATATTATTACGGCGCTTTTGGCCCGTCGCAGCCGGATCTGGATCTGACCC
The DNA here is from genome assembly GCA_964525695.1 of uncultured Rheinheimera sp. Classification (GTDB taxonomy): domain Bacteria; phylum Pseudomonadota; class Gammaproteobacteria; order Enterobacterales; family Alteromonadaceae; genus Pararheinheimera. The sequence goes on along the minus strand of CAZGHW010000004.1, from coordinate 37,513 downwards.
AGGCCGCAGTGGTGGCTGAAATGAAAAAAATGGCCAAATTCTGGCTCGACAAAGGGGTGGCTGGTTTTCGGCTGGATGCGGTGCGTTATGCCATTGAAAATGGCCCTGGGCAGCAGGCGGATACCGCCCAAACCCAGGCTTATTGGCAGGATTTCAGCAGTTATGTCCGTTCGGTACAACCCAATGCCTTATTGGTCGGCGAAGCCTGGGCCGATTTACCTGTGGCCGCCAGTTATTATGGCGATGGCAAAGGCTTAGACGCTGGTTTTGACTTTGAATTTGGCTATCAGGTGTTGGCGTTATTACAAGGCGATGCTGGCGTCAAAGCCGAGTTTGGCACTATGCAACAAGCCAGAGCCACAGGTGCGCAACAGCTGCTGCAGCAAAATTATCTAAAACGGTTGGATACCAAGGTGCCGCTTGGTTATTTCAGTCCCTTTCTGACCAACCATGATCAGCCCAGAATTGGTTATCAACTGGCGGGTCATCAGGCCAAAGCCAAGTTGGCTGCTGCCATGCTGCTGAGTTCACCCGGCACCAGTTATCTCTATTACGGTGAGGAAATTGGTTTAAGTCAGGCTTCGGATGCTGAACATATTCAGCGCCGGGCACCGATGCTGTGGGACCAGTCGGCACAAGCTGGTTTTACCAAAGCGCCGCAGGCTTGGGTGCAGTCCGGCACTTTGTTTCCGCCGCAACAAAGCACCGTCTGGTGGCCAGCCTTTTTGGCCAGCCAACTCAGTGCTGGTGTCACTGTCGCCGATCAACAAGCACAACCGCAGTCGTTATGGCGACTGTATCAATTGTTGATCCAACTGAAAAAAACACGGCCAGAATTTGGCGTGGCTGGCAGTTATCAGGCTGAACAGCTGGCGGATAGCTCACTGCTGCAAATCAGCCGCAGTGTCGCCGGTGCCCAGACGTTGTTGTTGTTGAATTTATCCGATCAACCGCAGCCAATCCCGGCTGGGTTGCAGCAAAATGAGCACTGGCAACACATCTGGAGTGAGGAAGCTCCTACCGGTGACAGTATCGGTCCCTGGCAGTTACGGATCTGGCAACAGTCGGGTAGTCAATAACCTGGATGTGGCAGCACAACTCAGCGCCAAGCTGCTGTGCTGTCACGCCTTAGGCGCGCTTTGACAGCGTCCTCTGCAGCACAGCATGACAAAGCCGTGACAGTGGCTGTATAGAAATCACACAAATCTGTGACCAACTTTGTTGCAATTGATGAATTTTTGATACCTGCCAACAGGTATTGTTTTCTTACATCTTCCTACTAGTTTTGAGCTGCTTCTGACTCTGACTTCCCGTCGGTTGGGGATTTGTCGTGAAGTATCAGGACGGGTCTTTCACAAGGAACATGTATGAATTATTTAACCCCTGTTGGCCTGGCGGTGTTATGCGCGCTGGGTTCATCTCAGGTGCTGGCACAACAATCCGGTAGTGCTGGTCACCCACTGATTGAGCAAAGCAAGATTGCCGATCAGTATATTGTGGTTTTTCATAAAAATACGCCGGGTTTGCAGTCCTTGCAGCAACAGCAACAATGGACCCAGCAGCAGGTCGATTTACTGGTCAATCAGACCGGTGTCACAGTGCAGCAGCAGTATAGCCATAGTATCAGCGGTGCTTTGGTGACTGCGAACGCGCAGCAGTTAAAAGAGTTACGGCAGCATCCGGCTATCGACTATATTGAACCGAACCGCAAGATTCAGCTGGCACCTATGCTCGCGGGTGCGCAAGTCAACCCACCTTGGGGGCTGGATCGCATCGATCAGAGACAACTACCATTAAATCAACAATTTAATCCGGCGCAAACGGGCCAGGCTGTCACTGCATTTGTCATTGATACTGGGGTGATGATCAACCACAGTGACTTTGGCGGTCGTGCCAGTAACGGTTATGACTTCATTGATAATGACAATGTGGCGCAGGACTGTAATGGGCATGGCACGCACGTGGCAGGTACTATTGCTGGTACTGAATATGGTGTTGCTAAGCAAGCAAATGTGGTTGGGGTCAGGGTGCTGGGTTGTAACGGCTCCGGCACCACTGCCGGCGTGATTGCCGGGGTGAACTGGGTGGCAGCTCAGGCCAATGGCCAGCCTAAAGTGGCGAATATGAGTCTGGGCGGTGGTGCTTCGCAGGCGCTGGATGATGCGGTGAATGCGGCCGTTGACCGTGGCATTTTATTTGTAGTGGCTGCTGGCAACAGCAATAACAATGCCTGTGGCTCGTCACCAGCCCGGGCTGCCAAAGCTTTTACGGTAGGCTCAACCACCAATACCGATCAGCGTTCCAGCTTTTCCAGTTATGGTAACTGTCTGAAAATCTTTGCCCCAGGCAGTGATATCAAATCTGCCTGGAATAATGGTGGTAGCAATACCATCAGTGGTACTTCGATGGCGGCACCACATGTTGCAGGCGCTGCCGCTTTATATCTGCAGGCAAATCCAGCGCAGACACCTGCGCAACTGGCTCAAACCCTGATCAATACTGCCACACCAAATGTAGTTGGCAATGCCGGTGCCGGTTCACCCAACCGTTTAGTTTACACTGAAGGCGGATCTGCCGAACCACCACCAGCCCTACAAGTCACGCTGAGCGGTGCCGTGAATAGCAGTCATTATTACAATCTGAATGTGCCGGCCGGTAAAGGCCGATTGACGGTGAAAACCTCAGGCGGCAGCGGCGATGTCGATTTGTATGTGTTGTACAACGATATCCCGGATCCGTTTGTGAACGATTGTGCCTCTGAAAACGAAAATACCAACCAGGAACAGTGTCAAGTTCAGTCGCCTCGCAGCGGGAATTGGCAAATATTGGTTTATGGCTATACCGCTTTTTCCAACGTGACACTGACTGCATCTTATCAATAAGGATATTTTATGAAAATTAAAAGCTTAGCGTTTTTTTTCAGCACTGCGCTGGTATTGACAGTGACGCCGTTATTGGCAACAGAGCCGACCGGAGCCAGTGTGGTTATGGATCGTGCCGTGCTTGAACCTTATCCGGTAGAACCTGGTGAAGGAGGTGGTGAAGGTGGTGGTGGCATAGTTCCAAGTAACGTGATGGATGTCGCCGATTTTCAAAACATGGCATTTACGCAGAGCCAGCGCTGTCTTGATCGGCCAATTACTCCGGCACAATGTCAACTCCGGCTCGATCATGCCTTGAATAATGGCATGATCACAAGGCGCGCGTATGACTGGGCTATCGCCAATGGCTATTATCCTGTCATTGATTTCTTTGACAATACCATCGCAGCTATTTGTAAATGTGGCTGTTTTGATCCGGATACCCGTATTAGCGCCCGCTTGAATGGGGTTGTATTGGAAGTTGCAGCTGGTGATATCACTCAGCAACACCAGTTACTGGCATTAGAGTCGGATGCTACCCGGCAGGCACTGCATCAGGATTATCGGGATATCAACGTCATCACCAAAGGACCGGAACAAACGCCGTTATACCGCTTTGTGTTAAGTAATGGCAAACAACTGGCAGTGACGCAGCATCATGGCATGGTATTAAACGATGGTCGGGTGATCGCAGCGAAAGATGTCACTACGACTGATCAGTTTATTGCTGCCAATGGTGATGTGGTGGCCATTGATGCGATTGACCGGGTCAGTATCGACACTGATGTCGTGAACTTTGAAACTCATGGTGATTCTGATCTGAACCATATCATTGTGGCTGAAGGCGTGCTGGTCGGTGATTTAGTCTGGCAAAACCAACGGGCGGCAGACTTAGGCCGGGTTACCATTCGTCAATAACAGCATAAGTTGTCGCGAAGAAGGCACCGGCAATCCAGCCGGTGCCTGTTTAATAGGGATATAGCATGAACATGTTCAGAATTCTTTTGCTGCTGCTCTGCGCTGCAGCAGGGCTTTATTATGTCAGTTTCTCAGGTTCAACCGCAGCCCCGACTGCAACAGCTCCAGTCTCAGCTGGCACTGAGCAATTACAACAACGGCAGCAGCAACTAAGTCAGCAATTGTTACAACAGTTAGATCAACAAATACCTGTGCCTGCGGTGTCAGCAAGTGCGGCGGAACAATTATTGGGTCATGCCCGCAGGTTACATCAGATCAGCGACCATATCAGTGGTCAGCAGATCCAGCGCCAGACGTTGGCTGAATTAAGCCGGCAACCTGCGCAACTGGAACTGGCCGGTCGCATACTGACTGATCTGAATTTTGCTGAGCAACAATTTGGTGCTGAGCAGGCACTCAGCCGGCTCTACGCCATCAAGTTACTGGAAGAAACTGCCCGGCTTGGCAATATAAAACCGCTGGAACAGACCATTTTGCAGCTCACCACAGTGCTGGAAGTGCAGACGCAGCAAGGCCTGCCATTCCGTAAAGCGCAGGATCAGGACTTAGCTGATTTACTCCGGATCCGGTTGAAATATTTGAGTCTCAGTCCGGCAGCAGATAATCTGGATCTGGTTGTTGCTGAATTGGGTTTTCAGCCGGAACTGGGCCGGGCAGTCAGTAAAATTTATGGTCTTGCGCTTTATGACATGCTTGAAGCTGAGTATGGTTTTGAAAAAGCGCAACAACTGGCCAAAGCAGCGGTCGCCTTTGAACGTTTCGATAAAAGATAAAAAATATACAAAATTATTATATATGCTGCATTGTTATAGCTTTTAGTGGCTTACCCGCACATGCTGTGATTTATTTTCGTATTCATGGAGGAATCGCAATTGAAAATTCGGCAACTGATATTGTTTCATACAGCTTGCTGGCTGATTGCCGCTTGTGGTGGTTCTGCGGCTGAAACGTCGCCGCCGCCACCACCACCGCCGCCGCCAGTGTCCGGTGTTGAACAGCTCAAAGAACGGTTCAACAGCTGGCTGCCAATACAACAGCAGTGGTTACAAGGGGTTAGTTGCCCTGAGAGCGGTTGTGCCACCCGCACTGTGCGTTTTAGTGAAGGCCGGTTTGAACCTCAGTATCTGAAAACTGAGCAGACCATTCTGGTGTTGGATACTGATGGGATGGATTTTCTGGCGACTCAGTCCTACCGGCATCGGATCAAGAGTTACTGGCATTACGACAGTCAAGGTCAGTTAGAACCACGAGATGCCACAGTCAGGGTGCCAGATTTCATTCCTGAGCTGTACCAGCGGTTGCGCCAGTTTCATCAGCCTGGGTCTGAGCATGGTTTTGTGCCAGCACAATGGTTATCCCCTTTGCAGACCGAAGTGCAGCGGTTGGCCAGAGGTTTTACTCAACCCTACGCTGGTCATGGCAGTGTGGCGCTGAGTTATCTGGCAGAGCATAATCCGCAAGCCGAGCTGGTGGTGGTGCAATTGCCTGATTTTTCAATCTTGTTTCAGAATGAGTTTTGTCGGGCCGATATCCCGGCGCTGACCGCCAAAATTACCGCCTTTAGTGAGCAATTTTATCAGACGCTTATCCTGGGTCAGGATGTGGAATGGCTGAATATGTCGGCGGGCTATGAGCTGTCGGGGATCCGGTTTGCCGCCCAGCGTTGCGCTATTGCGCCACCAGAATCTAAGTATGCCGATTTGCTGCTGGCCTATCAGCCGTTTTATCAGGTGTTATTTAACAGCCCGAAATTATTGGCGGTGCAGGCCGGGGTGGTTAATAACAACCCGAACCGTTTTCCGTTGGATCAAGCGGTGTTGCCACACCGGATCCGGGCCGGCGTGTACAATACCCGGCTAACGCCGTCTGGTCTCAGTCCTCAGGGCGTGCCAGCCGGAGCATTGCCTATGTTACCTGCAGACCAACAGAATTCGTTAGCTGTGCTGGATATGCTGATTAACTTTGCCTACGATCCGGATAGCTTCCCTTGTCAGGCACAAACTTCAACTTATCGTATCCCTGCATCTTCCGGCATTGGTTATGGCGCGTTGTGTGACGAACAAACGTCCTGGGCTGCACCGGCGGTGTTATCCAGACTGATCCATTTACGCCAAAGTCAGTTTGCCGCAGCCGCCTGGTCAGATCAGCTCATCGGGCAACTGAAACAAGCCTTAACGCCGTCACTCTGTACAGCTGCAGGCAATGCCAATCCGGTCGCCTGTAAATTGCAGGACCCGTTATTGCACCGGCAGCATGAAGTGTTTCGATTGCAGTATTTGCCTTAATCAGCGAACAAGTCGGCGGTGGGATCCTGCTGCGGGTTCTGGGGTGTTTTAGCGCCAAGCCTGGCCTGTTCGCGCCGAACGCGGCGCTGTTCCAACAACTTTAAGATCCGCGCCCGCTCTGCAACAGGTTTTTGATGCCAGTTAAAACGCTCGTCGCGTGAGCGCAAACAACCGACACAATAACCACGGTTATTGCTCTGGCAAACGCCGATGCAAGGGTTGGGTAAATCAAAAAGTTCGAGTTGATCCATGCCGGGTTATTTTTTCATCACTAAGCAGCTGTTTGCAGTCTAACCAATCGGCAGCCAGCTTGCCAACCTCGGCGATCAGCACTGAATTTTGCGGCAGTGGCCGCTTTTTTTCGTTGCCAGATTGGCCACTCCAGCCTGCTGCATCTGAAAGTCATAGCCGTATAGCCTGCTATTTTGTATTTTGCGCAAAAAATAGTTGACTTCAGAGCGCCAGACGGCTATTTCTATTGGTCATTCGCACCAGCACAGCTGGGCAGCTGTGATGCACAGCATTATTTTTCATATAACCAACAGAGTTATTGCTTACTAAAATGCGTTTAACCAGCAACCTGAACATTATTGTGGTCCTCGTCGTGGTGATTATTAGTCGCCGCGGGGGCTGCCGTTTGGGTTTCAGATAGACGAAGAAACCAGATTCCAGCAAAACCCCCGCACCGCAAGGTCCGGGGGTTTTGTCGTTTTAAGGCCCCGGAAAATGCGAAACAGCGGGGACGGCCAGCGCAGAAAACGCGGCTGGACAGGCTGGACCAGCGCTGACGCTTCAGAGCGCAGCAACTATGCAAAGCAGATGCAACACAGAGGAAAAGGGTATGACGGGCGCGGAATTAGTGATCAAACTGCTGACAGAGCACCAGGTGGAGAGCATTTTTGGCTATCCAGGCGGCGCTATCATGCCGATTTACGACGCGCTCTATCAAAGCCCGGTCAAACATTACCTCTGCCGGCATGAACAAGGCGGCGCTTTTTCCGCCATCGGTTATGCCCGTGCTTCCGGCCGCACCGGTGTTTGTATGGCCACTTCTGGCCCAGGGGCTACCAACTTAATCACCTCACTGGCCGATGCGCTGCTGGACTCTGTGCCCGTGGTTGCCATCACTGGCCAGGTATCCCAAGCTGTAGCTGGCACCGATGCTTTTCAGGAAGTCGATGTATTGGGCTTGTCGCTAACGGTAACCAAACACAGCTTTTTGGTAAAAAATGTGGCGGACCTCGCCGACACGTTGCGCCAAGCCTTTGCACTGGCTCAGAGCGGCAGGCCAGGCCCGGTGCTGGTGGATATTCCGAAAGATGTGCAACTGGCGGCAGTGGAATATCAGGCGCCACGCCAGTTAACGGCCGTGACGAACCAGACTAGCCAGTTGCCGGAGCAACAATTGCAACTGGCGCGCACCTTATTAAGCCAGGCCAGCAAGCCGATTGCCTATATCGGTGGTGGTGTACATATGGCTGGTGCTTTAACCGAGCTGAACGACTTTTTAACCCAAACCGGCATCCCCAGTGTCACCACCCTTAAAGCCATGGGCTCGGTGGACCAAAGCAATCCGTATTATTTAAGTATGCTTGGCATGCATGGCACTCAGGCGGCAAATTTAGCGGTACAACAAACTGATTTGCTGATCTGTTTAGGCGCCCGTTTTGATGACCGGGTCACCGGCAATCTGCAGAAATTTGCGCCGGATGCCAAGGTGATCCACCTTGATATCGATCCGGCAGAGCTGAATAAATTACGCCGCGCCGATTGCGCCATGATTGGCGATTTACGCCAGTTATTGCCGCACATGGTGACAGCGGTGCAATGTCAGGCCTGGCAGCAACATTGTCTGCAGTTAAAACAACAATTTGGTTGGCGTTATGACCATCCGGGTGAACGGATTTATGCGCCTTTGCTGCTGAAGCAGTTGAGCGAGCGGATGCCGGATAATTCGGTGGTCAGTTGCGATGTCGGCCAGCATCAAATGTGGGTGGCGCAACATATGCGGTTTTCGACGCCGCGCAATCACTTAAGCAGCGGTGGTCTTGGCACCATGGGGTTTGGTTTACCGGCCGCCATTGGCGCGCAAATTTCCAGGCCGCAGGATACTTCGATTGTGGTCAGCGGCGATGGCTCTTTTATGATGAATGTGCAGGAGCTGGCCACCATCAAAAGATTCCGCTTGCCGGTGAAAATTGTGGTGATCGACAACCAGCGGCTTGGCATGGTGAAACAATGGCAACAGCTGTTTTTCGCCGGTCGTTATAGCGAAACCGATTTATCCGATAACCCGGATTTTGTCTCGTTGGCCGCCGCTTTTGCCATTCCAGGCCATAGCATCAGCCGTAAAGACGAAGTGGCCGACGCGCTGGAAGCAATGTTTAGCTGGCCTGGGCCTTATTTATTGCACGTCCGGATTGATGAAACCGACAACGTCTGGCCGTTAGTACCGCCGGGTGCCGCCAACCACGACATGATGACTGATTTGCCACAGTGGGAAGAATAACCATGAGGACCAACGAGATGCGTACCCAACACACTTTAACCATCCAGACCGGCCTGGAAGTTGTCGCCGTTGAACGTTTATTGCAAGTGACCCGGTATCGTGGTTTTCAGCTGGCGGGCATGGAAATGAAACCGCTGGCCGATATGAGCGGTTTGCTGGTGACGCTGAATATTCTGACCGACAAACCGATCAGTCTGCTGACGGCGCAACTGAATAAGTTATACGATGTACAACATTTGGAGTTGCATGCGGCCGATCCGGTCAGCGCGGCTTTAATTGCTTAATAAAAATAACAACGACCAGCCCCACGATGGGCTGGCGAACATCACAACCAAGTGGCCCTGAACTCATTAACTTTGCGCTGACGTCGCCTTGAACACCACGTCAGCATTTCATTCAAGAAATGCAGGAGTAAACCGCATGCCTAAATTACGTTCAGCCACCACCACCGAAGGCCGCAATATGGCGGGTGCCCGCGCGTTATGGCGCGCCACCGGCGTGAAAGATACCGATTTTGGGAAACCCATTATTGCTGTGGTGAACTCTTTTACTCAATTTGTGCCAGGCCATGTGCATTTACGCGATCTGGGCAAATTAGTGGCCGAAGCCATTGAAGCAGCGGGCGGTATCGCCAAAGAATTTAATACCATCGCCATCGATGATGGTATCGCCATGGGCCACGGCGGTATGTTGTATAGCTTGCCATCGCGCGAAATTATCGCCGACTCGGTGGAATATATGGTAAACGGCCACTGCGCTGATGCCATGGTTTGTATTTCCAACTGCGACAAAATCACCCCAGGCATGCTGATGGCCGCGCTGCGCCTGAATATTCCAGCGATTTTTGTTTCCGGCGGGCCGATGGAAGCCGGTAAAACCAAGCTGTCCGATCAAATTATCAAACTCGATTTAGTTGATGCCATGGTGTCGGCGGCTAACCCAAACGTCAGCGACGAAGACAGCGAAAAAATTGAAAAAAGTGCCTGTCCAACCTGCGGTTCCTGCTCGGGCATGTTTACCGCTAACTCGATGAATTGTTTAGTGGAAGCGCTGGGTTTAGGTCAACCGGGCAATGGCTCGATGCTGGCGACCCATAGCGATCGCAAAGCGCTGTTTATCAGTGCCGGTGAACGTATTATGGAGCTGTGCAACCGCTGGTATAAACAGGATGATGTGAGCGCGCTACCGCGTTCGATTGCTAATAAAACCGCTTTTGAAAACGCCATGATGCTGGATATCGCCATGGGCGGTTCTACCAATACCGTGTTGCATTTACTGGCCGCTGCTATTGAGGCTGAAGTCGATTTTGGGATGAAGGATATCGACCGGTTATCGCGCATCGTGCCGCATTTATCCAAAGTGGCGCCATCAACGCAAAAATACCATATGGAAGATGTGCATCGCGCAGGTGGCGTCATCGCCATTTTGGCTGAACTGAACCGCGCCGGTTTATTAAACCCTGATACACCGCATGTGGCGGGTTCGTCACTGGGCGATGTGTTAGCACGTTTCGACATTATGACCACCCAGGATCAGGCGGTAAAAGACTTCTACCGCGCTGGCCCGGCCGGTATTCGCACCACGCAGGCCTTTTCCCAAAGCTGCCGTTATCCAAGTCTGGACGACGACCGCGCTGAAGGTTGTATCCGAAGTAAAGAACACGCTTATTCACAAGACGGCGGTTTAGCTGTGCTGTACGGCAACTTAGCGCCGAACGGCTGTATTGTGAAAACCGCCGGTGTCGATAAAGACAATCTGATCTTTAACGGTGTCGCCCGTATTTTTGAAAGCCAGGATGAATCGGTCGCAGCCATTTTGGCAGGCAAAGTGGTGGCGGGCGATGTAGTGATTATCCGCTACGAAGGGCCAAAAGGCGGTCCGGGTATGCAAGAAATGTTGTATCCAACCAGCTACTTAAAGTCGATGGGGCTGGGCAAAGCCTGTGCGCTGATCACCGATGGGCGTTTTTCGGGCGGTACTTCAGGGTTGTCGATTGGCCATGTGTCACCAGAAGCAGCCAGCGGCGGTGCTATTGCGTTGGTGCAAGATGGCGATGGTATTGATATCGATATTCCAAACCGCAGTATTCAAATCCGCATCAGCGACGCTGAATTGCAAACGCGTCGCGAAGCGATGGAGGCCAAAGGCAAATTGGCGTGGAAGCCGGTTGACCGCGTGCGGGTAGTAAGCCCGGCGCTAAAAGCCTATGCCATGCTGGCCAGTTCCGCCGATAAAGGCGCAGTGCGGGATTTATCAAAACTGGATGAATTATGAGTCAGTCGGCATTAAAAACGCTAGCGTCGCAGGTTGAAGCTGAGGTTGCGGACGCTGTCGGCAGTGATCGCAACCCGGCTTATCCGCCCAGCTTGTTGACAGCGGTCGACGCGCAAGCGCTGCAACAGCAGTATTTACGCGAAATTTTATTGTCGCCAGTGTATCAGGCGGCGGTGGAAACGCCGCTGCAAGCCATGCCTAAACTGGCGCAGCGCCTTGGTCATCATGTGTTTTTAAAACGGGAAGATCACCAGCCGGTTTATTCCTTTAAGCTGCGTGGTGCTTTTCATAAGTTACATAAAGTGGCGGCAGAAAACCCGACAGCCCAGGTGGTCTGTGCTTCGGCGGGCAACCATGCCCAGGGTGTGGCGCTGTCGGCCAGTAAACTGGGCTTACATGCCACTATTGTGATGCCGATTACCACGCCGGAAATTAAAGTGGCGGCGGTGCGCGCCCGCGGTGGCCATGTCATGTTACACGGCACCGCTTTTGATGAAGCCAACCGTTTTGCCATAGAACTGGCGGCCACCCAGGGTGCTGTGTACATTCCGCCGTTCGATGATGCCGACGTCATCGCCGGTCAGGGCACAGTGGCGAAGGAATTACTGACTCAGCACAACAAGCTCGATGCGGTGTTTATTCCGGTTGGCGGCGGTGGTTTGCTGGCGGGCATGGCGGTGTATATCAAAGCCGTGCTGCCGAATGTGCGGGTGATTGGCGTCGAACCGGATGACGCCAATTGTTTAGAGGTGGCGCTGCTGAACGGCGCACCTGTCACTTTGCCGCGGGTCGGTTTATTTGCCGACGGTGTGGCAGTAAAACGCATCGGTAGTGAAAACTTTAAACTGGCGCAGCTGTATTGTGATGATGTGGTAACGGTGTCCAGCGATGAAATTTGTGCGGCCATTAAAGATATTTTTGAAGACCTGCGTGCGGTGGCAGAACCAGCCGGTGCTTTAGCGCTGGCGGGCCTGAAAAAATACGCCGCCAAGGCCGACCATAGCCAGAATTTTGCCGCTGTGCTTTCCGGCGCCAACTTGAATTTTGATACGCTGCGCTACGTGTCTGAGCGCTGTGAACTCGGCGAGAAAAAAGAAGCGGTGTTTGCGGTCACTATTCCGGAAGAAAAAGGCAGTTTCCGCCGCTTCTGCGAGACGCTGGGCGGCCGTGCTATCACCGAGTTTAATTACCGATATGCCTCGGATAATAAAGCGCATATTTTTGTCGGCATTAAACTGCGCAGCGGCGCGGAAGAGCTACAACAGGTCAATCAGGCGTTATCGGCAGCGGGTTATGAGTATCAGGATCTGTCTGATGACGAACTGGCCAAATTACATGTGCGTTATATGATTGGCGGCATGCCACCACGTTTGGTGCAAGAGCAGGTCTATCAGTTTAATTTCCCGGAATATCCGGGTGCGTTGATGAACTTCCTTAATACCTTAGGCGAAAAGTGGAATATCACTTTGTTCCATTATCGTAATCATGGGGCCGCTACTGGCGATGTTTTAGCTGGCTTTGAGATTGCTGATCCGGCTGAGATTGAAGGGCATTTGGAGGCTTTGGGATATCCTTATCAATTGGTGACGGGGAATAAGTCTTATAAGACGTTTTTGACTGCGGCCGATTAGGCCGCAATATCTTAGGCTAAGGTCTGTTTTAAAATTGTACGAAGATTACATATGCGATAGATTCAAATTTTTTTAAGACACATATTCAAGCCCAATTCTAGACGTACTAATACCTACCCTTTGAATGTAGTTAAGTGCATATGCATACCGAAGTTTACTAACGACAATCGCCTCCTTCTTCTCTGTATTGACCCCTTCATCATGCAAAACAAATTGTTGAATATTCAACTTATTGTTCGTAATGACACCGCCACTTTCTGCAACAAAATTTTGCCAATGCACCTTCAAGTCTAACCGTTTTTGTTCGTCACCTAAGGATTTAATACCTAAAGCGACAATCGTTCCATTGTCCTCAACAAAGCAGAAGGCTCCACTGTTTATATGGCGAGGCTCCAATTTATAGGGATTTTCCTCAATTAATGGAAAGGCAGTAAAAGGTCTTAAAGTTTTGCTTTTACCTCCAAAAGCTATGGAATTTTGCCCAGGCTGAAGGTCGCACGCTGGTGTAGCACAAACCCACCATTTTTTGTCTATTTTAAATATATGTCCGCTATCCAACTGTTCGGTTTCGGGTTTTTTAGGCAATGTCGAAACGTAGTGGTTGTATTGAGCTACAGCCTTTTTAAGGTGATTGTCATTTGACAAATCGACGTTGTAATGTGACAAAAAGTCGTGACCATCTGACAAGTCTAATTCAACTATGCGCTTACCAAACTTGACTATTTCATCTTCTATTAGAAACGATAACCCTTCTGATTGTCTTGATGTGTGCTCTCGTAACTTAAATTCCCGCATAATATTTTTTTGCTCATCAGAGATATTTTCTCTTCCTCCCTCGCGAATATTTTTGTAAAAAAGAGCAAATAGATGATGTTTTAATAATGTCTCATCTTCTGCTTCAACACCTATACGATTTAATTCATGCCTGTATTTTGCTGAAAGCAGCCTTGATGGCGTGGGTTGCCAGTCGATTAGTGCTTTCTCAAGGGCATCCAGAAGGTTTTCAGGACCTTTCCTGATAAAACAAACGAAGCCTTTTGCAGAACGAATCCATTTGTGTTCACCTGCAAGTTTCCATGAGAGCCCTTTTAAATCTTCAGTAGCTAAATCAGAGGCAAAATTCTTTTCTATCTCTTTAATAGCCCAAATAAAAAAAACTTTTTTTTGTTTAGGCTTAAATCCTAAATTCTGTGCCAAATGGAAAAGCGACGACAATATCCCATTTCCTGACATGTACTCTTTACAAGCATTTTCATATCCAAGATTTCTGGCATATAAATATTGTGATCTACCGAAGTATTCTTTAAGTTTTACTCTGTTAAAGTCTCCTACAGCCTCGATTATACTAATTTCATCATCCAATGAGTTTATATCATCAAGTTCTTTTTCTGAATATTTTGATGAGCAGCTTGCCATAAGTGAAACAAGGCTTTCTTCGGCCACTTCTTCTAAGTCATGCTCTCCGGTGTGAACGATAATTAGATTAAAGTGTTGATTTGATAAAACAGAATAAAGTATCTCTCTAGCCTTCTTGCCTCTAAGGTCTGTACCTCCTTCTAGATTGTAATCTAATACTAATAAGTCAGACTGATGAAGGTGGTTGGCTAGTTGAGAAACCGTCTCCCCTCCACTATCTGCTGTATTGTTGGCAAGTGCATCATGAATATCAATTACAAAACCAGGTTTGCGTTCACGAAATTTATTGATAATTTGGAGAAGCTCTGTTGGATTTCTCCTCCAAGACTTATTACTTGAACGTTTATCAAGATCGGCTTTTTTACTTCCATCTTCGATGTAGGAGTTTAGAATCTCTTCCCAAGTAGGGTACTGGTCATCGACTATTAATACCGACCTTAGAGGATTTATAAATGCCTCTTTTACCAGTTCTGCAAAGTTATTCAAAATAAACTCCTTTTAAATCAATAATAAAATTTGCACCATTTAAGATTTTGAATTTTGATTCCTTGGCGTATGCAATAGTGTGTCCACCCGCCATCAAATTAACACGGCACAAGTACAAGCCAATTCCACGGCCTCCACTCGATTTTCTGGTGAAAAACATTTTGAACAAATTTTGTTGGTCTAATTCATCTATCCCAGGGCCGTTATCAGAAACGACCAGCTTGCCCTCGCTGATGGAAAGCTGTATCTGAGGATGCTCAGTGCCAGAGTTTACTAGCCAATAAACGCTGTTATTTACTAAATTCACAAAGACTGGGAGTAAACGTGAAGGCATCTCATCGACCTTTAAGCGTCGAAACTCCTCTGTTGCCATTATTTGTATAGCTCGAGAGCGGACTACCACATCAAAGAAACTATGCAAGTAAGACAGAATTTCTTCACCTGAAATAAGCCTTCTTGTACGCGCGCCTGATATTTTGAGTGGCGATAAAAACTCAAGTTGATTACTGAGTGCTTCAAACCCTTCGACCACTAAATGAGTGCCGGGAATATCACCGCTGTTTTTGATTTGGCGAAGGCCTTCACGAATCATTCTCTCGTTACTATTTAATTCGTGACCAAGAATTTCGACTGTTACACCTAATTGAGCAAGCTGATTGAGACGATTTATGTCATCCCTCAGTGCAATATTTTCAGCAATGCCCTGCCGTGCAATCAACTCAATGTTGATGCTTTCGCTCATTAATTCAAGAGACTCTAAGTATGGTTGAAATGTATCTTCGTTCTCAGTATCCAAAAGGGCATGGATTTTTTCCATTTCTACAAGTGCTTTATCCAAATTGAGTCGTCCAGCTTTTACTTGCTCAACTAAGGGTAAGGCTAAGGCATGGAACTGTTTATTTCGCTCATCAAATAATGTTTCAACACGCTTGAGTTCAGTTTCCTGAATAGCGTTAATACCTTTTTTCCAGTTCCGAAGACGTGCTTGAATTCTGCTTGCAAGGCTTTGCAACTGCTTTTGGGCAAGTTCTTCAGGTTGAGAAGGCTTAATTTTCTCAATAGCTTCAGACCGAGCTACTTCAAGAGTTTTAACACGTTCTTGTACAATGGAAAAAATTCGACGGAAAGTTCTGTAATCATCCTCAGATGCACCTAATCGAGCTGGTGCGCCGGTTATTCTGAGATCGCTCAAATTACTATTAATCTTGTTAATGAGCTCTTGGGCATAGCTTAGATCTTGCTCGTTATCTATGTTAAACCCTGTATCAAGTTCGCTTGTGTCATCATATAGACTAAGCATTCCTGGAAGATTCTTTTTTAATCTACCTCTAAAGGTATTGGCATTTTTTTTTGCTAACTCTTTACGTTGCTGTTCGGCCTTTTCTTGCTCGTTTCGTTCTTGAATATCGGGTAATAATTCTTGCCGAACTTGTGAGGATGAACCAAAAAACTCATATGCAGCTGTTCTTAGAATATGCACAACCAATGTTCTTAGCGCTTTGGCTGAATTATTATCAATGAAACCTTCACGTCCCGCTTTATCCCTTAGATTCGGGTTTTTCTCTCGAGATATTGATACTCTGCCAAACATTCTGCGGGCGTTCCAAAACTCCCGACCGGCATTTAAACTGCGGCGCGTTTCAATTTGAAAAAAATCATTGTCAATGCGGCCATAAGGCAATACACGTAAGCCATTTCTAAAAACTAAAAAACCGCTGTGCTCAGAAGCTAATTCAACAAAATTACTATGGTCCGCATCCGATAAAGTCGAATTATTGCGAACCAATTCGAATGTGGCGACATGCAGCCCAAATTGCCCTACATAGGTTGTTGGTCCTTTAGGTATTTTAAAGTCTTTCGGGGGATAAATGACATATTCAGCGCCCAGTTTACGCCATTCACCGAATGCTTTTATTTGGCCACGAAAAATGCCTTGTTCATCAATATTACCGCTTAATACGTGTTCCATTTCTTCAGTTATAGATCTGTTAATTAACCTTTTTTCGTCTTCAATTACTGGATCTGAGGCGCTGTTTTTCCATACTCTAACTTCGTACGTAAATTCAGGATCAAACGAATTTTCTTCGTTGGCAGTGTTATCTACAAATGGATCTGTAAAAGCCGAAAGTGTAGCGAAAAATTGTTTTCGAGTTTCATTGTTGGAAGGGCTAGGTTCAGCACTTTTTAATTGGGCTTTTAGGTCATCATTGATTTCTGAAATTAGTAAGGCTGTGCCTTTACTGCTTTTGTTTTGCCAAACAGACCATGGCTGAAAGTGTTTATCTTCAAAATGTGCACTTATGATTGTGTTAGCAATTGCCTCAGAAGGCTTCTGAGCTTCAGGTACATTCTGTAGTGTAACTTTATCGAATGTGTCCCATGCTAGTTGCAATCTTTTAGTGCGTTCTGGGTCTTTTGCTGTTCCCCATATATTATCTGTTAACCGCTCAAACATATCTGGGAGCAAACTAAACAGCTGATTTTGAGTAGTAAAACGAGTTATTGGAACTTCAATATCTGATAATAGTAGATAGGGGTTTTCAAAAATCCTCCAATCAATCAATGCTACAACAAAATCATGATTTTTCCGTTTACTGACAATTAATAGCAAAGGGCCCAAATTGGCTGAAGAAAGACGACCAATACCTTTTTGGCCTTGCTTAGTTCGCTTTGGCAAACCATCACGGTCTTCCTCTTCTTGTTTTTTTGCTGCTTCATCTGTCTTAACCTGATATTTAGATTCGGTACCTACGACAAGCCATTTTTCAACGAATTCTTCATAACTCATTCCATGACCGTCATCGAAAAGTGAAGCAACTGGAGTTTTGTCGTCAAAAATGTGCAAAGAAACGCTTCTGGCGTAGGCATCATAAGAGTTTTTCCACAACTCAGAGATCGCAGTCGGGCAATCAGCAATTTGCTCGCGCCCCAAGTGGTCGACAGTACGTGCCTGTGTTCGGAAAGCGATTGTTTGAATAGTCATATCGCGGGCAAATCCTTTTCAAAGTCCTGCTAAAGTTCTCGAAAAAATATATCTAACGTTGCAGCATCTTCTTTATTTCATCAATCAAAGAAACGCCGAGGGTAACTGGCACAGCATTGCCGATTTGTCTGGCTTGCTGCGTAGCATTACCATAAAAGATAAAGTTATCAGGAAAAGACTGTAAGCGAGCAGCGTGTCGCATAGTAATACCGTGGTTTTCCCACAAGTGTACAAACCGCCCCTTCGAAGGGTTGATACAACCTGTAGTCACAGTATTTGATGGCAGATGGATCATCATTCGACCGTATACATCCTTGTGACCGTTATGTTTTTCATGGCATGGCAAAATGCGTTTTGAATCAGCGCGGCTGCCATTCACCGGTGTCGACTGAAAAACTGAAACCATTTCCTCCTTGTGAATCATATTAAAATTCAGCGGATCGTTAGCATCTAACATGCCGCCAAACTCTAAATTTGCCAAGAGCTTATTTGTCTCATCTTCAGAAAGTTTGCTTTTTTTCGAAAAATACTCCGGCCAATAGCGGTCGAGAATTGCTTGTGGCGGTTTTTCAAATACACATGAGGCTGTTTTCCACGTTGGTTGCAGATTTGAGCTTGGCGCAAAATGAGTAGGTTTTGGAGGGAACACTATCGATTCAGAATTCAGATCGTTCCGAACACCTAAAATGAAAACTCTTTTTCGGTTTTGAGGAACGCCGTAGTCACGAGCATTCACCAAGCCACAAAATTTGATGGTATAGCCATTTTCTTCCGCATTTTTTTTCAATGTCGACAGGTAAGACTCATGCCGTTTCCATAAAAGACCAGCGACATTTTCTATCAGAAACATCTTTGGCTGGAGCGCATGAACAAATTCATAATATTTGAGTATGAGTTTGTTGCGAGGGTCATCAACACCAGAATTGTTAATCCTATGAGTGGAGAAACCCTGACATGGCGGGCCGCCAAGTAATAGATCAAGTTCGCCTGGTTTGACGCCAACTTCGGACATAAACAAATTCAAGTCATTGATGAGGTTGATATCAGTGTTGTAAACCTTGGCGTTCGCGTTTCCGAAAGTCGTTACAATGTTATTTTTATAAGTGTTAGCTGCGGCTGTATCAAACTCTACTGCCGCCAGAACGTTAAATCCGCATTGAAGCGCTGCCAATGAAAAGCCACCAGCGCCAGCAAAGAGATCAATTGCGGTCAGTTTTTCAGTCATTATTGCTATTCGTTTCGATTTTTAGAAAAGTGCCGTGATTATATCCAGCTTGAGTTCTTTAAACAGCGAAATCATTAAATTCTTGGATAACTGGTTAATTGTCAACACATGTCCGGTTCGCAAGCCAATACCCAGTAGATTGGGTTGCATAGAACTCGCAACGCACGGGGTCAGGTCTAATGTGATGACTCGCCTCCCATCCTGACTTAGGATGAGGTAACCAAACCAAAAGAGGCGAATCATCATGTCTATCAAAACATTAGGCGTGGATCTTGGCAAGCTCAGCTGTCATATCATTGGCCAAGATCAACACGGAAAAGTTGTAGAAAAGCGCAAAATACTGATCAGCAAGTTTGCAGAATATCTGGCAAATTTACCGCCGTGCGCTGTGTTTTTTGAAGCCTGCGGTGGCGCACATCATTGGTGCCGTAAAGACAGAAGCCTTGGTCATAGGGCTGACATGATACCGGCAAATTTCGTGAAGCCTTTTGTAAAGTCGAACAAGAATGACTTCAACGATGCCGAAGCTATTTGCGAAGCGGCTCAGCGGCCTACGATGCGCTTTGCGCATGTTCGCAGTGAGGAACAACAAGCCTTTGGCTGTTTACTGAAATTACGTGAACAGTTGGTGGAAGAACGCACAGCAGTCAGTAATCAGGCGCATGCATTTTTGTTGGAATTTGGTATTCAGCAGAAAAAAGGCCGTGCTTTTATCGGCACTGTGGCGGATATGACTGAAAATCCTGACATCAATTTACCGGAAACTCTACGACTGGCCTTGTTCCGGCTGGTAGAGCGTTATAAAGCGGTTGATAAAGAAATCAGTCAGTTGGAACGTGACATCACAGCCATTAACAGCCAGAACGAGAACTGCAAGCGTTTGCAAAGCATTCCCGGTGTAGGCTTAATTACCTCCAGCTTTATTGAATCCTGGGCAGGTAGTGCTACACAGTTTAAAAGTGCCAGAGACTTTGCAGCCTGGGCAGGATTAGTGCCGAAACAGCGTTCAACAGGCGGGGTAAGTCACCTGCTTGGGATCAGCAAACGCGGGAACAGCACGTTGCGTAAATATCTGATCCACGGCGCACGTTCAGTGATCCAATGGAAGCTCGAAGAAAATCATGCCTGGAGCCCATGGATTAAAAAGCTGCTGTGCAGTAAGAAAAAAACAGTGGCAGTAGTTGCTATGGCCAATAAGCTGGCCCGCATTATCTGGGCTGTATTAACCAAAGAGCAGAATTACGCAGCGGTTGCTGCATAAACCGGGTCACACCGAGTTTGCAACACGATGGCAATAAGGCAATAACCATGATCGGAAACCTGGCAAACGCAAAAGCGCATTGGTGCTGAAGGTCTTATTAGGGCGATAATGGGCGAACAACATAGCGGGCGGGCACAACAATAAAGTGCCAACAGACTCCGGATACATTGACGCAGACTTATTTGTTATCAGTGCTTGCAATCAGGAGGCGGGTCATACATTGCGTTTTGCCCCAGATAAATATGAAGTCACCAAAAGAAAGGCAGAAGATATAAAGCGGGATAATTAATGGTCAAAAAACCAAAAACTAAACTGCCAAACTTCCTTTTCCGGCAACTTCGTTACTGTTGTAACTTGTTAGCCACCAAATTAAAACAGGTATTCAGAAACGGCAAGTTCTTTTTCGGAACTAAACCATCAACACAAAATTAATGCTGCAGTTCAAACACATCCGCCACTAAAGCCTGTTTGGCAAAGGTACTAATAGCTTTGGTGTCATGATGTGGGATGGCATTAAAACCTAACTGTTCGAATTCGCGGCTGACTTCAATAAATGCGCCAGTGAGTTTTGGGTTAGTGTTGGTTGGGCCTTGCAGTGGTAGCAGGATATTTTTTGTTTTCAGCACGTCATTTTGTGCTAAACGGGCAAAACGTCCGAGCCAGGTTCGGGCGTGGTCCATCATTTTGGTGGCGTTTTGTTGCTGGAAGGCCAGTGGGCGGATCACAAAGGTGGCGTTGGTTTTAGCAACCAGTGGTAAAGTGATTTCTTCAAAACGACCGGTGAGCGGCTGCTGTTTAAAATGGGTCAGCTTTTCTGTTTTCAGCTGCGCCCGAATGGCGCGCACCATCAGCTGTTCCTGATAGGCTTCTGTTAAACCCTCTATGGCAACTGCCTGCGGTGGACCAGTTGTTCAAATAACTGGTCGGCAATTGCCGCAGGTTTTTTATCCACCAGTACAGTGCGAAGATCTGAGCTAATACAAAAGAACGGACCAATGTTTCCCGTGGCCGTACTAATTCCTGCATCACGGCGACCAACTCTCTGGGTAACACAGTGGCGGCGTAGTCTTTGACGCGGTTTAACTCGGTTTGCACTGTGTTAATGGTGGTTTTGTATAACTTGCCGTCCACATCTTCAAAAAAATCCGTGACGCGGGCAAAGCGGGCGGGTGCCAGCCGGAATTCAAATAAAGCTTGCTCGGGGGCGCATAGCGCAATGCCGACGTTGGCGACTTCGCCCGTCTGCGCATGAGGTAAAAACCTGACTATTGCGTACTGATACAAAGTTTTCATATCAGAGCCTCCCAAAATTCGTCTGTGCTGAATAATGCCAAAGTAGCGGTGATCTGAGCCAAATAATCAGGCTCTGCCAACAGCCATTCTTGCGGCAGACTGGCAGCATACTGGGCAAAACCATGCAGTGCAATCTCTAGCCTACCGCGACCACTTGACGCTTGTTAACACCCCAAGCGCTGAGGAAAAACCTTAGCTTGGGTATTGATTGGCAAGTAAATTTGAATGCTTTTGATCTGCCCCCAAACGTTTCTGCGTTGGGGGCTACTTGTTCAATTATTGGGTTATGTCCGTTTCGAGTAATAACACATAAGCAATTATCATACCCAAGAAGTTTGACACGGGCGTGACGGAGATAACCTGAGTTCCTTCTTGCTGAATTTTTATCAACTCGCTATTTAACCGTTCGCTGGTGGTTTTATTTGATAACCAGCTAGCAAATCCAGGTTGGTAAACAACAGTAAAGCGCATGATTTTTCCTCATTGTCATTTGTAAAACCCAATTGCTGTAACAATTTACGGGTTTCGGGTTGAATCGTTTTATCTAAGTTGGATTGGCGGATTAGTTTTATATCGTGCTCGTTAACGGATTTTAATAGTTCAATATTGTTGTTTGCCGCCAAAAGAATGGATGCACCAGGGCTAGGAATTCAGAAAAATCACCGCTTCCTATGGAGCATGTTTACATGCTTAAATTCGCGGGGATCCCTCAGGGTCAATTCTTGCCTTTAGCCAACTCACAAAACCCCATCCGTAACCCTAACCAATTCTTTAAAAAACCTAACCGCTTTATCTAAATCGTCCCGCTTTACCAAATGTGGTTTTTTCGGGTCATCGCTGGTACAGGCTTTATGCACCGCATCTCCGCGTTTATTTAGCCATTGGTTGAGTTGTTGCCGGGCTTGGATTGGCTCGGTATTTGACCAGCGCCACTGGTCGGTAATGTCGTATTGCAAAAACTCTTGGGACAGTTGTTTTACTTTGTCGGATGTTGGGTTATGTAGCCGGTTAATTTCGATATCGAGTTTTTTCTGAATAAAATCCCCGGCGAAACTCCCTTTGATACCGCAAATTTTTTTGGTGAGTTGTTCCAGTAAAAACGCTTCGATATAACTTTCCCAGGCCGTGAGAGTCATCACTAGGGCGGCGCGTTTTAGCACTTCGTTTTGTTGGCGTGTTTCTTGGTTTGGCAGTTGATCAAAGATGCTGATTAACTTCTCAGCGTCAGCAATTGCGCTTTGAAATAATTGGTAAGACTGTGACGCCATAAAATCCCTGCTGGCCTTACTGCGGTGAAAAAATCCATTCCGTAGAGTGGCAAAAATAAGTGTCGATGATTTAACCAAACTAAAACAGCTTTTGTAAAAAGACAAACTATTTTTCGGGACTAAACCATCTAAGCAACTTTAATTCTGCAGCACAAACCCATCAGCCACTAACCCCTGCATAAGCCAAGCGAGACAATTTTTGGAACTTACTCACATTGGTATTATCTTTATTACTGAACCTTAAGGCTTGATGGTTGCAAAGGGTTGGCACTGGCACTGCCGGTGATGACCGCCCTTCCAGATCAGGGCAAAATCGACGATATGACCAAGTCGTTGGTTATTTCGGTTTATTGCTCAGGTGAGCACGGCGACGTTGCAGTGCTTCGTGCTCAAAATCGTCCATATACTGTGCCAGGTCGTTTTTCCACTGATCTTTTTCAAAGTTTAAATCGACCATATGTAGGTTGGTTTCCAGCTTATCTTTGCGCACCAGTAACTCATGGGCCCGCAGGTGCAGTTCTTGCGCCACTTCGGCATAAATTTGTGGTTCACCACGCAGCTTCATGAGCTGGCGCGCCAGATACAGGACAACGGCAAGCATCATTAAGGTTATAGCAATCAGCATATTGCTCAGCGCTCCTGTAACTTGAGTTGGCGGCGGCGTTGGTAATATTCGCGGAAAAACATTAAACCAACCACTGGTCCGATTAAAACACCCAGCAACAAGTTACTTAATTGATAAAAAGTAGCAAAAACACCTGAGTCAAAAGTGGCTCGTTCAATAAAATCAATCGCGTGTATGAATGCTGAAATTACATAGTACCAAACAAGAGTTATAGAAACATCCGAGACTCGCAGTTGATAGAAGCGATGAAATTTGAGTAACAACAGCAGACAGATAATTTTTAATCCAATCCAGCCACCATACCAGACAAAATAATTTAATAATTCTTCAGTCGATGCAATTTGCACCAAATTTGGCAAGGCGATACTCTCCAAGCCTGTTCCTAGACATAAAACCAATATGCCAATCGATGAAGAGTTAAATTTTTTATCAGTAAAAAATACCAAAATTAATAACAGACTACAAAACAAAGAAACAGAGTTGTTTAATGTGTGTATTGAATCTTTAGTATTGAGCACGAATAACAATTCGTTTAGTACCGAGAAATCCATCTTCTTTGTCTCTGTTGTCATATGACTGGACTGATTCGCCCAATCAGAGGGCTTTACTGCTTAGTTGAATGGCGGACGAGAACCATATCCACTAGGGATGGTAGAAGTTTCATTAGAGCTAGTGGTCTGCATTGGTGCAGTGGCCTCAGCCGCGTCTGTTACCACTGTAGTATTACCACCTGCAACCAACTGCACAGTCAGCAGATCCAGTGTTGGCAAGTTGTGGTTAAATGATGGTTGTGTTTTTTTCATATCACAGTCCTATTGATGAGCTTAACGCTGTTAGTTTTCTGTTCGAAATCTGGTGTATTGGCACTGTCCGCTACCTGGCAGTATCAAAACTGACAGTGCTTTGTTATCGCTGATAGCAAGATGTAACAGAACCTAATCACACTTCACCAACGTAAACGAAATTAGCTATCTGCAGCAATCGCTGTATGTCATTTTTTGCACAATAATTAGTGATAAATTTTTGATATTTTTTGAAAATAACAGACACTTTCTGGTTAAACACTTAGATAGCGTCATCTGTATTGCTGCTGGTATTGACCCGCTGTCAGCACCACATTGGTGTTGCTGCCTTACGAATAAATATCTGCTTAGTTCAGTCCGGTTGGAAAAATATAGTTTTGATCTTTATCGCGTTGCGCTGCGTTTAGTAGGAGGATTTTTTGTTCAACCTCAAGCGTAAGGAAATGACGATGAAGCTTTCTGTATTAGTTAAATCTGCGGTATTTTCTGCAACTTTATTTGTGGCTGGTGCTGTGCAGGCCGGTAGTGCGAAGACTGATATTGTTGATACCGCGGTGGCGGCCGGGAGTTTTACCACGCTGGTGACAGCTGTGAAAGCTGCTGAACTGGTGGATACCCTGAAAGGCGCCGGTCCTTTTACCGTATTTGCCCCAAATGATGCTGCATTTGCCAAAGTGCCAGCTGACACCCTGAAAGGGTTGCTGGCAGACAAAGCCGCACTGGCAAAAGTGCTGACTTATCATGTGGTACCGGGCAAAGTGATGGCGGCTGATGTGGTGAAACTCTCTGCTGCCACCACAGTGCAAGGCCAGGCGCTGAAAATTGAAGTCAAAGATGGCAAAGTTTTTGTTGATGGGGCTCAGGTGATTAGCACCGATATCGAAACCAGCAATGGTGTGATCCATGTGATTGACACCGTGGTGCTGCCAAAAGGTTAATTGAATTAAATCCGTCAAGCCTGCCGGTTCAAGAAAACCAGCAGGCTTTTTATTGTATGCTCCGCATCTTTATTCGCTCCCGCTTGTTCAGCGTTAACTCAGCCAATAAGCCGCATCACCAGTGCTTTTTTCCACCCGAGACAATAAATTGCAAGACCGCGATTGAGGTATTTTGCGGCGATAAATTGTTTTTGTATATTTGATGAACTATGGGTAAAAAAAAGATAAAGTACTTGCCTTGATTTGCAGTAGGTCAGCCTCGGTGAGCCATGCCCGCAACAGTGAAGATCAAGCTCGTCAAAACGACGCACCAGCTTAGAAATTAAATCGGACTTACTTTGATGCTAAAACAACTCGCTATTGTGTTGATGGTGATATCCCTTGTTGCCTGTGGTGGTGGCGGTGATACTGCTGCTG
>CAZGHW010000004.1:0-12160 GCA_964525695.1 uncultured Rheinheimera sp. | reverse complement strand
GAACTGGAACTGGAACTGGAACTGGAACTGGAACTGGAACTGGAACTGGAACTGGAACTGGCGGCACTGTGACGCCCAATCCGGGTGGCAGTAACGGTAGCAATAGTCAGGCTGAAACCATTAGCCCGGTGCTGGCGGATTTAATGACACCGCTGTTGTTTGCAGTGCCGGAATTGAATGAAGCGGACAGCGTCTACTTAAAGCATTATCAGTTGGGCGGCTTGCCTTGCGTGGCACTGCCTTATAGTGATCTGGAGCTTACCCGGACCCGCAATAGAGCTGTGACCTTAAGCAACTGTCAATTTAATGCGATGCAGTTAAATGGCAATATCAATTATGTCGATAGCTTTGCTTCTTCTAAAATCGGTTATGACATCAGCTATCAAAATGTTCAGCTCAGCAACGGCCCGCAAAAGTTTATCATCAGTGGCAGCAGTCGGATTGCCATTGTGTTGGATACATCATCGTCAGTGTGTGAGGCAAAAACGATCGTCACCCACAATCTGCGTTTTACTTCAGCCACAGCCACAGTACAACTGAATAACCTGGTGCTGGAGCTCGATGGCGGACGCCCGACGTTTTGTGCCAACCCTGGGGTGAGGGTGAGCGGTACGATCAATCATTCTGCCACCGGTAATTACAGCTTAAGCACCGAGATCCCTTTAGCAATTTACCGTGACAATATGATGCAGGGGCTGGATGGTGCCGTGGTGCTGCAGGCCGCCAAGCAAAGCATGCGTTTTGAGCTTGATTTCACTGAGACTGCGTTAAACACCAATCTGGTGATCCGGGATCAAAATCAACAACCTGTCTTCAACTTCACTATGCCTCTGGCTCACGCTACTGCGCTGGCATTTAGTGATTTTAATGATACTGATGGCGATGGGATGCTCAATGGTTATGAGCGTGCCCTTGGTTTTGATCCGGCGGATGCGGCAGATGCGAAGGTCGATAAGGATGCTGACGGCTTTAGCAATCTGGAGGAATTTAAGTATGGTGGTGATCCGCTGCAGATTCTGGCTCAGCCTTTAGCGGTGCGACTGGGTTTCTCCGACAGTGGACGTGCCGAGCTGCAAGGAATGCGGAGCAGTTTTACGGTTTCTGTGCCGACAACACTGATGTTTGGGCAGCAGGTTCCAGCTCAGATCAGCATCAAAGCTGATCTGAGTGGTGATTTTCAGTTTAAACAACAAAGCAGTTGCCTGTTAAGTAATGGCAATAAAACCATCCTGTGTAAGCTGCGCAAAGAGCAAAGCGGCAACGTGCTGACCAGTTTTCAGGTCGAAACCGACAGTTATAATTACAATGAAATCAAAGGTTCAATCCGGATTGAACTTAGCTCGTCACTGCCGGATCTGACACCGGACGATAATATTTTTAGCGGCGAGATTGTCCGTTTTGCCAGATTATTTACCCCGATGTTCAGCCATAGAATCAGTTATGGCGATAATTTATCGACGGAGCGCCGTGCTTTTACTTTAGTCAAAGATCAAGCCGTGATGCTGTATCTGAATGCCGCATTTCAGAGTAATGTGCCTGAACATGGCTTTATCCAACCGGTATTACCGGCTGGGATAGAAATACAAAAACTGGAGTGTTTGGTCGGATCTGATGCAACACGCTGGGAAAGCTGTAGCCAGATGGCCTTTAAAACGGGGCAGGAGTTTCGCATGACCCTGTTGGGGCGGCAAAGCGGCTTCTTTGAGTTGCCGCTGCAAGTGTTCCGGGATGAAAAAACCAGCACGGCATTTGCCAGCTATACCATGATGGTGACAGTGGGGGAGTCGACAGCCGCCTTGCAACAACGTATTGATGCCGCAGCCAATAGCGCTGAGGTGCTGGTGCCTGCCGGTATTTATGTCGGCGCATTAAACCTGGCCAATAAAACCACCCAACTGAAAGCCTCTGGTACAGCTTACCTGACGAACCTGCTGCCGACCGACATTTATACACCTTATCCGCCAACCATCAGTATGACGCTGGGTCAGCAAAGCAGTGTTGAAGGTTTTGTGCTGGCTAACCACAAGATCAAGATTGACAACACCGGTGGCAATATAATCGGCAACCAACTCGGTGCCAGCCGTTATGGTCTGCTGCAAAATGTGATAGAGGCTGAGGGCGATCTGCGTTTTCAAGCCAATCAAATCAATTTTGCCGATGATAGCCCATGGTATGATTTTTACTACGCAGCTATGTGCCCCAGACTGACTTTCCGTGGCGCTGCAGCAGATGTCGTGATCGCGAACAATGTAATTCAGGGGCCACTGTCTTGCGATGAGCTCTTCCAGCTGGAAAGCAGCCTGAATCTGACCTTTGTGCATAATACCTTCATTGATGCAGGGCACTTATTTCAGATTGATGGCTCTGCGCAACCCAAACCTGTGTTCAATGCGGTGCTCGACAATAATATTTTGCTGCACTCTTATTTCAGCCTGACTGAGTTGAATTGGTACAGTTTTGATGTTCCGGGCAATACTATCAGTGCGAATAATAATATTATCTGGGGAATGGAAGCAGAGTTTTATGGTTTCACTTACCCTGCTATCCATGTGACCAACATCATCAATGCGGATCCGCGTTTGGATGCCAATGGCAAACCTGGCGTCGGCTCTGCTGCTATTGATCAGGCTGTTGAATCTGCCCGTTACCCGGCGGCAGTGCAGTTGCCAGCGGCAGTGGATGGGGATGGGAATGGTGTGGCGGTGCGTGATATCGGCGCTGTGGAATATCAAAATTAATTTCATATTAATCAGTTAATTAAATTAGATAAATCGTCGAACTCCAAAAGCGTAGGTTGGACTCACCACGAAGTGCGACGCGCAGCGGCAGTCCAACATGGTTTGTGGACAAAATGATTCACCATCGTTGTCGGACTGCCCAGGCTTTGCCTGGTCGAGTCCGATCTACGAACTGCGATGCAGAGGTCGAATCCGACCTTGAATGTTTGTTGAAACTCAAAATGAGTAGGTTGGACTCACCACGAAGTGCGACGCGCAGCGGCAGTCCAACATGGTTTGTGGACAAAATGATTCATCATCGTTGTCGGACTGCCCAGGCTTTGCCTGGTCGAGTCCGACCTTGGATTTTTTACCAGTCGATGGATAGCCAGATCCGATAAGATTCAATATGTGGTGACTAACCACGCCGCGCGACCTATAGCGGCAGTCCGACGGCTCATGTCAAGCAAAGGCTCTGGTTAGTACCGTCATTCACCCCTAAACAACTGCATGAACATCCTGGCCGCTGTCGCCAACAATACCAGCGCGAAAACTTTCTTCAACAAAGCGCCGTCCAGCCGGGCACCTAAGGCTGCGCCTATCGGTGCACATAACACCGTCAGCGGTACAATACAGCCAAAACCGAGCAGGTTGACCAAACCCAGGGTGCCAATCGGGGCGTCTGCTGGTGTTTGCCCCAGCAGTAACATGGTTGTCGCGCCGGGCAGGGCAATCAATAAACCTATGGCCGCTGCCGTACCCACCGCCCGATGCGCCGGATAGTTGTAAAGTGTCAGCAAAGGTACTGACAGCGTACCGCCACCAATCCCCACCATCGAACTGCAGCAGCCAATGCTGCCGGCCATGATGCCTTGCGCTGTACTGCCTGGCAGTTGCGGAAACAACGCGGCTTTGCCGCTACGAAACAGCATATTCAGTGCCGCTAAGGAGGCGATCAGCGCAAACAGCAGTGTTAACCAGCGACCATCCAGTCGGGTCACCAACCAGCTACCGAGCAGCACACCACTGACAATAAAAGCGCCCCAGCGTTGTAATAATGCCCAATCGACATTGCCTTTTTGCTGATGCGCCCGGATCGAGCTGAGCGAGGTTGGGATCATCGTTGCCAGTGAGGTGGCGGTGGCGATCAACATGGCCGAATCAGCTGATACATCATTGGCTTGCAACAGAAAAAACAGCACCGGCACAATGACAATACCACCACCGACGCCCAATAAACCAGCCAGCAGACCGGCGACTATGCCGCTGGCGGCGAGGGCTAAAACGATAGTGAGATGTTGATAGAAAAATTCGAAGATTGGCATTGAGGTTACTTCTTGCTGAGCGTGAAATTGGTTTGTGATCAGTCAATGATGGGGTCAGGCGACCCCATCAGCTTGGATTATTTTGCTGCAGCCAGCAGTTCTTGCCGGATGATTTCGGCACCGGCATTCAGTGCCTGCAGCTTGCCTCTGGCCACGTGGCGAGATAACGGCGCCATGCCGCAATTGGTGCAAGGGTACAACTTATCGGCATCGACAAATTGCAAGGCTTTACGCAGCGTCGCTGCCACTTGTTCCGGTGTTTCAATGACATTACTGGCCACATCAATAGCGCCCACCATCACTTTTTTACCGCGGATCAATTCCAGCAATTCCAGCGGCACATGCGAGTTGTGGCATTCTAACGAAATGATATCAATGCTGGATTTTTGCAGTTTCGGGAACACGGCTTCATATTGCCGCCATTCAGAACCTAAGGTTTTTTTCCACTCGGTATTGGCGCTGATGCCGTAGCCATAACAGATATGCACTGCGGTTTGGCATTTCAGCCCTGCAATGGCCCGCTCTAAGGCGGCAATGCCCCAATCGTTTACTTCATCGAAAAACACATTAAAGGCCGGCTCATCAAACTGAATAATATCGACACCCGCGGCTTCTAACTCGAGGGCTTCCTGATTCAGGATGCTGGCAAATTCCCAGGCCAGTTTTTCCCGGCTGCCATAATGCGCATCATATAAGGTATCAATCATCGTCATTGGGCCTGGCAGTGCCCATTTGATTGGTTGATCGGTCTGGCTGCGTAAAAATTTGGCATCTTCGACAAACACCGGTTTAGTTCTGGACACCGGCCCTACGACAGTCGGCACACTGGCGTCGTAGCGATCACGGATCCGTACCGTCTGGCGGTTTTGAAAATCAACACCGTTCAGGTGTTCGATAAAGGTGGTCACAAAGTGCTGTCGGGTTTGTTCACCGTCACTGACAATATCAATGCCCGCCAGTTGTTGTTCCTGCAAGGCGATGCGCAGGGCATCACATTTGCCATCGATGAGTTCTTCGCCCTGCAGTTTCCAGGGCGACCACAGGGTTTCAGGTTCGGCCAGCCACAAAGGTTTAGGTAAACTGCCTGCAGTGGAAGTAGGTAATAGTTTTTTCATCATCAATACCGCGCTGAATTATGAGTGTTGTCTGGACGTGCTGAGGCATATTGCGCCGACCACTGCGTCAAAAAGGCCTGATTAGGCTTAATAAAGTGCTCTTCGGCAAACTTACCCTGCAGAATGGCCAGTTTGCTGCGTTCTTCCCGGTCATACACAATTTTGGTTAGGGAATGTTGCTGACTCTTAAGATTCGGCTGATAACGCAAACCTGCGGCGGCGTGAGCGTTATAAATTTCCGGCCGGTAGATTTTTTGGAAGGTTTCCATGGTGCTGATGGTGCTGATCAGCTCCAGATTGCTGTAATCATTCAGCAAATCACCAAAGAAATAAAAAGCCAAAGGTGCGACACAGCTGTCAGGCATAAAATAACGCACCTGTAAGCCCATTTTCTGGAAATATTGTTCAGTTAAAGACGATTCGTTCGGTAGGTATTCAAAACCTAACACCGGATGATGATTGGCAGAACGCTGATAAATTTTATTGTCGGATACACTCAGACAAATCACCGGTGGTTTTTTAAAATTTTCTTGATAGGCGGCTGAATTGACAAAATGTTGGAATAACCGGCCATGCAGCTCGCCAAAATTAGCCGGAATGCTAAATTGCGGCTGATTTTTATTATGCTCCAGCAGCAACACGCTGAAATCATAATCCCGCACATAAGATGAAAAGTTATTACCAACCACGCCTTCGATCCGACTATTGGTGTGCCGATCGATAATATTGGTTTTTAACACTTCAATCGATGGGAAAGCGTTGGCGTTGTGGGCAAGTTGAATATCGACCGAGATAATTTCCAGTTCTAATTGATAGCGGTCTGCCGCTGGATTGTCCCAATGCGCCAGTGCGTTAAATCTGTCATTGATCATCTTCAAGGTGTTGCGTAAATTCTGCTGACGGCTGTCGCCGCGCGCCAGATTGGCAAAGTTAGTGGTCAGTCTGGTTTTGTCTGATGGTGAATAATGCTCATCGAAACAAATACTTTTAATTGAAAAGGTGAAATCTGTGCTCATGGTGATCCGTGCTCCATTGCTCTGAGACAAAACCAGCCTTGCCGGCGTGCTCCGTCTTCACTGGTCGATGTGGCCTGGCAGCTTTGGCAATCGCTGCATATACTGACATTTGGAAGTCTAAACATCTAAACGTCAGTGCTTAGTAAGCTTTATACGCCGACGTGCGCCGAAAGAACAATGAATAATCTGCAATTCTGCTTGAGGATTTCTCAAGTTGGGTACTTAGCAGCTGCATCAGGCTTACTGGCGATGCTGGTAAGCCTGATGCAGTACGGACCCAACGCCTTGTGCCTGGTTTGCTTGTCACAAGGCGTTGCCGTTATTTGGCGGCTTTGCTGATGTCAAAAGTCGCGGTTTGAAAATTAATATGCATCCGATGGTCAGCGGCTACATCAACCCCAAGGCGACCGTCACAACGACTGTGAACGCAATCCTGATGATCAGCTCTGACGGTCAGCTTGGCGATATGTTGGGATAATGAGGGAAAAGCAATCCGAATCTGTTCAAGCTGGCCGACGCGTTCCGTACTACCGGTACCACCCAGACCCGCAAATTCTTTACTTTGCCAAACCATGGTTTGCTGTTGGGCTGGCGTCAGATAATCGACGGTCAGCACGCTACTGCCAGCGCCTGTGTCGAGAAACCATAATCTGGGCTGTTCGTCGCGATTTGTGATGACCATCGGATCGTCAAACAGCCACACTAAGTTCCCTTCTTTGACTGTGCCAGTTGGCTGACGGATTTCTAGCATGTCGGTGCCAAAATCAAAGGTCAGATCGAGTTGTTTGAGTAAGGGCCAGCCAAGAATGCCGTCGATTTGATACCAATGAAAACCCAGTAGCTGTTGCTCTAATTCCGCCCGGTCTACCACCAAAGCCGGTTGGTTGACCGCTTGCACCGGACCCAGTTGAAAACTTGGTAGCATCGTCAAACCGGCCTTAACTTGAT
The DNA here is from genome assembly GCA_964525695.1 of uncultured Rheinheimera sp. Classification (GTDB taxonomy): domain Bacteria; phylum Pseudomonadota; class Gammaproteobacteria; order Enterobacterales; family Alteromonadaceae; genus Pararheinheimera. The sequence goes on along the minus strand of CAZGHW010000004.1, from coordinate 5,039 downwards.
TGTCTGTTGCGGTATCTATCGCAACCTGACTATCGGCAGCTAGCGATAACCCGGCTTCCTGCGCGACCCGATCGGTGATTAAACTTTGTGAAGCGCCGGTATCGAGCACGAAATAATAGGGCTGACCGTTCAGGATCACTTTGACTCTGGGTAAGGCGATTAACCAGTGCGTTTCTAAGGCTATGCTCCCCTCAGCCTGATTAAAGTGCAGTTGCGGTTGCTGTTGCTGCACCAGTTTGGCCAGTTGAGCGCTGTTATGCTTTGGATCCAGTTGACCGGTATTCACGAGTTGGCTGATTTTGCTAAATTGCTGTAGCTCAGTCAGCAGCGCTACCCATAAAGGGAATACCTGAGATGCCTCGTTAGACAACAAGGCCAATTGTTGTTCAGCAGCGTTGTATTGACTGGTCAGCATTAATTGATAGATATATTTCAACTTCGCTTGCTGACTGTCAGTTAAGTTACTGAAAGCTGGCAGCCAGTGGTTCAAATGACGCTGTGCTGGCTCAGGGGCTGATGCAGTATGAGCAAGGTTCGGTAGCATCAGGCATAACGTCAGTAGCGCGATGTTTCTTTTCATAGGTGACCCTCCTTTAAGTATGTAGTGAGAGTGCAGCCTGCTCAGGTACTGGTAAAGCAGCTATTTGTAACAAATAAGTGCTTATGTTGCACAAAGTTATATTGCTAGTGGCTGATTCTGACCAAATAATGCGATTGGTCGTTGGCAGGAGCTGTGAGGGAGGTTGTTACCCTTCTGCAAATTTGTTACAGATCCGTAGTTTTGCTCGGAGCAGAAGTACTGTTTGACTGTGCAAGTCCGCTGTTCAGATAGTAAAAACAAGTTTGCAGCAAGAAATGTTTTTTTAACAATAAAGACCAGGTCCTGCTTGTTAAAACTACGGTCAGCGCATACATAGAAGTTCTGCATTTTCAATAAACAGGATGATAGGATGTTTAAACAATTACTCGCTTCAGTCGGCATCGGTGCCTGTAAAATCGATACCCAGCTCCAGAGCAATCAATGTGTGCCTGGTGGTCGCTTGCAAGGGCAGATCCAGATCCAGGGTGGTGCTGTTGCACAGCAAATTAATGGCTTTGATTTGGCGTTGATGACCAGAGTCAAAGTTAGCTCTGACAATGGCGATCATTATCAGAATTTAGCACTGCAGCGTTTTCACCTGGCCGATGCGATGCTGGTTGCGGCAGGTGCAAAGCATCAGTTGCCATTTGAATTACGCTTAACTGACGAGTTACCGGTGACGCATTTGCCACATCACACAGTCAGCAAAGTGTGGTTGTCGACCGAGGCGGATATCGACATGGCGTTGGATCCAGCGGATCAGGATCTGTTACGCATCGATGCCAGTCCACTGCAGCTCAATTGTATTGAAGCCATGTTGGCGCTGGGTTATCAGCTGCAAAAAGTAGATGTAGAAAAAGGTTATCTGCAAGCCTCGGGTAAACGCAGCAAAAGCGGTTGCTACCAGGAGTTTGAATTCCGGCCACGGCAGTGGTTATCAGGCATTAAAGAAGTGGAATTATCTTTTTTACCCGATGGCACCGATACGCTGCTGCTCGTTGAAGTTGATCGCAGTTTCCGTGGTGACAGTTACCGCATTATTCGGTTGTCGCCAGGCAGCAGCCAAAGTGAAGTGCAGACTGCGTTAAGATCGGTGTTAGGTTAGCCAAAGTTGCTGTTTTAACTATTATTAATTTATTTGGTTAGTTTAAAGTTCTGCCGGCAGCTAGTTCGCTGCTACTGCCGGTGGTCCAGCTTCATCGGCAGCAGAGTGCCATCCTATCGTTTGAGCGGCGCACATTGCCGGAAAGAAATACTTTTTTTGTTCAGGTTGGGTATAACTTTGCGCTGCTTAAATGTAGCTAGCCTGTTATTATTCCTCCCACTTTTGCTTTAAAAGGACACTCAAATGAAAAGTAAATTCCATCATGTTGCATTCTTCCTGCCGCTGATCGTTTTAGCTGGTTGTACCGCGACCGAATCATCGCGCACTATTGAAGCACCAAAAGTTGCTGCGAGCTACCAAGCTTATCAGGGCCAAAAAAGTAAACTGGTGGTGGGTAAGTTCCAGAATCGCTCCAATTTCCAAAATGGTATTTTCAACGCCGACATCGATCAACTTGGTTCCCAAGCCAAAACTATTTTATTGACCCACTTACAACAAACCAATCGTTTTATTGTGATGGATCGCGCCAATATGGCCGAGTTATCGCAAGAAGCACAGTTTGCCGGCGCCAAACAGAATGTGATTGGGGCCAAGTATGTGGTGACTGGTGATGTGACTGAGTTTGGTCGTAAACAGACCGGTGATAAACAATTATTTGGTCTGCTGGGCAAAGGCAAAGAACAAGTGGCTTATGCCAAAGTAGCGTTAAACATTGTGGATGTTGAAACCTCAGCTGTAGTGTACTCAGTGATGGGTGCCGGTGAGTTCAGTTTATCTAATCGTGAAGTGGTGGGCTTTGGCGGTACTGCCAGCTATGACGCCACTCTGAACGGTAAAGTGCTGGATTTAGCTATGCGCGAAGCAGTGAATAACCTAGTCATGGGCATCCAAACTAACCAATGGCAACCGCAGTGAGACCACTTTAATGAAATTAAAGCTTTTTACTGGCCTGGTAGTGCTGGTCGCAACGCTGAGTGGTTGTCAGTCGACCAAGCCGTTGTATCACTACGGCAGTTACCAGACCAATGTTTACGAACATTTTAAAAATGAAGATGCTGCCGTGACCGAAGAAATTGGCGCGCTGGAACAAACGATTGCGCAAAGTGCGGCGAAAAAACTGGCGGTGGGTCCAGGGCTGTATGCGCATTTAGGCTATTTGTATATTGAAAGCGGTCAAATGGATACCGGCATTGCTTATTTATTAAAAGAGAAGCAGCTGTATCCGGAATCAGCCCAATATATCGACTTTTTACTGAAGAATGCGAAAGCAGGTAAATCATGAGCAAGATGCAATTATTTGCTGCGGCAGCATTGACGATGATTGTGTCTGGTTGTGCCAGCACCCAAGCGCCGATGGATTACACCGCATTTAAAAAGAGTAATCCGAAATCAATTTTGGTGTTGCCGCCGATCAACCACACCACAGAAGTGATTGCGCCTTACGGCGTGTTAGCCAATGTCACAGTGCCATTGGCGGAAGCTGGTTATTATGTATTTCCGGTGGCGTTGGTCGATGAAACCTTTAAAAACAATGGCCTGACAGTAGCTGAAGATATCCACACTGTGTCAACCCCAAAGCTCAATCAGATTTTTGGTGCTGATGCGGTGATGTATATCGAAGTGCAGGAATATGGTACTTCGTACGCGGTGATTTCCAGTGACACTGTGGTGGAAGTAAAAGCGAAACTGGTTGATAGCAAGACCAATGAAGTTTTATGGCAAGGCAGTGCCAGCGCCGCCAGTAGTGAACAAAACAACAATAGCGGCGGTGGTATTGTTGGTATGTTGGTGGAAGCTGCAGTGAAACAAATTATGGAAACTGCGATGGATGCCGGTTTTGATATTGCCGCGATTGCCTCGTCTCGTTTGTTATCACCCGAGACGAAAAATGGCTTGTTATATGGCCCGCGTTCGCCAAAACATGGCAAAGAAAAAGCCGCGCAATAACAGCTGAATGTTCTCTAACCCGACCAAAAGCTCTCCGATCCTGAGGGCTTTTTTAATGGCGGCACTTTTTATCCCGGGACGGCCATTTAGCTCATCCACAACAACACCAATAAAGCACAGCTGGCAGCGAAGGTAAAAACAAAATATTCGAGGCGCTGTTCAAGTTTTTTGTCGCCAGTAACATCCGGCCCGGGAAATAGCCAATACACCAGACTGATTAAGCTAACCAGCAGCAGCACTAAACTGACTATAAAACCCAACATTTCTGAAATCATCCGACAAGCTCCGCTGATAAAATGACGCAGCATAAGGCGTCAACAGGCATGCTGCAATGTGACAAATTGTCACAGCCAACGGGTGGATTGATGTGGTGTCCGTGAGGGGGGGCGGATGTTTTTGGCGTTTTGGTAAGCGGCAGCTATGGTCGACTGCCGCTTGGTTGTTAGACTCACAGGTAAAAAGGTTCCAGACTGAAAATTTGCTCCACTGGCACCGCAAAATAGCGCGCTAGTTGCAATGCGATCTGCACTGATGGGGTAAACCTGCTGGTTTCCACTGTACTGATGGTTTTACGTGATACACCAATAGCATCAGCCAGTTGTTGTTGCGACAAATTTCTGGCCGCGCGCAGTTCGGCAATACGGTTATATAAGCTTGCTTCACTCATTCGTCCGTTGCTCCTGCGCTTGCTTCATCGGCTGTATCATCCAGAGCTCCGCGTAATTGCAGATAAAAACTCAGGTTACCGCTAAACAGGATTAACAGCGGAAAGAGTTGATTGGAGACCCGTGCTGGATCGGCAAATTTCGCCACCACATCCGGGGTCACCAGGCCAATTAAAGCTACCAACATCATCAGAGAAAAAGCCCGGCTAGTGGCACGCTGAAAACTCGCCCGCAAATATTCGTCGTGGAATTCACCACAAATTTCACGTAAACGCCAGCCATAACTCAGAAGTTTGGGTTGTTGCGACATTTTGCGCAGAAACCAGCCGACGGTCACCAGCAGCGCTATCGATAACACAGTATTGACACCTTTCAGCTCAGGCCAAAACATGCTGATTTGCTCAAGCAACCAAATGCCGGTCAGCCAACTGACAAAACAAGCGCCGGTGGCTGCCGCTTTGACAGAATTTTCTTGATCTTGAATAGTCCAGTTTGACATGAAATTTCCCCTTTGATTGATACCTTCAGGTATCAATATGAAACCTTTAGGTATCAATGTCAACTCTTTTTGATACCTAAGGGTTACATTTTTGCGCTATGGATAAATTGAAGGCTGTTTGACTTCAAACCAACAAACTGACGATGCCCTGCTGAATACTCGGGCCGTCAGAACAAAGCAGGACGAATCAGCACACAGCTGCAGTGCAACATTGGCTATCGCGTCATCAAAAATGTTAATTTG